>JAZGFE010000285.1:0-81763 GCA_036479215.1 Nannocystaceae bacterium | reverse complement strand
TGCCACGTAGTCACGTACCAGATTCTCGACCATGAGGGCCAACTCGTCCGTGGATGTAGGTGCTGCCATGACGATGAGGCCATTCCACATCTGATTGCCGATGACCAGCAGGGGGCTGAACGTCTACGTGGAGGAAAGGGGATCGACCAAGGGGAACACGGACCAACAAAACATGCCCCGGACGCAGAGCCGGAATCATGGTGTGCCCAGTGCGTTGGAGCGTGTGCGCGAAGTAGCGAGAAGAGACAAGGATGCGAAGTTCACAGCGCTCCTCCACCATGTCACGGTAGATAGCTTGCGGGCTGCATTTCGGGCGCTACACGGCGCACGTCGGCAGCCGGGGTTGATGGCGTGACGTGGAAGCAGTATGCGGAGGAGCTTGAGAGAAATCTCAAGCTCCTGCACACGAAGCTGCATGAGGGGTCGTATCGAGCGAGGCCATCACGAAGGGTGTTCATTCCAAAGCCTGATGGGTCACAGCGTCCATTGAGGATCGCATCACTGGAGGACAAGATCGTCCAGCGAGCGGTCGTTGAGGTGTTGAACGCCATCTACGAGATGGATTTTCTTGGCTTCTCCTACGGATTTCGGCCAGGACGCGGCCAGCATATGGCGCTGGACGCCTTTGCCACCGGGATCCGCAGGAAGAAGGTGATCTGGGTGCTCGATGCCGACATTCGTGGATTCTTCGATGCCATCGACCACGAATGGCTGCGGCGGATGCTCGAGGACCGGGTAGCAGATCGACGACTCCTTCGACTCATCCACAAGTGGCTGAGGGCGGGAGTCGTCGAGGACGGGATCAAGACACGGACAGAGAAGGGAAGCCCGCAGGGCGCTACGATCTCGCCGTTGTTGGCGAACGTCTACCTTCACTACGTCTTCGATCTGTGGGTGGCCCAATGGCGGCGTCGACATGCGCGCGGCGATGTAATCGTCGTGCGCTATGCCGACGACTGTGTGTTGGGTTTTCAGTACGAGGACGATGCGCGTCGGCTCTGGGCCGAGCTTGTAGCCCGTATGGCAAAGTTTGGCTTGGAACTCCATCCCGACAAGACTCGCTTGATGCGCTCGCGTCTATTCAGTGCAAAGAGCGAGGGGAGGGCAAGCCCGGAACCTTCGACTTTCTCGGCTTCACGCATATTTGCGGGAGGGCGCGTGAGGGGAGGTTCAAGCTGGTTCGACGAACATCGAGGAAGCGGATGGCTCTACGATTGAAGGCTATCCGTGGGGCGCTACTTCGGTGGCGTCATCTCCCCGTACCCGTTCAAGGGGCGTGGATTCGTCGGGTCGTGAGAGGCTATTTCGCCTATCATGCAATCCCGACAAATGGTCACCGTTTGCAAGTGTTTCGCGACGAGGTCACGAAGGCCTGGTTGCATGCCTTGCGGCGGCGAAGTCAGCGGCATCGGATGACCTGGAGTCGAATGCACTCCCTCGCCGAGCGTTGGATACCACGCCCACGCATCCTGCATCCTGCATCCTTGGCCTGATGAGCGCTTCGACGCCACGACCCGAGGTAGAGGAGCCCAGTGCGATAGTTTCGCTCGCTGGGATCTGTGCGGGGGGCGGGCCGACCCCATTGAGCTAAGGCCCGTTCCTACTGCGACCTCAGCGGGAGACCGCGACCGGATCCTTGAGCCAATCGAGGATCCGCGAGATGCTCACCACGCGAACATCGGGGTGATCGAGCACGTGATCGATGAACGAGGTGAGGGCGTCACGGTATTCCTCTTTGTCCGCCACGTAGTTGGTCGCATGGGCGCCGAGCATGAACGGAGCTCGGTTGCCCTCGAGTCGCAGATCGAAGGAATGCTTAAGCACGGCGGCGAACTCCTCGCCACTCATGGCGAATACCGAAGGATCGATCAAATTGTAGTCGAAACCGGTGATCTTCCCGCCCTCGACGTCGAAGTAGCTCTGGACCGCTTGCAGTCGCGCGCGAAAACCTGGCTCGATGCCGTACTCGGCGCATCTGTCGTCTGGGGGCACGATGAGTGCGTACACCGGCATCTCCCACAGCCCGGGGTGGGAACCGATGGTGCTTTTCGTTCCCCATTCGACGAGGAGGTCGTTGCCGGGACTGCCCGTGTCCAGCGTGTAGGGCCATAGGAAGTTGGTTCCGTCGTGGTCGGTTTGAAATCCCTCTTCGAGGCTGCAGTCGTAGCGGTAGCCCATTTCCTGTACGACGGTCAGTACTTCGTCGTTGGTGCCCAGGAAGGGCGTGCGGAAGCCTTGAATCTCGTCGTCGGGGATACCGAGCTTCGAGATTTCGCTGTCGCACTCCTGCATCTCCCAACGCCAGTCGTCGGCAGTGGTCTCGCTCGAGGTGCTGTGGCTCTCTGTGTGGTTCCCCACTTCGTGGCCGGCAGCATAGGCGGCCAGCCACGACTCGCCAGCGAGGCCGACGTACTTGGACGTGTGGTAGAAGGTGAAGCTCAACGCCGCACCATCGTAGGTCGCCGTCTGCCCGCTCCCCGCTGGATTGCGCTGTTGCGCGAAGCTGGTGAGCCACTCGACGCCTTCGCTTTCCATGTTGTCATCGCAACCGATGCTCACGAACATCGGCACATCGGCCGGGTCGAGCCCGCCGGGGGGGTCTTGAGATGGGCTGAGGTCGTCGCTCGCCGCGTGGCCTTGGGAGAGGGCGCCCGGCCCTGAGGATGACCCTTCAGAACAGGCGGCGAGGCAGGCAGCAGAGACGATGGACATGAGAAAATGAAGGAACGGGTGCGCGGGCATGATATTTGCGAGTGTGGAGGCCACTGGCGCACCACAAGTGCACGCAGGTCCGCAGGACGGTTGACAATTTCGCGGCGCCGGTCCGGGGAGGTCGCGGCGGTTGCCGGATCGGGCAGTCTAGGGAAGCTCGCCAGCGGGCGGCACCTGCGGAGGCGCGAGTTGGCGCCGCACCCGAGCGTCGGTGAAGGGATCGAGTGCGATACGGGCCAGCTGCCGCTGCGTAGCGACGTCTGGGTGGTCCATCAGGCATCGGATGGCATCGATCACCGCACTCGATTCGGCCACCGTTGCTGGGTCGCTGTGGTAGCGCCACGCGAACTGCATCAAGGATGCGAGAGCCGCTCCTCCGCCATCTTCGCAGAGGCTGGCGACCACGGAGGGTAGTGTCTCGGCGGCCGTGAACGCGTGAAGGAGCGCACTCACCGACTTGCGTGTCGCCGGATCCGCTGCGACGAACGCAGGGCCCTGAGCCAGCACGATCGCGCCGGGATCGTCCGAATTGCTGGGTTCGCCGGAATCGGCCGGATCGCCTCGATCCCGCGGCGCGCCGCGACGGGTCCCGGCGACGGGATCGGAGAGCAGGTGCTTGGCTTGGGCGACGAGCTCGCGCGTGACCTCGCCTGAAGTCTCACGCAGTTCCCCGGCGGCGAGTCGCCGGACCGCTTGATGGACCTCCGACGTGTGGAGACTCGCGGCACCGATGCGGACGATGAGGCTCTGCACCGGGTACAAGCGCGGGTCTGGATCGGCGAGCAGTTGCTCGGTACTCGGAGGGGGCCCGCGGGAGCGGTCGTCGAGGTGCGTGTCACGGAACTTGGGCTGCTGCGGCGCCGGGTGACCGAATTCGAGCAGCATGGCGCCGTGTGTGGGTTCCTGGCGACGCCACCACCCAATCATCTCGCCCGTATCCGCACGTCGTTCGGCGATCGATCCGTTCTCGCTGACGAGGGTCATGCTGTTCCCCCGCATCGATCCCCCCACGTATTCTTCCCCCGGCGAGGCGAGGTGGATCCAACGCACCCGCACCGGCGCGCCGTCCTTGTTGGCCTCGATTCCCACGAGGGCACGGCGGATCTGTGCCACCACCGCGATCACGCCCTCTGGATGGGCAGCCGGCGCCGCGAACCATCGGAGGCGCTCGCTGTCGTCGTGCCCCGGGTCCGCCGCGGCAGTGTCGTAACCAGGCAGCACACGGCTCCATTTGAAACGAGCAGGTCTTGCGGTGCCCGCGATCGCCAGTCGCTCATATCGGGACCACACCGCGAGGCTGCCGTTGCGGAACTCGGCTCGCTGCCAGCGGGTGTCCGCCGGGAGTCCGGTGCGCGCGATCTCTCGACCCAGACGACCGTGGAGCGCCACGAGCTGGCCTTTCAACGGGAATGCCACCCAGCCTTCGCCCACCGCCGGCACGCCCGGCGAGTCTGCGAGGGGTCGCACCCACAACCGTTGGCCATCGTCGCCTGCGAACGCCACGATGGCGTTTCGGCGTCGTCCGTGCCCCCCCGTGGTCGTCGCTACCAAGAGGTCGTCTGAGGCCGAGATGCCGATGAGGGCCTCACCGGGGAGCTCCCGGGCCCATCGATGGCGACCGTCTCGGCGATCCAACGCCACGACCCGATGGCCGCTGACAGGCACGAATACCATCCGTCGGTTCGCGCTCATGTGTGCGGTGGGTCGCAGGGGCGAGCGCCACAGGGTGGTCCGCGTCGTGGGGTCGAGAGCATGCAGACCACGTCGGGTGACCAGGATGGCCAAGGGTCGGAACGGCCCGCTGGGGGCGTGGGCAGCTGTGGTCGCGCCGAGCAGAGGTGCGAAGCTGCCGTGGGGGGGGCGATCAAGTTGGATGGCCAATCCGCAGCCGAACAGACCCCAGGTAGCGAGCAGGACCAGAAGCGGAAGAATGGATTCGGCACGGCGACCGAGTTGGCGACAGTATTGCGTCATGGCGCTCCTTGCCGTCCGGCCGAGATGTGACGTGAAAGCTCGCGCTCCATCCACGTTCGGTCCTCGGGCGCCGCCCATTCGGGGCGGTGGAGGAGGGCCCACAACAGGCGCGCTGCGTCCGGGGGGGAGATGCCCGAAGACGGGTCACGCAAGGCGTCGAGAGACATTGGAGTGGCGACGGCGGTCAACGCCGTCACCGCGCTGGCTTCGCCCGCGGCGAGGTGGCGGAGCAAATGAGCCTCCAAGCGCGGGTCGGGGTAGGAAACGATGAGCGTGTGCGCCCGCTTGCGCACCGCAGCTGAGGGGTCGTCTAGGGCCTGACGCAGCAACTTCGGTGCCCAGGAGCGGTCGAGTGTGGTCCACGTCCACAGCGTCGCGGCCCGGACGGCGGGGCTACGGTGGTGCGACCAGGAGGACACCATGTCGAGCAGGTCTCGGCGGTCGTAGAGACGGACCAGGTGGGCAAGGCCGACAAGCGCCGGAGGCGGCAGCCCCATTTTCTCGTGGGCGCGAAGATCTGCGTTGTTGGCCGCTGTCGGCTGGGACACGAGACTGCGCAGGTGCGTCGAGAGTTGAGAGAGATGGGTGCAGCAGTGTCGGGGGTCCGCGGTCGGCGTGGTGGTCGTGGGAGCGGTGACCGTCGCCGGTGCAGTGCCGACCGCCGCCAGCGCCATGACCAGGTTCATCACGGACCCCACGCCCGGTCATTCGGCGGACAAACGCAGACCTTCAGTTCCGATCCGAACGGGGCCGAGTTCGGGGCGCCAGCCGTCTCACGGCGCGTCGATGCGTCGGTTCTTTGGGACACTGAACTTCTGTTGCTAGCGTGCTGCGATGGCCGACAGCACTCCCGTCCGCACCGTCGCTCTCCGGCCAAAAGAGCGGGGTCGACGACCCCGTGGCTGCTCTTGCGACCTTTTGGTACGGCTGTGCGAAGACGAGGCCGTAGGGGCGTTGCTCGGTGCGTTCGGACTCTCCGGCGCGGACCTGGGTCAGAGGCAGGCTGCGTTGCACCGCGAGATCCGGGGCGAGCCTGCCGACTGGCAACTGCGTCTCACGCAGCGCGGCGGCACGGGTCACACGGGGGGCTGGGCGTTGGCGGAGCTGTTGGCGGTGGTCCGCAGCGCAGATTGTCACGCCTACCGGCTGATCGAACGGTGTGGCGTGTCCTGCGTTCGCCTTCGCAAGGCGGTGATCGAGCGGATTCGGCGTCAAGAGTCGGATTCGGCGAACCGGCCGAGGGGCTCGTCGGCGCACGCGGCGCCACGGACCGAGCCCCAGCGGGGGGGGCGGGTCGAAGGGGCCCGTCGGCCGGCACGACGGAGGCCGCGGGGGGGGGAGCGGTGCGCGGGGTCGGTGCGGGTGGAAGCGGCGCGGGTGGAAGCGGCGCGAGTGGAAGCGGTGCGTGCGGATCACAGCGCGCGAAAGAACGAGCGAGAGAATCTGCCCGCGTGTGGGCGACAGAGCGTGCGAGCGTGTGAACCTGCGCGTGCGCCCGCGCGGGAGGCCTCGGCTGGGGTTGCGATGGGGCCCGGGACGCCCTCGCTTCGCCGGGTTGAGGCGGCGCAGCTCCCTCCTCTGATAGGGCGCGATGGCGTGCTGGCGAAGTTGGCGGACGCGGTGATGCGGCACACCGCGCGACCTCCACTGCTCGTGGGCGAGCACGGCAGCGGGCGCACACTCGTGGCCTCCCATCTCGCTCGCGTCCTCGCCCGCGACGTCGTGCGGCTCGAGGCGACATGTTACGGAGACGACGAGGCGTTGCGGGTGGATCTGCGGCGTGCTGACGAACAAGGCGCGGTGGTGATTTTCGACGACTTGGATCGCGTGGTCGGCGACGGCTGCCCTCCCTTTGCGACCGCCCTCTCGCACGCTTGGGCGACGGCCGAGCCTCCCGTCGTCACCCCCCTCAGTTTCGAGGGTCGATCTCGGCTCGAGTCTTGGATGCCAAGTGCGTCCGAAATATTTGATATTGTTGAACTTCCGCAACTCGACAAGGCTTCCGTGCAGGAGGCAGTCGCGTGTGCGGGGGCATCCGTGCTCCGAGAGCATGGCGTTCGTTTCGCCAACGACGCGAATCTTGCCGAGTTGACGCGTCTCGCGGATCGTTGGCTCGGCGGTCTCGCCATGCCCGCGCGTGCGCTGGATCTGCTCGATCTTGCGTGCGGGCGGGCGGTGAGACGGGGCGAGCAGGAGGTGGGTCGGGACACCTGGCTCGAGATTATCGAGGGGCGGACGGCCCTCTCGCGGGCGCAGATCCTCGACGAGGATGCGGACGGGGTGCTCCACCTGGAGCGCTCGCTTGCGGAGCGTGTCGTGGGGCACGACCACGTGTTGCGCACGCTCGCCGAGATGATCCGTCGCAATCGCGCCGGCTTTGCCGGACAGCGCCCCATGGCGAGCGCGTTGCTGCTGGGCCCGAGCGGGGTCGGGAAGACGGAGATCGCAAAGGCGTTGTCCCATGCTTTGTATCGAGATGAGAGCAACTTGCTTCGTCTCGACATGAGCGAGTACTCGGAAGCCCATTCCGTCGCGCGCATCGTGGGCGCGCCGCCGGGCTACGTTGGCCACGAGAGTGGGGGGGCGCTGGTGGAGCCGTTGCTGGCCCAGCCGCATCGCGTCGTCTTGCTCGATGAGATCGAAAAAGCCCATCGCAACGTGCATCAGCTCTTGCTGCAGGTACTCGACGAAGGCTGGCTGACCGATGGCCGCGGCCGGCGAGTGGATTTTCGCCATTGCGTGCTCATCATGACGTCGAACCTGGGGGGCGAGCTGTTGGCCCGCGATGCTGGCGCGCGCGAAACGGGGGTGCTTGAGGCCGCGCAGGCAGCCTTTCCACTCGAACTATGGAATCGGATCGAAGCGCCGCTCGTCCTTCATCCCCTCGATCGGCGGCAACTGGGACAGATTTGTGCGCTTCTGGCCCAAGCCTCCGCGCAGCGGCTGGCACGTGATCGCGAGATTCACTACAGCTTGTCGGCGGGCGCGGCTGATCGGTTGGTGGCCCTCGCTGGTGATGACGTGGGCCTTGGGGCGCGTCCCCTTCGGCATCTTCTCGGCCGGCACGTCGAATCGCTCCTTGCCCGCGGCATCCTCGAAGGGCAGGTGCGTTCCGGTGACAGCGTGCAGGTCGTGGCGGAGGGCGACGGATTCGCGTTGCGCCGCTCTCCCCAGCGGCTCGAGATTGCCGCACGGACGGGCTAGGGCGGCCAGTTACTCGGACAGGCTCACGAGGCCCTGCTCGATCAGCCACAGCCACCCGCTCACGCGCACGATCCGCAGGGACGAGATCGCAAGGAAGGCGCCGAAGGGCATACGCACTGCTCCCGCGGCCCAACACACGACGGAGTAGGGCATGGGAGTCAGGGCTGCCGCCGCGAGCAAGAACTTGTTGCCGCGTTGAATCTGCTGGGCCACATCGCCGCCGCGGCGGGCCAGGAATTCGCGCAATCTGCGGCTGCGGCTGAGCAGCGAGCGGCCGATCCAGTAGCCGGTGGAGCCCCCTGCCAGACTCCCCATGCTGCCCCAGGCGACGACCTGCCAATAGTCCATGCCGCCCACCAAGCCGGCGGTGGAAAAGGCGTCGTTGGGGAGGGGCACGGTGAAGGCATCGGGGATGAAAAAACCGAGTGCCACGCCGGGTCCGCCGAGTTTCTCCACGAACCACCGGCTGGAAGCGAGGAGTTCCGCGTGGAAGAAGAAACCTGTGGTGACGACGACCGCGAAGAGGGCGGCCAAGGTCGCAAAGGTGGACCACAACAAGCGGCGCAGCCGGAGGTCCGGTCCGGCCGCATCGGCCTGTGCGTTTGGGGAGGTCGTGTCCATCGTGCGACGATAGCGTTGCCCCGCGACGGCATCGGGATCGGGCGGCAGCCGACACCCATCGGGCGAGGGTCAATCGTAGACCAAAAACGGGCGGCGGCGTGCGATGAAAGCGTCGCGTGCATCGGCTTGGGAGGCAAGTAGATCCGGCGCGGGAACACCCGACTCGATTCCCTCGCGCAGCCAGCTCCCGCCGGCGAGGAGGTCGACAGCGGGGATATCCGATACGAACTCGTAGGGTTCCGTACGCCAGCGAAAGGCGTTCGCGCCGCGACGCGCCGCCCCCTGGCGCCATAGCTCCCGAAGCAGCGCGACTGCGGTACCGAGGCTGCGGGTGGCGTTCGCGTCGACCACGTGCAGTTGTACACCGCCACAGGTGATACCCACGTGTTTATGAAAGGTCGGCGTGAAACGGAGTGGCCGCAGGACGATGCCCGGGCGTTCCTCCCGCGTCACCGCGTCGGCCAGGGCGCGTCCGTCGACCCACGGCGCGCCCACGATTTCAAATGGCCGCGTGGTGCCACGACCTTCGCTCAGCTGCGTACCTTCGAACAAGCACTGGCCGGGATAGACCATCGCCGTATCGAACGTCGGCATGTTGGGAGACGGCATCACCCACCGCAGCCCTGTGGCGGGGAAAAGCATGTCCCGGCGCCACCCGGAGCATGTGAGTACTTTCAGACGGTCGCGCGTGGACGTGCCGCGCTCCGCCAGCGCCATGCAGGTCAGTTCGCCGAGGGTCATCCCGTGCCGCACCGCGACGGGGTGGAAGCCGACGAAACTCTCGAAGCCCGTTTCGATGGTGGCGCCTTCGATACTGTGGTCGCCTCCCCCGATGGGGTTGGGTCGGTCCAAAATGAGTACATTTCGCCCGTCGGCCAGCGCGACCTCGGCCGCCATCACAGCGGTCCACACGTACGTGTAGTAGCGGGAACCAACATCCTGCAGATCGCATACGAGCCAGTTTGCGTCGCCGAACATGTCGACCGTGGGTCGGAGACTCGCAGCATTTTTGCCGTAGAGACTGTATTGCGGCGTTCGGGGACCGTAAGCCGCGTCTTGGCTGGGAGATAGAAGCGGATCCCCTGGCACCTCGGCCATGTCCTGGGCCGCCGCTTCGATCCCATGCTCCGGGCCGAGCAGGCTCACTACCGTGACCCCGAGATCGTGGAAGATGTCTGTCACGTGGCGGATACGTTTGTCCACCGAGGCGGGGTGGCAGAGCAGGGCGACGTGGCAGCGCGAGAGATCCGGGCCTTCGCCGGCAGCCAAGCGATCGAGTCCCGATTGGACGCTCCCTGTTTCGACGAGGTGTGTCGCTCCGTTGGACATCACCTGTAGATCCCAGACCCGTGGTCGTGTGGCTAGTTTTCTGCCTGAAGCGACGCCTAGGGACGGGCCGGGGCGGACATGGCACGGAGCGTGCGGGGACGGACTGTCCTGCGGGCGTGGGCGCAACGTGTGGCGTGAATCGCGTCGTCTGGTGACTGGCCAGGCGACCCCGCACGCACCCAAGCCCACGAACCCGAGGCAGTGCGCCAGGGTACGCGCCCGACCATCCACTGGATGGATGGATGCCTGCGGGTGGCTTGGCGATCGGACGTCGCCGCGCACGCCACCGTTCGCGCCATATCTCGATTGAGGCGCGCTGAAAAACGTGTGCCGTCGACCGCCGCTTGCTCCATGCAGCAGCACGCGCTTGGGGATCGCCCACCCGTCGTTTCCGTTTGCCTCACCATCGGTTTCCCGTTTGGCTCCACACAGGTCGGTAGCTGCGGCCGCCGCACAGGTCTCTTGCTCCGTGCCCCCGTTGACACGCTTGAGCTCTTGTCCCTATGCTCACGTGCTTGCCGGGGTCTGGCTCTGCACTACCTGGCTCTGCACAGCCTGTCTCCGTACGATTCGCGTCTGTTGCCACAGCCGGGGGATTTCAACCTTGAGCACACCCAAGAAAACCGGAAAAGACCTCAGCGCATTGAAGGCGCGCCTGGCCCAAAAAGGCGCAAAGGCGCCCGCGCCAGTTTCACGTACCCGTCTCGCTCCGTCACCGCCTGCGGCGGCGTCTCGTGCGGCACACGTCGCTCAGCCCGAAGCAGCGGCTCCGCAGCGGCCGGCAGCGGCTGCCCAACCCCAGGCGAGTGCGCCCGTGCCTGCCCAACCCCAGGCGAGGGCGCCCGCCTCCCAGCCGGCGCCCGCCGCACCCCGGCCGGCGGCGGCACCTCAGCCTCGCGCTGCGGCGGCGAGTGACGGTGCGCCGTTTGGCGGCGGTGCGGCTTTCGATCCTGGGGACGGGCTCATCGGCGACGGAGACGGTGGCGTGGACGTCCGTCCGCGCAAGTCCACGGGGCTCATGCTGGTCGTAGCGATCGCCGGCGTCGGGCTCGGCTCGTTGTTTGGTTGGGTCGGCCGTAACGTCTCGGACACCGGCAGTCGGATCGAAAGCGCCGAGCGCAAGGGCGCAGAGATGTTTCAAGAGGTGGGGCGGGTCAAGGACAAGCGAGCGCGCATCTCGTTGGGTCTGCACGCCGCGAAAGAGGCGGTGCTCCAGGACCCCAAAAAGGGCGCGATGGCCTACGCCGAGTTGGTGAACACCAACCTCAAAGACTTTCCACGCGCTGACGCGCTGTTCGGATGGCAGTTGGCCTCCATGCACCCCAAGTCCATCACGTCGGTGTTCAAGTTGTACGAAGAGGCCAACGGTCTGGCTCTCGATCTGCCCTATTTGGCCCAGTACGTGAACATCAACGGCTTGGCGTTGCGCCAAGGCATGGCGGGCCCTCGGCGTTTTGCTCTCAAGAGAGACAAAAAAGAGAACAAGGGCAAGCTCGTCGAGCACGTGGCGGAAATCTGTGATCTCGAGGCCAAGACGCCGTGCAAGCCCGGACAAGGCTCAAAGGCCGTGGGTCACTCGATCCGCGAGATCGTGGGTGGTCCCGAGGTTGTATTGTCCAATGACGAGGTGACGCCCATCTCATCGCGCGGAGCGATCTTCAAGTACGCGATCGGGGACAAACCCGAGACCAACGCCGCAAACCAGTACCAACTGCTGGTCAAGAAGGTCGAGGCACGTCTAGAGGCGCTCAACAAGCTCGAGAAGCGAGCATTGACATCATTGGAGCGATTTGCCGATTCTCCCACGGTTAACGCTGAGACGGCTCAAGCAGACCCCGGAGAGTAGTCCCCGCGTTTGGGTCCAAAACCCGCGCAGAGCCAGCCTTTTTGGCTGGCTTTTGCGTGACTACGCCTTCGCCGTGTTCGTTGTGTTCGTCGTGTTCCTCTTCGCCGGGCGCGGTGCGTACCGCTACTTCGCGGCGGATCTGCCGCGAGTTGGTGCAATCGAGCGGTTCCGTGCGGAGGCGCCGGGTATCACGAGGATCTACGCCGACGACGGCACGTTGCTCGCCGAGCTCGCTTCCGAGCGACGGGCTTACGCAGGTTTGGACGAAGTGCCTGAGGTGTTGGTCCACGCGTTCCTAGCCGCCGAGGACCGACGCTATTTTTCCCACCGCGGGCTCGATTGGCGCGGACTGGGCCGGGCGGTGGTGACCAATCTCCGGGAAGGGACCGTCCGTCAGGGTGGGTCGACGGTCACGCAGCAGGTGGCGAAGGGGTTCCTGTCGCACGAGCGCACCCTGGCGCGAAAGGTTCGGGAGGCGATCTTGTCGATTCGAATGGAGTCGCAGCTGGGCAAGAACAAGATCTTGGAGATCTATCTCAACAAGATCTTCCTCGGTCACGGGGCGTACGGGGTGGCGGCGGCGGCTGAACGATATTTCGAGAAAGATCTCGGTGAGCTCACTCTGGCGGAGAGCGCGATGATCGCGGGCCTGGCGCGCGCACCCACTCGCTACAGCCCCCATCGCAGCCGTGAGCGGGCGCGGGAACGTCGCTACGTGGTGCTGCAGGACATGGTCGAGGCGGGCTATATCACCGCAGACGAGCGGGATGCGGCCGCTTCCGAGCCGATCGCCCTCGCCGAGCACAGAGACCCGTTTCGTTGGCGCGCGCCGTACTACGCGGAGCACGTTCGGCGTCGGCTTGTGCGGCAGCTGGGTGAGGAGGCCGTACTGGCCGGGGGGCTGAGCATCGAAACAGCGGTCGACCTGGGCTATCAGTCTGCCGCTCGTGGCGCGGTGGATGTGGCGGTGCGGAAACTTGATCGTCGCCAAGGATGGCGCGGCCCGGTTCGACATCTGCGTCGCGCCGAAGACCGTGAGACCCTCTTGGAGCGCCTCAGCGAAGCGTACGGTGCACAGGCGCTGGCCGATCCCGCCCGTCGCTATCTTGCGCTCGTGACCGGCGTGGAGCGGCGATCCGTCGACGTGAGTCTCGGATCTGTCGACGCGACGCTCCCGTTGCGGGGCATGAAATGGGCCGCGCCCTATGATCGCAACAGCCAGGTCAATGACCGAGAGATCGGCCGCGTCGACCGTGCGCTGGAGGTGGGGGACGTGGTGTGGGTCCGTCGCGATACGCGGAAGCGCCGGAAGGCCCCGGACACGGACGTTGTGGTGCGCCTCAGCCAGACACCTCGCGTTGAAGGCGCGATCTACATGTTCGACCACGAGACAGGATACGTGCTGGCGATGGCCGGCGGACATGACTACGATCGCTCGCAGTTCAATCGCACCACGCAGGCATGCCGCCAGCCCGGATCCGTCTACAAGGCTATCTACTACGCGCTGGCCCTAGATAGTCCCCAGTGGGCGATGGATTCGATTCTCGAGGGGAAGGCCTGGGAGCCGGAAGACGGGGAGACGTGGAGCCCGACGAATATCGACAAGACGGTGGACGGCAAAGTGTTGCTCCGTACGGCATTCATCAAGTCGCTGAATACGGCGTCGCTGCGTCTGTTCCTCAAGATCGGGGCGGAGGAAGTGGTCGCCTGGTCGCGGCGGCTCGGCATCGAGAGCGATTTGATCGCGGACAAGGCGCTGGCATTGGGCGCGTCTTGCTTGCGGACCGACGAGTTGTCCCGGGCCTTCGCAGTGTTCGTGCGAGGGGGTAGGTGGCTCGACGAGCGCTATGTGCGCCGAGTGATCGATGGGAACGGCGAGTTGCTCATCGACCATCGTCACCCCAAGGACGCGGCGGTGGACGTGGCGGGGCGTCTCGATCGTATGGCGGCAGTGGCCCTCGAGCCTCCGCGCCAGGTGGTCGACCCACGTACCGCGTTCCTGATCACGCGACTGATGCGAGAGGTTGTCTCCCACGGCATCGGATCAGGGGCGCAGCGCATCGGCGTGCCCGCTGGGGGCAAGAGCGGTACCGCGTCCAAGGGCACCTACACCACCGATACCTGGTTCGTAGGCTTTACGTCGCGACACGTTACGGCTGCGTGGATGGGAGACGATACCTACGAGCGATCTCTCGGCGAGAAAGATGCCAGCTATACGACGGCGATCCCCATGTGGGCCGACTATATGGAACAAGTCACCGGGGACGGCGAGGGCTACAGGCAACTTCCTTTGGTTCGACCCCGAGGTTTGTCGGCGCGGGTTGTCGACGCAACACGCGGTGGCCCGCCGATGGCGAGCATGCCCCAAGCGACGATCTATGTGAGGGCCGGCGGTGGCAGGGGCGGTTGAATGCTGAAGCGCGGACGGCGGCTGGTTGCTCTATCGTCGCCTCTCGACCTCCGCCGTCACTCGTTCTGCACGCCCTTCACTGGACACAGGCTGAGTTCGCGTGTGCGTGTGGCATCGTCCTGCGCCAGCGCAGCGAGGTCGCAATGGAGTAGCGGGATGAAAGGATTGACTCGCAAGGCCCGCTCGGCGGCGTGCTTGGCCTTCTCGAGCTGGCCTGTGGCGAGGGCCGCTCGTGCTTGCGCTTCGCTGAGATTTGCGTTGCGTGAATCGTGGGCGGCGGCGAGGTCGAGCAGTGGGGAGGCCTTGTCCGGGTGGCCGAGTTCGAGGAGCAGCTCTCCGAGTCGACGGGCCAAGGCGGGATCCTTCGCCGCTTTGGACCCGGAGCTGCGAGCCTTCTCATATTCCACGGTGGCCGCTAGCTTATGCCCCCGGAGGGTGAGGAGCACGCCCAGGCGCGCATGTTGCCGCGCTTTCCCGCCGCCGAGGTGGGAGAAGATGTCGCCGAGTAGCGATGGATCGGGTGCTTGTGCCCCGTCGTGCTCCGGTCTGTCACCAGAATCGAGGAACTGCAGTTGCGCGATGGGGCGGATCTCGCTTCGAGCCGTGGCTTTGCGCGTGGATTCTTTCCACGCGGCATAGAACGAATCGAAGGACTCGCCCCAGGCCACGCCGAGGGCATCTTCGGCTCGTTCGCCGTCGGTGACCCGGTCGATGAGGACGGCGAGCCCTGCTTCACCACGACGCTTCAGCAGAAACCCGAGCATGGTCTCCACCTCCGCGTATGCGAGGGTCGCACGTTCCTGACTGGGCAGCATGGCGATGGAGGGCTGCATCTCGTCCAGCGTGACCAAGGTATCGGTGACGATGGCCTGGTGCAAGAGCGCCTGAACGGGGTCCTCGAGCGGCAGCGGTGCGGAGGCTCGCCACCTCGATTCGAACAGTTTGGCCAGACCCTCTTGCAGCCACACTGGCGCGCGGTTCCGCGTGCGCATCGTGGCCACATAGTGCACGTACTCGTGCACGGCGGTGTCGATCCAGCCGTAGCCGTAGAGCATCACGCGCGGCGTGACCATCATGATGCGACGGTACTTTGTGATCCCGACGGTGCCTGTTGTGTAGACGTTGTCGAGCGTCAGGGGGGTGATCTTAGCCAGGTCTGCGGGGCTGTCGAGGAATTCGAAGCGGATGGCGTCCCGGGGAAACACGCCCAGGTCGTCCCCGAGCGCTTGGTAAGCCGAGTCCATCGCCTCGAATAGATATGGCGCGAGGATGGTGTCTTTCGTGTTGGCGAAAGCGGCCTCGAACTTGCCGTCCGCGCTCTTGATGACGATGGCGTCTCCCATGGTGTCCAGGGCACCACGGGTCAAGGCAAGGACTCGTTCGGCGCGCGCGACACCAGTTTCGTCGAGTGTGCCCGCGGCGAGAAGCGCGGCGAGACGGGCGTGCGCAGCTTCGTAGTCCGATTCGTAGAATTCCAGTATGCCTTCGCGGAGCTCGCGTTGCGCGGGATTGCGGATCGCCGTGACCACATCTTTCGCAGCGGCGAGATCCCACGCGCCCAAGTCAGCGTCGAAGGCCCGGTACGCCGCCAGGTCATCACTGGCAACCGCTCGCGCGGTTGAGGAGGGGAGCCACCCAGACAGCGGGGGCAAGAGGGCAAGCAGGGCGAGAAGCCCGCGACCGCGGCGGAGACTGTGGCGTCCGTATGCGGGCCGGGAGTACGTTTTGGGGTTCCTGGTCGTCACTGGAGCAGCTCCTCGTAGTAGCGCTCCACAGATCCATCGAAGCCCGAGGGGGCATCTTCACGCATCGCATCCATGAGCGCATCGCGCAGAGATCGGTCGCGTTCACCTTCGGTCGAAGCGTCGTGCGAGCGGGTCTTGGTGGGAGGCGGGGCGCCGCCTTGGCGCAAGCTGTCGATCGCCCGCTGTATGGCCGCCCGCGCCCGGGTTGTGGACTCAGCGGCCTGCTCAGGGTCGAGCCCGCGGAGAGCGCGTTCACCACGGAGCATGGCTGCGGACGCGCTGCGCAACGCGACGCGTCCGGGGTTGGGGAGGATTCGCGTCCCGGGCTGCTGCATGAGGCCGTCGAGACGCTCGCGTAGCATGGCCTGTTGGCTCCCAACGCTCCCCGACCGATCTTTCTCGTCGACCGACAACGACTCCAATGCCGACGGGAGGTTGCGCCGTAGTTTTTGCTCCAAGGATTGAGCACTCGCGCGGAGCTTTCGGAGCGCCCGCTTCTCCTTTTCCCCGTTGGCGGCGCCTTGGTAGGCGCTAGCGATGGCGTGCGCTGCTTTGCGAACCGCATCGTAGCGGGCCAGCGCGTCCTGGCCGTCCTGGCGGTCCTGGCCGTTCTGTTGTTCGAGACGCTCGATGTGTTCGAGTTGGTCCAGATACTCGCGTGCGTCCTCGTGGTCGCGTCGTGCTCGGCGACTGAGACGGGCATCGTTGATGTTCTCGAGGCCCTCGCGTAGCTTGCGAGCCTGGCTGGAGTGGGTCTCGTTGCTGGGTGGATCCGCCTCGCGCACGGCGGTACGCCAAGCGCGTTCGAGGGCGGAGGAGTCGTTGTGAATCTTGCTCTCCTCGTCCTTGAGCCGACTCAGCTCGCGCAGCAACTGCATGCGTGCCTCCTCCTCCTCAGATAAGCGTGTGTCTTCGCCGTTCGCACCGCGATCTTGCACCGCGTCCTGAAGCGCACCTATTTGATCCAGGGTCTCGCGTGCCTTGCGGAGCGCGTCGCCTGTGTCGCCGCGGGCGAGGGACCCTTTGATATCTTGATGCCGGACCCGCGCTTCCATGGCTCGGAACGCGTCGAGATTCATGTATTCCTCGCCGACCTCCTTACGTAGTCGAGCTCGAGCCGCGGAGAGGCGGCGTAGGTCTTCTCGGATCCTCTGCTCGAGTTGGTCGATCTGGGGCCGCACCGAAGCGTCGCCCGCTGATAGCTTTTCGAGGAGCTCGAGGAGCTTCTGTTGGGATGTTTGGAGCCGTGCGAGGAGTCGTTCGAGTCCAGCGACGATCTGTCCGTCTACCAGGTCGTCGAGACGGATGATATCGTCTTCCAGTTGGGGAACCTCCAGTCGATTGTGGCGCCCCAATCGAGCGAGAACCCACGCGACATCCTGTGGGCGCCGTTGCTCCATGTCGGGTGGGAACGACGTGTGGATGGTCGTTTCCTTGCGGTAGAGCTCAAGTAGGCGCTTGTGCACCGCGATGAGCCCGCGGACGTCCCGCTCGCGGACCATGCGATCGATGGAGAGGGCGTCGATGGTGTCTCGAATCGAAGTCAGTAGGCGTTGGGAGAAGGCGGAGATGCCCCGGGCTTGACGGAGCTGTACGATGCGGGCGTCGAGACCTCTCTTTCCTGCGGGAGTCCGTTGGAAGGCCGGCGAAACGAGGCGCGTACCGAGCAGGTCGACGGTGCGGTCGCGGATGGTTCGCAAACTCTCGATGTTGCGTGTGTGCTCGGCTTCTTCGTCGCGCACAAATAGCTTCTGTCGGGCGGATGTGACCAGTTTCCCCGGGGAATCGGGAAGTGGGTGGAGGCCCATGCCGGGGTCGTTGTCGCGGATTTCCAACCAATAGGTGATCTCGCTGCGCTCCGCGATGGAGATGCCAGCGAGATCCCACACGTAGCGATGTCGCCATGAGCGACGCCCTTGGGCGTCGCCGGCCGGAAGCCTGGCGAGCTTGCCGCCGGGGAGCTCGTAGACCAAGGTGGCCAACCCCAGCCCAAAGTCGTCCCGTGCCCGGAACCGGATGTCGACGCGCTCGGCTTCCGTGGGCTCACGTTCATCCGCGGGGAGTGGGAGCAGCTCGATTTGCGGCGGAGCATCGGGTTCGAGCTCGAGACGGAGGGCCCGCGAGCGATGGTCCGCCGCGCCCACGTCATCGTCGGGATGCTCCAGCAACACGACGGTCCAGCTTCCGGCAGATCGAAGTACGAAGGATGCGTGCCAATTCCGGCCGCCGGTGGGGGACAACGGGACGATCTCCGGGGGGATCGCGTCTGTGAGTTCGTCTGCGTCGTGGGTGACCACGATCTTGACGGTGTCTGTCGGCCGGACGAGACGCAGGTCGAGCTCGATCTGTGTTCCGGCGGGAGCACGCATGGCCCCGCTCGGGTTCGGGACGTTTCGGGGTCGGCGGCCGATGTGGTCGGGATATACAAGGCGCACGTCGAGAGACGACCACACAGGTGGCAGCGGTCGGGGAGGGGTGCCATCGCGTCCGAGCCACAGCAGGTCCGCGGCTTGCCGGCCCGCGTCCGTGACCGCGAAGGGGACCAACGCAACCATGAAAGCGGCCGCGACCCACAGGCGTCGACGCCACTCGAGCGGCGCTAAGAGTCGGCGCGGAGGGAGATCCGCACAGCGCTTTCCGATCCCGGCGATGTAGAGGGTAGCGAGCTGTTCGGAATGCGCGGAGTTGACGCGGCCCTCGTGGACCAATTCGGTGGCCCCGAGAATCTCCGATAGCAGCGGTCTCGGGTCGTCGGGCGAATCGTCCGGTCCCGGGTCCGCCCTCCATCCCACTGCGCTCGAGACTCCCCGCGCGACGGTGCGCGCGGTCGCGAGCGGGGACCCATGACGGAGCTGCCAACGACGCGCATAGTGGCTGCAGAGCACCAAAGCGACGGACGCTCCCGCCGTGACGGAGCCCAGCTGGGCCCAGTCTCCGCGGGCCGTGGTACCCGCGAAGCCGAGGGCGGCGAGGCCGATGGCAGCCAGCGCCAAGGCCAAGTCGAGGACAAGACCCAAGAGGAGTCGGCGCCCGGCGGCCCTTCGGACTCGCGCGAGGAACAGGAAGAGGCGTTCGGATGGGACCGGCATGGCAACGAGATCGGAGGACGGTCTCCCAGTTGGTATAACTGGCGCGTGGCCGCGAGTCATTTCCAAGCACACCTTGTGGCAGCGGTCGTGCGCACCGCGACCGCTGACATGTTCACAGCTTTCTTCCGGGGCAGGCTCCGGCCTGAATAGCGATCTGTTGTCTGCGTCGAACCGCCAGCAACCCGTGGTGTCCAAGGATTCCGACGACCTAACGCTGGTCGAGGCTTGCCGCGCCGGCGACCGGCGCGCGTTTCGGATTCTGATGGAGCGCCACCAGCGCAGGATCTACACCGTGGCATACGGATACGTACGAACCAAAGAAGACGCCCTCGATGTGGTGCAAGAGTCCTTCCTCAAAGTCCATCGCTACCTCGACAATTTTCGCGGCGGATCGAGCTTCTATACATGGTTGTACCGGGTGGTTTCCAATGTGTGCATCGACCACCTGCGTCGCAACAAGCGACGTCGTGCAGTGGAGTACCAAGACGAGATTCGCCACGATAGCGACACCGCCTTGGATGAGGAAGCGGATCGTCGGATCGTCAACGCGGGGGACCCCTCCGCGCTGTTGGAGCGCAAAGAAATTCTCGCTGCGGTGCAGGATAGCTTGCGGTACCTCAGCGACACACATCGTGAAATCATCGTGATGCGGGAGCTGCAGGGCATGACCTACGAGGAGATGGCGCAGGCGATGAAGTGTTCCAAGGGTACGATCATGAGTCGACTCTTCCATGCGAGGAAGAACCTTCAGAAACGATTGCTCGAACGCTTCGATGAGAAGGCGCCCTCGGTCGGCGCAGCCGAGAAGCGTGGCGAATCGGTGCGTGCGCCTAAGGTGGTGTTGCCATGAACGAAACCGAGCGGGCGGCCTGTGCCTATTTTGACGATGAGCTCGAATCGGTGCAGCGAGAACAGTTCGAAGCTCGGCTCCGCAATGATGCGGGCCTGCGCGATCAGATGGCGGCATGGTCTTCGATACGCGAGTTGGTGGTGGGGGAGGCGGAAGCCGCAACTAGCGACCTCGCGGATGCGAGATTCGAGCAGATTTGGGACCAGGTGGAGGCCTCGCTCGATCGACCCTCCGACGCGCGTATTCCAAGTCCGGTGTCGCGAGGCCTCGGTGCTCGCCTGAAGTGGTTGTGGCCGGCCCTCGCTGCCACGGCCGCGACGGCGGTTGTGCTCTTTTGGTGGTCGGGCGAGGGTAACGGCCCCGATTCCGAGGTCCAGGTGGCGCGGGCCACAGACACGGCGCCGAGTATCGCAG
Source organism: Nannocystaceae bacterium (assembly GCA_036479215.1). GTDB lineage: Bacteria > Myxococcota_A > Polyangia > Nannocystales > Nannocystaceae > FL481. Next base: position 61,569 of record JAZGFE010000285.1, on the reverse strand, counting down.
GCGACCCTACAAGTCCGCGTTTGGATGGGGGATTCGGCGCGCCGGTCTCGAACGACCTTCAGATCGATCGCATCGAATTTGCGGGACGCGTCGGTCAGATCGCCAAGATCCCCGGCGCCAAAGGAACGACCACCGTGATTTGGGTGCAAGAAGAACCCCAACCTTTCGACAGTGAACGCTCGCTATGAATATTCGTCGTGCCATCGTCGCCAAGTTTATCGCTGTAGCGGGTATCGCTGGGGTTCTCCTCATCGCGCCGGCATCGGCCATAGCGAGCCCAGGCCTCGCTACCGCGGATTTGATCGCGGCTTCCGATGCTGTCGCAGCGTCCGCCACCTGTCGCGTGATGTCGATCATGGCGCGTAAGGAGGGCGGAGGAAAGATCCCCGCGAGCCTCGAGTTGCTTCGGACCCAGCTCCGCAGTGACCAGTTCGCTGCGTACAGATCGTTCGAACTGCTTGAGGAGCGAAGGATCGTTTTGAGGGATGGGAAAGGGGGATTCGCTCAGATGAAGATCGGCTACGACGTCAAGCTCAACCTTCTGGGCCGCGACGCTTCGCGACTCAAGCTTCATCTGCGCTTGATCGCCAAAGGGAGCGCCAAACCATTGCTTGATGCCGATTACTCCGTGCTAGATAACGGCATGCTCCTGGTGGTCGCGGGTATGCGCGACAGGGGGCGAGCGTTGTTCGCTTTCCAGTGTCGCGCGACGTCCTGAACCTCGCGCCGTGTGGCCGTGCGTGCACCTGTTGAACCCGCTTCGCGTCGCGCAGCCGGCCGACGGCCCATTTTAGGGAGGGTACGTACCGTACCGCACAAGTTGGAGTACGCTCTGCTCGGCCCCAGTATGCGTCGCCAGTCTTCCCAATCTAGCTTGTGGAGCCGCAGACCCGTGCGTGTAGCCTTGTTTGCCGGTGTGGGGCTGTTCGTTGCCGCCGTGGGTGCCATGGTCACCTATCCGTGGTGGGCTGCAGGTATCGTCGAATCGATGGTGCAACGCCGGGCCGCACGCGCGGGTGTGAACGTGGCGTTCGAGGGTCTCGAACTCGGTCATGGGCGCCTCGTTGCCCGATCGATCCGGGTGACACGCGAGGGGCTTGCGGGCGAGTTGAACGATGTCGAGGTTGCGTTCACGCGGGCGTACCCCTGGTCGACACGCGTCGACCTGCGCCGCGTCGTGTCCGCATCCGGCCATGTCGACGCGGACGTGGAGGCAGTGCGCCGCTGGGCCGAGGAACTGTCGCTATCCGGCAGCGAGGCCATAGGGGGAACCGCCTCCGCGCCGCGATCGGGGCGTTTGATACCCGCAGTGCTCGACCTCGAACGACTGCGACTTTCGATCTCGGCGGGGCATGATTCGAGCGCCGACGGGCATCGCGTCACCGCCATGTTGACGGTGCACGCGCTACCCCGGCAGAAACGGGCAGACCTCTCGCTGCGCAATGTAGCAGGGGCGTGGGGAGCACAACCTGCGCTGCAAGTGGATGCGATTGATCTCACTGTGGCGACGGATGCAACAGGGTCCGTGCAATTTCCGCTGCGCCTTGTGATTCAGGGGGGAGCGAGCTCGTTGACTCCGCAGATTTCCGTGGCCGGTGTCTCCGGTGACATCGAGCTGATGGATCGCTCCATTTCCTCTGTGGGGGTCCGACTCGCCGGGAGTTTCGCCGACGCGGATCGCCGAGCGTCGGCCTCGGGAAACCAACTGTGGTCCCTGCAGGGTGACGTGCGCCGAGACATGACCGCGGGCAAGCTGCTGCTCGATATGAAAGCGTTCGAGCTGGGTAAGATTCCCCAAGTCCTCGCGCGCCTTCCACTAGTGGGCTCGGATCACGCCACGGTCGGCGGGCACGTGGAGATTGCGTTCGCCGACGGTCGGGCGGACATCAAGGGGCAAGTGGAGGTCGCCGGGATCAATATCAGTCACCCGACCCTCGCATCCGATGTGGTGCGAGATGTCAGGTTTTCTTTGGATCTTTCCGCGCAGGTAGATCCCGCAGCGCGACGTCTAACGCTCCACAAGTTCGCCATCGCCCGCAAGGGTGTCTCCTTGCAGCTTGAGGGGACGATTGTGCATCCACCCGAAGCGGCACAGCGGCGCTACAAAGTCCGCGCACGCATGCCCAAAGTCCCGTGTCAGGCGGTACTCGAGGCCATCCCGCGCGAACTGATCCCGAGTTTGGTCGGCTTCAAGCTGGGCGGGAACTTTGAGATCGATACGACGGTCGACGTCGACTACTCCGACTTGGACGCGGCGACTCTGGGTGGGAGCGTTGCGTTGCGGCGCTGCCGAGTTCGGCGCGCGCCTCCAAGGGTGGGCGCACGGCGCCTCGCCAACGGATTCTCACATCGTGTCGAGATGCGTGACGGCAGCGAGAGGACCGTGCGCCTTTATCCAGGTTCGCCCTCCTACACACCCCTGCCTCAGATTTCGCCCCATGTGGTCGCCGCTGTTCTCACCACCGAGGACGGGGGTTTTTGGCGGCACCGAGGCTTTCTGACCTCGCAGTTTGGCGAAGCGTTGCGCCGCAATCTGAAGGCCGGGAAGATTCGTTTGGGTGCGTCGACGATCACCATGCAGACCGTGAAGAACGTGCTCCTTAGCCACGAACGCACCTTTTCGCGCAAGCTCCAGGAATTGTTCTTGACCTGGCATATCGAGCGTGCGCTCAGCAAGGATCGCATCATGGAGATCTATCTCAATGTGATCGAGTTTGGGCCAGGCATCTATGGCATCACACATGCCGCACGGCACTACTTCGGCAAACGTGCGGGTGACCTCAACTCCCTTGAAGCAGCCTACCTCGCCTTGATGCTGCCTTCGCCGGTGCGTCGCCATGTGCACTACTGCCGAGATGCCATGACGCGAAAATTCGACACTCGCCTGCGCCGGATCCACAAGTTCATGCACACGCGCGGGCATATCGACGAGCTCGAGTATCTGATGTGGAAAGACGGCACGATCTACTTCTCCGCGGAGGATCGCGGTAACGAGGGGCAATGCCTCGCGCAGATCAAGCGCCTGCTGGAGGGGACCCACGGGCAACGGGCGCTATCGGGGTTGTTGGGGGGAAGATCGATTCCCGACGACGAGTACGATCCGGCAGACGGCATTTTTCCGAACGCGGCGGCGGAGACGGACGCTTCCGCGTCCGACGCTCCCGGCGTGCCGGCGATGTTGGAGTAGGTGCAGGCACCGCAGCCCCCACTCGCCGGCGCGCGTGGCTCGGCCGGACGTCGGATCTTACGGCGGAGGAATCGACGAGCCAGCCGGCGCGTTACTATATCCGCAGCCTGGACACTTGCTTCGTGCATGCGCCGTTTGCGCACTGACACCCTGAGCGTCTCAACCCATGAATCTATCGTTCTTGACCGCAACTCGTGCCCGAAGGTGGCTCTTGATCGGATGCCTGATGGCCGCCGCGGGCGTGGCGTTGGGCGTAGCGAGCATCGCCGTGGTTTTTTGGACCTATGGGCGAGATGTCCACGCCATCGACCACGACGCGTTTCGCAACTACCGACCCGAGCAAGTGACCCGCGTACTCGCGCGCGACGGTACGCTGATCGGCGAGCTCTTCACGCAGAGGAGGACCGTGGTGCCCCATGATGTCATCCCGGCACATGTCGAAAACGCGTTTCTTGCTGCCGAAGATGCGGAATTCTATCGACATGCCGGGATGGACTACGCGGGCATGCTGCGCGCCTTGGTGGCGAACGTGCGTGAAGGACGGATCAGGCAGGGGGCTTCCACGATCACCCAGCAGGTCGTCAAGAATTTTCTACTCACGCGAGAGCGAACGTTCGAGCGCAAGATCCAAGAGCTTGTGCTGGCGCGCCGTTTGGAAGAAATTCTCACGAAACGTGAGATCTTGGAACTATATCTCAATGATATTTACTTTGGACATGGGCGCTACGGGGTTGAAGAGGCGAGTCGCTTCTATTTCGGTCGCTCGGTGACCGAAATAGATCTCGGCCAAGCTGCTCTCCTCGCGTCCCTGCCGAAGGCTCCCAGTAAGGGATCCCCGTTCAGGGACGCGGAACGAGCGAAGGCGAGGCAGGTCTACGTGCTCGAACAGATGGCAAGGCACGGCTATGCTGGGGTTGAGGAGGTCGAGCGCGCCATCGTGGCCCCTCTTGCGCTCGCCGAGCAGGAGGCGGGATCGGGGGTGGTCCGAGGCGCGGATGAGTTCGTGGACGTGGTTCGGGAGCATCTTGAAGCCGCGTACGGCAAGGCCGAGCTGGCGCGGCTCGGGGCAACGGTCACGACGACCGTTGATCTGGAGGTGCAACGCGCAGCTCGCCAGTCGCTGCGGGACGGGCTTGTGGCCGTCGACAAGAGGCGGGGCGTCGTGCATCGGCTGCAGGTCGCGACCGAGAGCGAGCGCAAGAAGATCCTCGGCGCGAAGGAACTCGATCTCCACGCGGGGGACAGCTATCAGGTATTGATCGAGCGCCACGCGGTGAGCGGCGACGGTCTTGTGGCACGGGTGGGCGCGCACCTGTTGTCGGTTAACGTCCCCGCGGAGAGTCGCTACCGCGATGCTGAGAAGTCTCTGGAGGAACAGTTCCCGGTGGGTGCGACCACCTGGGTGCAGGTCGCCGAAGAGACAGCAGCCGGCGCGTCGATGTCCGCGGATTCTGCCTCGATACCGGTGCGTCGGACCGCACATCTCGTGCCGGGGCCGCAGGCGAGTGTGGTGGTGTTGGACGTCAAGAGCGGAGAGGTGTTGGCGATGGTGGGGGCCTACGCGTACCGGCGCGCCGAGTTCAATCGTGCGCTGCGAGCCAAGCGCCAGCCAGGTTCCGTCTTCAAGCCATTCATATACGGCGCTGCGTTGGCGAGCCGCCAGTTCACGGCAGCCAGCATCGTATCCGACTCCCCCGAGATTTATCAGAAGTGGCGCCCCACCAACTTCGAGCGCGACAACTATCGCGGTGAGATCAGCGTGCGTGAGGCATTGACGCACTCGGTCAACACAGTTGCGATCAAATTGCTCGATGCGGTGGGGCCTACGCGGGCGATCGCGTTCGCCCACGCGGCGGGCATCGAATCAGAACTGATCGAGGACCTGTCCTTGGCGTTGGGAACCTCCGAGCTCACGCCCATCGACTTGGCGAAGGGCTATCTCACTATTGCCCGCTCCGGATCGAAAATCGCCCCCATTTTCATCCTGGAACGGCGCGTTCCCGGAGATCCCGATTGGAGGCCGGATCGGACCGCGGAACGAACCATGGATCCTGGCGTGGCGTTCTTACTCACCAGCCTCATGACGAGCGTTGTCGAAGAGGGTACAGGACGCGGTGCACGCGAACTGGGTCGACCGGTGGCGGGAAAAACGGGGACCTCCGCCGACTACCGTGACGCGTGGTTCGCGGGCTTTACTGCCGATCACGTTGCGGTCGCTTGGGTCGGATTTGACAGACCGAGGCGAATCGGGCGCAAGGAGACTGGCGGGCGCTCGGCGTTGCCCATCTGGCTCGGGGCGATGATGGCCGCCGAGGTCGGGCACCCGCCGAAGGATTTCTTGCCGCCGCCGCAGATCGAAGTCCGCACCATCGATCGTGCGTCGGGATTGCTCGCCCGCGTCGAAGATTCCGGCCAGCGTCCGGTGACGGACAAAACGATACGTCAGGAGTTGTTCTTGCTGGGTACGGCGCCCACCGAGTTTGCCACGCCTCAGGCGCTGCCAACCGGCGACATCTTGCTCGATCTCTACGCCGACGAGTAGGCCATCAATGCACCGTTTTGGGCGAGCTAGGGGTCCGAGGGGCCGTTGGTCTGGCCCAGTGTGTTGCCAAGCATGACCCAAGTTTTTTTCTCGAGGACCCTTCGCACCGTGTCCTCGAGATCCCCCCGGTCGAAGTCCGAGAAGTCGACGCCATCGAGAAAACGGTCGTAGGGTTTGGCGATGGTGATGCGCCGAGTCACGCCCTCGCGTGGGCCGATGTAGAGGGCGCCGCCGTTTTCGAGGGTGGTCAGAGAAAGCTCCAGCGTGTCGAGTTTGAGGCGGTCCTGCCATCTGAAGAACTCCGTCTCCTCACCTCGCGTGGCGTGGCCGTGCAGCAGCACGGTCATGCCCTCCATCGACGCATTGTCGGGTCGCGCAGCGGGCGGGACCTCGTCCGCTGCATCCGGAAAGGAGTAGTGGCCATAGTCGAGAAGAAGCGCGCAATATGATCCTGCGGGGACGTAGATGGACCCGAGCGGGGCCGCCCGGGTGTCGTCGACACCCACGATATCTTCCGCCGCGCTTTCGCCGTGCTGGAACTCCATCCACACCAGGTCCTTCCCGTGGTCACAGTTGCGCAGTGCGATGTTCCCGACGCTCACGTAGCCTTCGGCCAGCTTGATGTGCCAGCCATCGTCCGTATCGAATTCGCGCCAGTCGGGATGTGGAGACAGGTCCGGCGGAAATTGTCCCTCTCGTGGTGTCCCGTGGTGCGCGGCGTAGAAGGTGACATGTCCACCGCCGCTCTCCTCCAGCATGTTGCATGCAGCGGTGGCGGAGACAATCGGCAGGAGGAGCAGCCACACGCTCGGTGCGAACATCTGCACGCGAAGCGTGAAAGCGGTTGTCAGAGCGGTTTGAAGCATGGGCGAACAGCACGCTAGCAGCCGTACCGGGTGCGACACAACGACCCACCACCACCACACCAGCCAGCAGAACACCGTTTTCGTGAAAATGGAGGGTGGTATCGCACATGAAAACCTGGATATGCAGGCCTGTTGTGGTGCGTGTCGACGGGACTGAGGCGCCGCGCGCCTGCGGATGCCGGGCAGCCCGCGCGTTCCGGAGGGCGATGTCGGGGCCATCAAAGGCAGCCGCTCGCCAGCGTGAAACACGAATATCCGGCCGCCGCGCACGTTCTGTGATGTGCGCGTGCCATGGCGTTCGCTCGTTGGACATCACGGCCCACCGGTGCCGCCGCCGCTTTTTTTGGAGGTACAGTCCCGCGGTGATCCTCCGAACCTCGCTGGTGCGATTCTTCCTGGTCTGCGTTCTGGTGTTCACATCGTCGGGCGAGGTGCTGGCTGCGAACCCGGGCCCATCGGCGCTGGAGCGTGGCGTGGATGCTGTGGCCGGCCATGTGGTGCGTGGCCTCAGCACCGTGCTCTTTTGGCGCGTGTTTGAGCGAGAAGAGACGATCTCGGATGACCATGTCGCGGCGAGCGTGGAGTCGGTCGCGGAGCTGCTGCGTCGACTCGATGCGGGAGGGTTCGACACGCACGAGGCGAGGCTCACGCTCACCGTGCCCTCGTCCGTGTCGCAAGCCGAGGCGGGCAAGCTGCAAGGTGAGTTGCGGGCTCGTTTCGTTCCGACGACGCCCAAGGGCACGCGCACGTTCACGCTGGTGCGTTCGGAACAGGGCACCGCAGTAGGGCTGAGGGCGCAGTCCGGGGGCCTGCCCATCATCGTGCTGTGGCTCCTCCTCGGCGCGGTCTTTTTCACGTTGCGGATGGGGTTCGTCAACGTCCGTGCCTTTCGGCATGCGATCGATGTGGTTCGCGGAAAATTCGACAACCCAGATGACGCGGGCGAAGTGTCACATTTCCAGGCTCTGGCATCCGCGCTGTCCGCTACGGTCGGTCTGGGCAATATCGCGGGGGTCGCACTCGCGGTGGCGGCCGGCGGGCCCGGTGCGGTCTTTTGGATGGTCGTAGTGGGATTCCTCGGCATGTCGGCGAAATTTGTCGAATGTACGCTGGGTCAAAAATACCGCGACGTGAGCCCCTCGGGTCAGGTGACGGGCGGGCCCATGCTCTACCTCAGTCGTGGGCTCGCAAGTGTCGGTCGACCCCGTTTGGGCAAAGCACTGGCGATCATGTTCGCGGTGTTGTGCATCGGCGGGTCGATCGGCGGCGGCAACACCTTTCAGATCAACCAATCGCTGGGCATCATCGGGGAGCAAGTCGCCTTTTTTCGCGATTATCCGTGGGCCTACGGACTGATGATGATGGTGCTTGTGGGCGTTGTGATCATCGGGGGCATCAAGAGGATTGCTGCGACTGCTGAAAAAATCGTACCCCTGATGTGTGGGCTGTATGTTCTTGCGTGCCTCTACATCTTGCTCGCCAACGCAGGCGCGATCCCGCAGGCGTTCGGGAGCATCTTGAGCCAGGCCTTCACTCCCGAGGCCGGCTATGGGGGGTTCATCGGGGTGCTGGTAACCGGCATTCGGCGAGCGGTGTTCTCAAACGAGGCTGGCGTGGGATCGGCAGCTATCGCGCACGCGGCCGCGAAGACAGAGGAACCGGTTCGCGAAGGTATCGTGGCCCTACTCGAGCCCTTCATCGACACGATCGTGGTGTGCACGATGACTGGGCTGGTGATCGTGATTACAGGTGCCTACGAGGCACCTGCCAATTTCGATGTAATCGCGTCTTCGCGCGGTGCGGCACTCACCTCGCGAGCCATGGGCAGCCAACTGTCCTGGTTTCCCAGCGTGCTGGCAGTCGCTGTGATGTTGTTCGCATACTCGACTCTGATTTCTTGGTCGTACTACGGCGAACGTGCATGGTGCTACTTGTTCGGTCCGCGCAGCTCCCTGGTGTACAAGTTTGTGTTCCTTGTGTTTGTGTTCCTGGGATCGATCGTTACCGCGACGAACGTGCTCAATTTTGGCGACCTGATGATTCTTTCGATGGCCTTCCCCAACATCCTGGGGATCCTCTTCCTCACGAAGGGCGTGAGACAAGACTTGGACGCGTACATGCGGGACCTCGCGGCGGGTCGCTTCAAGATCTACAAATAACATCGAGGGTAGCGATCCAGTGCGTAAGATGGAGGTCATCCGAGTCGAGGACGCGGAGGCGGGGTTGTTGGCGTTCATAGCGATGGATGCCCAGCGCAGATGGCCGGCGTTCGGCGGCGTTCGGCGGGTGAGGTATGTCGACGAAGGCGCTGCGGTGAGTGACGCGCGCCGGTTGGCGCGCGCGATGACCCACAAACTGTCGATCGCCCGATTGCCTGCTGTCGGCGCGAAGACTGTGATCATGGATAGGCCGGGATTGGTTCGTGCCAAGGGCTACGCTTGTTTGGGCCGACGGATCGAGGCGTTGGGCGGCCGCTACGTGTGTGGGCCGGATGTGGGCACCGGAGGGGATGAACTCGCGCTCCTGCGTCGGCAGACTCGTCACGTGAACCCGGCGGGCAACGATGCGGGGCGGGCAACCGCCCGCGGCGTACTGGCTGCGATTCGTGGGTTATGTGCGGTTCGCTTCGGATCGAATCAGGTGCGTGATTTGAGCTTCGGCATCGAGGGGCTGGGCTCGGTGGGGATGGCGGTCGCAAAGGAATTGGTCGCGTCTGGGGCGAGCGTGTCGGCCACCGACCTCCAGGCGGGTTGTGTGGCCGAGGCCCGCCGCGAGGGCATCACGCACCTGTCGGGGGATAGCTTGTGGACGGGTGCCTGGGATGTCCTGGTCCCCTGCGCCATGGGCGACTGCCTCAGCGCAGCTCGTGTGGAGCGTCTGCGTGTGCGCGGGGTGTGTGGATCGGCGAACAATCAGCTTCGGCACGAAGGGCTGGCTTCGGTCTTGCAGCGTCGGGGCGTGCTTTGGGTGCCGGATGTGGTGGCGAGCGCGGGAGCTGTGATCGAAGGCGTGCTCACGGTTGCGGGGGGACGCACCGCGGAGACGTTGCGGGCCGTGGCCGAACGCATCGACCATATCGAAGTGACCACCCGCGTATTATTGTCGGACTCGATGCAGCGCGACGAAAGTCCCCTGGACGGGGTGCAACGCCAGATCTGCGGAGATCGAGGTCGATGACGTGGCTTGTGGCCGCACGGATCAGGTCACGCGTGCGGCGGGGAAGTCGTACACGACAACACCCTCGTCGGTGACCTCCATCAACGCCTGACCGTTGGCGGCGAGATCGTCGAGCTGTTCTTCGACCGTGGCGAGCGCCACACCGAGATCGGTGGCCGCGAGGAGTGTAGTGAGTCGTCCGTTGTGTTGGCGTGCGAGCGCGAGGACGCGCAACTCCAAGGACGGCGGCGTCGGTGGTGCCCGTACGAGGCCGGAAGCCTCGGGCGCGGGGGCGATGGCTGGCTGCCCGGGGAGGGGGGGAGGCGCCGAAAGGAGGGCGCGCCGATTCACCTGTTCGAGCTGGTTGCGCAGCGTGATCAGATCGTAGAGCGTACCGAGGCCGAATAGCCCGAAGGTGAAGAACCACAGCAAGCCGCTCACGGGCTTGCCCAGATAGAACCGGTGCACACCATGTATGCCAAAGACGGAGAATGCGAGGAGGAGGTACGCGGTAGCCACGTCGCGCATGCGCCCGAGACTATAGCCGGTCAACGATGGACCGGCAGCGTGGTCGGTCGATGTCGCGCGAAAAGAGGCGGTGCAGCGGTGGGGTACCGACGTAGCAGTGCGCGTCCGCGGGGGTTGACGGCCTCCCCGGTGCCTGCCAGGCTCGGCGTGCCTTGCGGGGGGCTGGTCGGCGCGCCCCTTGAGGGACTTGTCGTGCTGCGTTCCGCGGGGTTTCTCGTCGTCGCGCCGCTCGTCGCCCAGCGCGGGGTCTGGGGGCCATCATCGAAGGCCGGGTCATGCGATGGACATCGTCAGAGGCAGACAGAACATGAGCACGACACGTCGGCACTTCTTCACCCAGTTGGCGCTTGCCGGGGCCGCCACCGCGGCGAGTTGCCGGGGGCGGGCACCCATGCGATCTCCTGCGCTGGCCTCGCAGGCTCGGCCCACCGCTTGCGCCGAGCCGGCCCCACGCGTGGGGATCGACGTGCTTCGTAGCGGAGGCACGGGCGCCAGCGGTACCTCAAGCACCCGTTTCGCCCAGCTGGCCGGGTTCTGCGATGGAATTCCGAGTGTGTCGGAGGGCGAACATGCGGCCCGGATCGAACGGGGGCGTAAGGCGGCAGCGGAACGTGGCTGCGACGGGATGTTGCTCGAAGCGGGCGTTTCGCAGCGTTATTTCACAGGTCTACGGTGGGGCCTCAGCGAACGTCCGTTGCTGCTGTGGATACCGTCATCGGGGCCGCCCGTGTGGATCTGCCCGGCGTTTGAGGAAGGTACCTTGCGCGAGCGTCTTCCAGCGTCCGCGACGGTTCGTGTGTGGGAGGAGCACGAACGTCCTTACAGTCAAGTCGCTGGGTTGTTGCCGGAGCGAGGACGACGAAGAGCGAAAGTGGCCGTCGACCCGATGATGCGCTCGTTCGTGGTGGCCGGGCTTCAGCTCGCAAGCCGGGGCACGCGTTGGGACACCCGCGCGGGCGCGGTCGAAGCGTGTCGTATTGTGAAGACGGATCTGGAGCTCGCACGTTTGCGACGGGCGAATGAGGCAACGAAAGCTGCGCTCAAGGCCGCGGCCTCCCACCTGACGCTGGGGATGACCCAGGCCGCGTTTCGAGAGCTCGTGCACGAGGCGCAGCAGGTCGCCGGGCTCGGTGGAGTTTGGTCGCTGGTGCTGTTCGGCCCCAACGCTGCGTTCCCCCACGGAACGGAGGAGGACAGGGCGATCCGCGAAGGAGAGCTGGTGCTCGTGGACACGGGCGGCGATCTGCACGGCTATCAGTCCGACATCTCGCGGACCTGGGCATGGGGAGATCCCGACGATGCGCAGCGTCGCGCGTGGGATACGGTCCATCGGGCCCAGACCGCCGCGATGGCTGAAATCCGACCCGGATCGGCTTGTGGGGATGCCGACAAGGCTGCTCGGAAGGTCATGGCGGAGGCGGGCTACGGCGTGAACTACGAGCACTTCACCCATCGTTTGGGTCACGGTATCGGCATGCAAGGCCACGAAGCGCCCTACTTGGTGCGGGACAGCGAACGCAAGCTGCGGGTTGGCATGACGACCTCCAACGAGCCCGGGATCTATGTACCGGGTGCGTTTGGCGTGCGCATTGAGGATATCGTCGCGGTGACCGAGTCAGGAAACGAAGTGTTTGGCGCCCGATCGTCAGCGCTGGACGCTCCGTTCGGCTAGACCGTCGGGCACGGGCACGGGCACGGGCACGGGCGCAGGTGGCTGTGTGGCCACTCGACTTAGCCCCTTCGTTTCGGTTGTGCGCTCCAACACCTTGTCGCGGGCGGCGAGGCCCAACATGGTGGTCCTGGATCTCGATCCGCTCGCTACCATCCGCCTCTGAAAATCCCGCAGGTGATGCACTTGGTAGTTCCACAGTCGTGCGGCGTGCTCCCATTTCTTGCTGTAGATCGTCCGCAGCGCCACCCCCTGCCGACTACTCGGGAGTCCGGCGATGTTGGCCCGGTACTGCCGGTTGTATTTGAAATATTCTTCGGCGTTCGAAAGATACAGCACCTCGATCAGAGCCCCCAGCGCCCGGGCGTTGGTCGCCACGGTAGACATGGTCCGTGCGCCGGTGAGGTCGCCGCCCATAATCCGAACGCGATCGTTGTGGTACAGGCTGCGGATATGCTGGTAGTAGCCCGCGTGGGACAGCCAGCTCGATGACTCGCTGGCGTGGCGACGCCTAGACACGTGGGCGAGATGGCGTCGCACCGTTTCACGAGCTACGCGGTAACCGTTCACCAGTCGCGTGCGTATCGCGGCGGGCTCGCGCGAGAAACTCGCGCGCAGCAGTTCGCAGGTTGCAGCCTCGGCGCGGGGCTCGAAGCGAGCCAGCAGCGTGGCGGGCGTGGCTGAGGCCTCGATCAGCCGCTCGTACACTCGATGAAGATCGACCACTCGCTGATCGATATCGAGCAAGAAGACGAACTCCGATCGCGCGGCCCCGATCAGCGTGTAGTTTTGATCCGCTCCCACGCCGACATAGGCCCCGCCGACGTCCCGGATGTACGGAATCCACACGTCGTGCCGGATCTCATTGGACTTGACGTAGTGCACCTCCGTCGGCGTCAGCGCATCCTCGGGACCCGCGTAGAGGTGATCCCGCTGAGCCGTGTCGAGAGGGCCGATCCGCGTCTCCGCTCGGTGCAGCTTCCGCGGCTTCGCGCGATTCGCCGAGGTCGTGGCAGGGGGGCGCGTTCCGCTCGGGTCGCGCGCGTCGTCCGTCTCGCCACCAGGAGCTCGTTCATACGACTCGAGCTCCGAACCCGCCGGCGCCCCTGCGGAACCGCCCGCCACCGCCAGTGCGAGGCCTCCCGCGAGCACGGTCGCGGAGCCCCAAATCCTAAATTGCATGGTCCGCTTGTACCGGATCGGTCGCGCGACCGCGCGGCGGTGCGCGATTGGAGAATATTCTCGCTTGTCAGTCATCTCGAGTTGGAATAAAGGTCCCTGCTTCCCAGTATGGTGCGGCTCATCGCCTTCGCAGAGGCGCCGGCCAGCAACACGAGAAAGCTGATCATGAGCAGCAACCATGAATCCACCCGCCCCGTGACGATACGCGCCGACGGCATATCGAAGATATATGGCGATTTCGTGGCACTCCACGACGTCTCCTTTACCGTCCGCCAGGGCACGATCGCGGCCTTCCTGGGACCGAATGGCGCAGGGAAGTCGACGACGATGAAAATCCTCACCGGCTATCTGGCGCCCACTGCGGGGAGGGCGCAAATGCTCGGTCTCGATCCGGGGGACGAGGACCAGCGCCGGACACTGGCGAAGAAGCTGGGCTATCTCCCAGAAAACGGACCCCTGTATCCCGACATGACCCCAAACGAGCTGTTCGAGTTCGTCGGCGAAGTGCGGCAACTCTCCAGTTTGGCCGCTGCGGTCGAGCGCGTCGTCTCGCAATGCGCCCTCGAGAGCGTGCTGCACAAGCCGGTTCGCAAGCTCTCCAGGGGGTTTCGGCAGCGCGTCGGTATGGCGGTTGCGCTGCTCCACGATCCAGAGGTGCTGATTCTCGATGAGCCGACGAGCGGCCTCGATCCCCTGCAAATCCGAGAGGTTCGCGGCCTCATACGCAAGCTCGGTGAATCCAAAACTATCCTTTTGTCGACCCATATCCTTCAGGAGGTCGAGGCCGTTGCCGACGAGGTCGTGTTGATCAGTGAGGGGCGTATCGCATTTAGCGGCACCTTGGCCGACCTCAAGAAGGAACGGACGATCGAAGAACGCTTCTACGAGCTGGCCGCTCAAAAGCCAGCGAAACGAAAGGAGGTCGCCTGATGTTCGGCCTAAGCCCGCCCGTGATCCGGGCCATCATGCGCAAAGAGCTCGCCGCGTACCTGGGCAATCCCACAGGCTACGTATTTCTGACTCTGTTTATCGCCACCACCGCCGCTGCGGCCTTCCTCCAAGAAGGTTTTTTTGCTCGCAACCTGGCCGACCTCGCGGTGCTCAATCAGATCATGCCCCCGATCTTGATGCTCTTTGTGCCCGCCATCACGATGAACGTGTGGGCGGACGAGCGTCGTTCCGGTACGGAGGAGCTCCTGCTCACGCTGCCGGTCCGGGACGCCGAGGTCGTGCTCGGCAAGTATCTCGGGGCGCTCGGCGTCTACACCGTTGCGCTGGGGTTTAGTCTGGCGCATCTCGGTGTCTTGATTTTCCTGGGCGCGCCGGACGTGGGTCTGATGTTCGCCACCTATCTCGGTTATTGGCTCATGGGAGGACTCTTCGTCGCGGTCGGGGTCTGGGGCTCCATGTTCAGCGCCAACGCGACGGTGGGATTTATCCTGGGAGGGCTCGGCTGCTCCGCTCTCGTTTTTGCCGGTGCGGAGCCGTGGGCAAGCGGCCTAATCGGTATCGCGCTCATCAGCGGGGTCGCTGTCTTGGCGGTCTATGCGGCAAAAAAAGAGACGGAGGGGCTGGCCACCACCGCGGTCGTCGGGGTGCTCGTCGCCACGGTGTTGTGGGTGGGCGGGATCTGGCCCGACTTTGAGGGAACGTTCGCCCTTGTCGGCGTGCAGCAACACTTCGCTGGTTTCGGCCAGGGCATGATCCGTTTCGGGGACGTCCTCTACTTCGTGGGGGGCACCGCCTTCGTGCTTTACTTGTGTGGGTTTTTGCTCGGAAGGAGACACTGGTAGTTATGGCTCTGCTTCCTCGTCATCACGGTTTCTTGCGACTCCTCTTCGCGGGTATCACCGTCGCGTCCCTGACCTACGCGGGTCAACGCCTCAATATTCGCAGCGATGTGACCTCCGAAGGCCTCAGCCGTATTACCCAAGGTACCCGCGATCTGATCCGCGGCGTTTCCGTAGATCGGCCGGTCGTCGTCACCGCCTACGTATCGAAAGATGTGCCGCAGCAATACGTATCGCTGCGGTCCCGACTGCTGAACGTGCTCCACGAGATGGAGGCGGAAGGCGGTGCCGGCTTGACCGTGCAGATCTACGAACCCGAACCCCATTCGGAGGAAGCGCAAGAGGCGGTCGAGAAATACGGCATCGCACCGCGCCCCGTGTTCAATAACGAAGGTGGGCGAATGCAGCGGGTGCCCGTGTTCCTCGGCCTTGCGTTCGCCAGCGGCCCTCGCGACGAGGTCTTGCCCTTTCTCGATCGCGGCTTGTCGGTCGAGTACGAGATTGCCAGGGCATTGCGGGTCGTGACGCAGGAGAAAAAACGCGTGCTCGGGATCTTGCGCACAGACGCGAAGATTATGGGCAACTTCGACTTCCAGTCGCGTCGACAACAGCCCGCCTGGCGCATCGTCGACGAACTCAAGAAGCAGTACGAAGTACGTAGCCTCAATCCCGGCACCGAGGTCCCCAAAGACGTCGATGTACTGATCGTGCCCCAGGTCTCGAGCATGACGCAGGAGCAGCTCGACCACCTGAAGACCTATGTGGTGGACGAAGGGCGAGCTGCGTTGATCATCGCGGACCCTATGCCCGTGTTCGATGTCCGGCTGTCGCCGAGCGAGCCCATGTTGCCCCCGCCGGGGCAAGGTGGCGGCGGAATGATGGGCATGATGGGCGGTGGGGGCGGCCAAGCGCCGCCGAAGGGCGACTTTGATGCTTTCCTCCGTTCGATTGGCGTCGAGTGGAAGGCCAATCGTATCGTATTCGATACCTACAACCCGAATCCACGACTGAAAGGGGCGCCTCCCCACGTGGTGTTTTTCGGCAAACGACCTGGCCAAGCCTCGCCCTTCGAGGATGCGGACATCGTGGTGGACGGTTTGGCGCAAATTGTCAGCCTTTTCGCCGGGGATTTGCGTGACGTGACGCGAGCGGACGTCAAGTTTGTCCCGCTACTCACCACAGCGGTCACCACAGCTGGTTTCGATGAATTCGAGCAAATGGTCGATCGCCGCAACTTCATGACCGGCATTCAAGGTCCGCGCATGCCCCCACGACGGGGGCCGTTGACGGGGGAGCGTCACGTGCTTGGCGTGCGCTTGCAGGGCGACGGGACACCGGCGAAGGCTGACGCCCAGGGAGAGGCTGGGGAAGAGAAGGACGGCGAAGAGAACGACAAGGGTGAAGACGACGGGGACAAGAAAGGGGGGCGCGCGGGCATGAACGTCATCGTGTTGTCCGACCTGGACATGTTTGCCGACAGTTTCTTCTCGTTCCATGAACAGGGGGGCGATATGGATGGAGACGGTCTCATCGATATCCGTTTCGACAATGTGACCTTCCTCCTCAATGCGATCGATAGCTTATCGGGGGACGCCCGTTTCATCGCTTTGCGAAAACGTCAACCCGAGTTCCGTCGCCTCGATCGCGTCGACGAATACACCGAAGAGGCTCGAGCCGAGCGGGAAAAACAGATGGCAGCAGCCAACGTGGAAGCCGAAAACGATCTGAAGGGTGCTCAAGAGGCGTTGCAGGCCGTGGTCGACGAGATTCGTAGCCGCAAAGGCATCGACGACCGAACCAAGACGATCATGCTCAAGAGCGCGGAGCAGGCGGAGAATCGCCGTCTGCAGATCAAGCAAAATCGGATCGATCGAGAAAAAGGGAAGACGATGGCGGCCATCGAGCGTGAGCATCTTCGCGCAGTGGATGAGGTGCAAGATCGTATCCGCCTGGCGGCCATATTGTTGCCTCCGGTTCCCGCACTGTTGATGGGATTCGCCATTTTTGCTCGCCGGCGTCGGCGGGAGAGCTCTACTATTCCCGCGAATCGTAAACGAGGCGCAGCATGAATCGTACAACGTCGTTGATGGGAATCATCGCAGCCGCGAGCCTGACTGGCGCCGTGGCGATGCGTCCGGTGGATGTTGAGACCCCTGTATTTGAGGACACGGGCCAGCCGCTCTTCGAAGCGTTCACGGACCCCACCCACGCGGCTTCGCTCGAGGTCCGGGAGTGGGATGCGGATGGCGCCCGGCTCAAGACCTTTAATGTGAAACTTGCTGAGGGCAAGTGGACGATTCCGAGTCACAACAACTATCCGGCAGATGGTACCGAACAGATGGGGAAGGCCGCGGCCTCCTTCGTCGGCGTCAAAAAGGATCTCGTACGGTCGAATCTCCCTGAGGACCACGATGAATTCGGGGTGCTCGATCCCGAAAACACACAACTCGAGGGTACCGGCAAGGGCCAACGCATCGTGATTCACGACGAGGCCGGTACGGTCCTCGTCGACGTTATCGTGGGCAAGGAAGTACCCGGCAAGAAGGGATACCGTTTCGTTCGCTATCCCGACAAAGACCGCGTCTACGCCGTACGGATGGACTTGGATATATCCACCAAGTTCACGGACTGGATCGAAGAAGATCTGCTCGATTTCGACAAGGACAAAGCGACCTTGGTCTCGAGCAATAGCTATCGGATCGACGAGAAGACCCAAAGGGTTGTGGACGGCGTCCCGATGTTATTTGATCTCGCTCCCAAGGAAGAGGGCAGCAGCGACACGGAGTGGGCCGCCAGTTCGGACACGCGGGTGCCGAAGGACAAAGAGGTCAATCCCAGCAAGGTTCGGCAGGTACTCAGTGCCATCGACCGGCTCAAGATCGTGGGCGTGCGCCCGCGTCCACGGGGACTGCGTGAACTCTCCGACCAGAGCATGGGTTTCTTCCTGTCGAGAGGGGCCGTGCCCAAGCTTTTCGGCAACGAAGGCGAGCTTTCCGTCGTGCAAGACGACGGAGTCGTGTACACGCTCTATTTTGGCGAAATCACGTACGATACCGGACTTGCATTGACGGCGGGGGGGAGCGACGTCGCTGGCAACAAGGTCGATGGTGAGACCGGCGATAAGAGCAAATCAAATCGGTACCTCCTGGTGCAAATCGGATACGCCGAGGACTCGGACAGCGCCAGGGATGACGTGGCGGCCGAGGAGAAGGATCCCAGCGAAGCGGGGGATGGCAAGGCCGAAGAGAGCGAGGAGAAAAATGAGGGCGACGAGGGAAAGAAAAAACCGGAGCTCAAGGGTCTCGCGCGAGCGAAGGATCTACAGCAGCGGTTTGATTCGTGGTTCTACGTGATCTCGAATGCTAGTTTTGAGCAGCTCAGGAAAGCCCCAGAGGATTTCCTGCGTGACCGCAAGGATGATAAGTAATAGGTAAGAACGGCCTGGAGTCGACGGCCGGCACCGATGTCTGGAACGGCGACTGCCGCCGCGCGGGTCGTGGATGACCCGCGCGGGCAGTTTGGGCGCGTGCTCTCGCCCGCGGCCGGCTGGTGATCGTCACCCCTCCCTCGTCACCGCTTCGCGCGAACAACGTGGTTGCGTGCTTCTTGGTGGAGCGGCATAAGTCGCCTCGGTCGTGAAGGACGCCGTCGACAACGACGAGAGCGATGACAACGGTCGCTCCCGTCCACGACTGTCGTGGAAGGAAGGCCTGTTTCTCGTCGGGCCCGATCCGCTCACGTCTCCCTACTACTCGTCGGGTGCGCTGATTGTCGCCGGTGTGGGCTATGCCACACCGGCGTTTCAAATCGGTCTGTACTTGCTTCTATTCCTGCTTGCGCCTTTATACATTGAGGCTGTCTTGCTCACGCTGTCCAACGGGGGCACCTACGTGATGACCCGTTACTCGCTCAGTCACATGGGCAAGCTGGCAGTCATCGCCGCTGCGGCAGTGGGCATCATCATCTCGTTCTCGTACGTGGCGACCGCCATCGTTAGCCTGCTCTCGTACAGCAACTACGTGCTGTCGCTGCTGGGATCTATCGACGGCACCGCTACCATGTACGGAATCGGACTCAGTGCGATTCCCTCGACAGTTTTCGGCATGTGGGTGATGCCACGGCAGCGTCGCCGGGTGGCGTGGACGGTGGCTCTCACGTCGGCCGTGGCCACGCTGCTTAGTACCGTGCTTGTCTCCAACGCTGTCGTGATGCTCGCGCCGCTTGTGATGCTTTTTACCCTGAACAACCAGGGGCTGCGTGAGAGCGTACAGGTGAGCAAATCGATTTTTTTCATCAATCTTGTCGTGATGGCGATCACGATCGTGACATCGTTGGGCTATCTCGTCATGCACGGCGCGGACTTCGGGCGGTTTTTCAGCGGCGCGGTGGTCGAAGAGACGATGTTGATCAAGGAACTACATGGATCGCGCGCCGGGGTGATCGAGCTCCCAGGGTTCGCAGCCATCACCGCACCCCTGTTGCTCGCGGGGGTTGGATCGTCGATCTTGGGCGCGTCCGGGGTCGAGTCGGTGATGAATATCCCCGAGGAGCTGGACCACCCGCGCCGTGATGTCGGCCGAATTTACAAGTGGATGCTGTCGGCACTGCTCGTCATCGGTGGATCTTTGAGCGTGCTGCTATTCTTGGTGCTGACGCCCGAGGAGCTCGCAACGAGATCACACTATCTCCTCGCGGCGTTGGGGTATCGCGCGGTCATCGGGGTCACCCACAGCGAGCTGCTGGCGGAGGTCTGGCAGACGGTTATCGTCGTGAATGCCGCTCTGATGTTGATTGGCGCCACGAATACAGGTTTTGCCGGGGCGCGAGGCCTTTGGCTCACCATGGCGCGGGACAACCTCTTGCCCCGCGCCATCTTGACGAGAAATGCTCGCGGCGCCTTTCAGCGGATCCACTGGCTGATGCTGGCTGCGATCTTCCTACTCGCCATACAAGCCGACTGGAACCTGCCGAAGCTCGAACGTTGGTACGGGGCGACATTCGGCCTCGTGATGTTCTCTGGCATGGTCGCGTTTGTATTGCTGCGTCGATTCAAGAGCGAGGTCCGGCGTGTCTATACTGCCCCCCTAAATATCACCCTTGCTGGGGTGAGCGTCCCGCTAGGCGCGATCGTTGGGCTGATTGTACTCGGTTACGCGTTGCTCAGCATGTACGCAACCTACGAGGGGGAGCTGGGCGAGCTGCGTACCTTGGTGACGTCCGTGGCCGTGATGGTGGGATGCGTGCTGCTGCTCTACAATCATCGCCCCATTCTGCGTGCGGCCTGGGGGTATCTGCGGCGCGTTATCGATACCGTAGAGTCCACCGCGATCGATATCGAAGATCGAACCGTGGTGGTGGCGATCGGTGGGGTGCGCATCGGTCGACTCCTGCAGAAGGCGCTCCAGTTGGCCAAGAGCCAAACGCGGGCCACGGGCATCCCCTATCGCCAACTTGTAGCGTTTCACGTCACGCCGAACGTCCGCCGTGAGCAGGTGTATCGTGTGTGCGCAGACTCGGTGCGGCCCGCCGGAATCGAAGGGAGCGCGGTGCGGATCTTTACGCAGCTT
Source organism: Nannocystaceae bacterium (assembly GCA_036479215.1). Lineage (GTDB taxonomy): Bacteria > Myxococcota_A > Polyangia > Nannocystales > Nannocystaceae > FL481. The sequence goes on along the minus strand of JAZGFE010000285.1, from coordinate 41,082 downwards.
AGCGAGCTCTCCGAGATTGCGCCCGAAAATCTGACCATCTATCTAGCGCTGGTACCCCCCAGGGCCGGTACCGAGCTTGGTGGTGTGCAGGCGGCCTTGGGGGCGCTCGTGGAGTTCCACGAGCGGCACCGATTCAAGGGGCATATGGTGGTGGTAGGCACGCGTGGTCTCGAAAGCGAGGATCTCGAGGGACTGCAGCACCGGTTAGAGGGCTCCACGCTGGTCCCGATCCCACTCTACAGCGAGTGAGTTGCGAGGGTTGGCCTGGGGGCGGCGAGCGATGGACGGACCAAGAGATTGCGAGAGACTGGACGCTCGTCGGCCGCTGGCTCGATGATGCGGATAGGTGCGTGCGTGATGGTGTTGTATCCGGCGACGTTGGCTGGACAAGCGGAGCGGAGGGATGGAAGATCGAGCGTTGTGGCGTGACCTCGGCTGTTGTGGCGGGTGGACAGGCGCCATCGCGCGAGATATCCTTCGGCGTCGATGCTGCAACCAAAACTCGGGTTCGTCGGCTTGGGGACCATGGGGTCGGGAATGGTGAGCAACCTGTTGGCGGCCGGCTACGTCGTCACGGGAACGAACCGGAGTCCTGGGCGTGGGCGTTCGCTGCGTGAACGCGGCATGCTCTGGGCAGAAGGGCCGGCCGACGCCGCGCGCGGTGCAGATATCGTGCTGGTATGCGTGTCGGACGACGAGGCGGTGCGGGACGTGCTGTTGGGCGAAAATGGCGTGATCTCGGCCGTGGGCGATGGCACGCTCGTGGTGGACGCGGGTACAACGAGCTTGGCGCTCACACATGAACTCGCGGATAGGCTGAAGGCGCTCGGCGCACGATTTGTGGCCGCGCCCATGACCGGAAGCAAGCTGGGGGCAAAAAATGGCACCCTGACGTTCATGGTCGGTGGTGATCCGGCTGATGTGGCGCGACTCGAGCCCGTTCTGGAGGCGATGGGCAGACATGTTGTGCACGTGGGGACCGATGTCGGGGCAGGGCAGGCGGCGAAGTACTGCCTGAACATGTCCCAGGCTGTTGTCCTCCAAGGCATCGTCGAAGGCTACACGTTGGCGAAGAAGCTCGGCGTGAGTCTCGAGCGCATGTCCGAGGTGTTCGAGAATAGCGCGGGCCGGACGGGTGTGGGTGTATTCAAGACGCCCTACTTATTCCGTGGTGACGACTCCCCACACTTTCGTCTTCGGCTGATGCACAAGGACTTGCACCTTGCCTTGGGCCTGGCCTCGGACCTGCGGGTGCCGCTTCCGGCGGCTTCAGCGGTGCGCCTCCTCTACGACCAAGGGGTCGCAGAGGGCCTCGGCGATCGCGATTTTCTCGCGTTGGCTCGTTTGATGGAGCGCTGGGCGAAGGTGGAACTCTCGCTACCGCCCGCACCCACCGCCGACTGATCTTGGTGTCTCGTTGCGAGTTTCTTGGGCTCTCGCGGGCCTGGGCTAGGCTGTAGCAAGTGCGGCTCGCCCTCGACGCCTTCCTTGACCATCTCCGGTTCGAGGTCCGCGCCTCCCCTCACAGCATCCGGGCGTACCAGCGCGACATCGACCAGCTGATCACCCGTCTCGAAGCCTCACTCGGTGCGACACCCCGAGTACACGACCTGAGCCTTCGTTCGGTGCGTTCGCACCTCGCTCAGTTTCACGCCACACACGCCGCCTCGACTTTGGCACGGAAGCTGTCCGCGCTTCGGAGCTTTGGTGAATTCTGCCGAGAGCGCGGTTGGTTGGAGGAGAATGAAGTCGCGCTTGTACGCCAGCCCAAGCAGGCCCGCGCGCTGCCCACCGTGTTGTCTGTGGAGGAGGTGGGGGCGCTGCTGGATTCGGTTCTGTGCGAGGGGGTGACGGGGCTCCGTGACCGCGCCGTGCTCGAAGTCTTGTACGGTTCCGGCCTGCGTGTGGGCGAGTGTATGGGCCTCGATCTGGATCACGTTCGACTCGACGGGAGTGCCTCACACCTTCGCGTCGTCGCGGGCAAGGGGGACAAGGACCGCATCGTGCCGGTAGGGCGCCGCGCCAGCGCAGCATTGCGGTCCTATCTCGCTCGACGCGATGAACTGGTTCGTGCGAGCGGCGAACAGTTTGCGCTGTTCCTCGGTCGACGTGGCGGGCGGCTTTCCCCGCGCACGGTGAGAAGATTCCTGGCCGAGCGATGCCTCGCTGCGGGCGTGCGGAGCGTGATCGGCCCCCATGGTTTGCGGCACAGTTTCGCAACCCACCTGCTCGAGAGCGGTTGCGACTTGCGGGCGATCCAATCCCTGCTTGGGCACGAGAGCTTGGGCACCACGCAGCGCTACACCCACCTCGAGGTGGGGCGATTGGTCGAGGTCTACGAAGCTGCGCATCCCCGGTCAGCCGTGGACACCTCGGCGGAGCCGGATACGCGGCCCGACTTCTTGGGGGGGCGTGCGCAGCGGGCGAACACGCTCAAACCGTAGCGCCTCGTTGGTGTCGCGGCGGCGCGAGCCCGTGCTGCCGCGGCAGCACGAACGTTCTGGAACGGTGCGTTCCGTCCGTCGGGGTCGCGCACGTCGTCCGCATCGCGGACACCTGACATCCCGACGCTAGCGACGCTGAAGGGCCTGCGCTAAAGTTAGGCCGACGATGGGGTTTGTTCGCTGTGATCGAGTGGTGAAAGTGGCTGGCGCCAATCTCGATGCCTTGGGACTTCGTCCGGAGGACTACTACGTGCTGAGTCGCGTGGACGGTGCCGTCACGACAGATGAGTTGATTTTGGCGACCGGACTCGATCGGGTGGAGGCGGAGGCGATTTTGGACCGGCTCACGCAGATCGGCGCGCTTGCGTTCGCCCCTAGCGGCCACCGGACGCCCCCGCAAACCAAGGGCCATCGACTCGGCACGTCGGAACCGCGTCCCGGGTCCTCCGATTTGCGCGAGCGGACCCGCGAGCGCAAGTGGTCCACAATTCGCGCGCAGCTGGCGGGTACCGATAGGCCGGGGCGAGAGACCGCAAGGGTCCCGGTCCCGGAGCAGGAGCGGGAGCAGGAAGCCGCGCCCGTCGACCACCACGTACCGGACACGGGCGAGATCGAGTATCCGACGGCGGCCGATGATGATCCGCGAATCGAACGAGGTCTGGATCTACCCATCGACGTGCAACGGGTTGTGTTGGCTCTCGGTGACGATGAGCAAGCGTTGTACGGGCCGTTTCGTCGACTCGGTATCCCGCCGGTCGATGACGCGAAGGCGGTGCGGCGTGCGTACCATCTCGCCAGTCGGATGTTCCATCCAGATCGCTACTACGGTCGCGAGCTCGGGGCATTTTCCTCGCGGCTCGGCTCAGCGTTCGAGGCCATTCGTGACGCGTACGAGGAGTTGATCGACGATGCACGGCGCGCCGCACGGCTGCGATCCCTCCAGAAGTCGCACGTTCAGCCCCCGACCGCGGAGCGGAGCACCCGAGATCCGCTCCGCTCCCGACAACGGGAGGCCCACGAGAAAGCTACCGCGACCTTGCGAGATCGCGCGCGCGCCCGGTATGAGAAGGGACGTACGGAGCGAGCGGCGGGTCGTGCGGGCGCGGCCGCGTCGTTGTTCCGCATCGCCATGGAACTCGACGCCGACAATCCCGAGTACGAGTCGTCATGGCGCGCGTGTCTTGAGCAGGCGCGCCAGCAACGAGCCGCGCGGTCCTTCGCAACCGCGCTGCGCCATGTAGGGTTTGGCAACAGAGCGGAAGCTGCGCATTTTTTTCTCGATGCAGCGGAGGCCGATCCCCAGCCACGCTACCTCGCAGAAGCCGCGGCCGCCTTGGCCTCGACAGATAATCTCCGTTCACGGGAATTTGCTATGGCCGCCCTCCAAGGGCTGGTCCGCCGTGATGCCGCCACGTCGACGCTCGTTCGTGGGCGCGTTCATCACTGCTGTGCAGTGGCGTTCGTGGCCGCTGCCCAGGTGCACTCGGCGAAGCAGCAAGCCGAGCTGGCTGTCGAGCTGTTGCCGGACGACACCGAGGCGGCCGCTCTTCTCAAATCGATCAAACTAACCTAGCCTGCGGGCTCATCTCGCCAGTGGGAAGGTGCGGTGCTCGTTCTTATGGAAAACGTCGTCGGAATCGATCTCGGAACGTCCAACACCGTCGTCGCTGTCGTGGAAAACGGCGTGCCAACCGTCATCCCCAATCGTGGTGGCTACAAGACCACCCCCTCCATGGTTGCAGTCTCCGAGAGCGGCAAGCGCATGGTGGGACATCTCTCCAAGCGGCAGGCTGTGACCAACGCGCAGAACACGGTGTATGCGGCGAAACGGCTCATCGGCCGCAAGTGGGACTCCCTCGCAGCTCGGATCGTGCAGCAGACTTGCCCCTATCCCATTGTGGAGGGCCCGCACGGGGACATCCGTATCCGGTTGCAGGGGCACGTGTACTCCGTCCCAGAGATCAGTGCGTTCGTGCTGCAGGAGCTCAAGCTGGTTGCGGAGCAGTACCTAGGAGAATCCGTGAGCAAGGCTGTGATCACGGTCCCTGCTTATTTCAACGACCATCAACGCCAGGCCACCAAAGATGCGGGGCGAATCGCCGGCCTGGACGTGATCCGCATTATCAACGAGCCTACCGCTGCCGCTCTGGCGTACGGCTTCGGAAAGGATTTCGAGCGCAAGATTGCGGTGTATGATCTGGGAGGCGGCACCTTCGATGTGTCGGTTCTCGATATCGGGCGGGGCGTATTCCAGGTCATCTCGACCGCTGGGGATACGTTCCTCGGCGGAGAAGATTTCGACGCGCGGGTGATCGATTGGCTGATCCAGCAGTTTCGCGAGAAAGTGGGACTCGATATTAGAGACGACCGAATGGCTTTGCAGCGCCTGCGCGACGCCGCCGAAAAAGCCCGCTGCGAGTTGTCGACGACCCACGAAACCACCATCGATCTACCGTTTTTCTACACGACGCCCAGTGGCGACACCCACAACCTCAACGAACGCTTGACGCGAGATCAGCTCGAAGAACTGACGCGGGACCTTGTGGAGAAGACGGTCGAAATATGTGAGCGCACCCTCAGCGAAGCGAAGATCGCTCGGTCTGACCTCGAGGACGTGATTCTGGTGGGCGGCATGACTCGGATGCCTCTGGTACAGCGTCTCGTGACGGAATTTTTTGGTGTGGAGCCCTGTCGAGGCGTGCATCCGGACGAAGTCGTGGGCCTGGGGGCGGCGATCCAGGCAGCCGCGCTCGGCGACGAAAACAGCGACCTGCTGCTTCTTGATGTGACCCCCCACAGCTTGGGTATCATGATCGTGGGAGGTGCATTTCACGAGCTGATCGGACAAAATACGACCGTACCGACCAGCGCGACGCACACTTTCACTACGGTCCGAGACGATCAGACTTCGGTGAAAATCCTGGTTCTCCAGGGAGAATCGGACGACGCGGCGAAGAACGAACTGCTCGGCGAATTCGTGCTCAGTGGCCTCCACAGAGCCCCGCGGGGTCACGTGCAGATCGAGGTCACATTTGCTATCTCCGCCGATGGCATCGTTTCGGTTTCCGCGAAGGACGTCGAAACCGGTCGGGAGCAGAGTATCACCGTGACCGCGACCAGTGGGCTCACGGAAGACGAGTTGCAACAGTTGGTGAAGCAGAGTCAGGGGTTCATGGTGGAGTCGCGAGCCAGCGATGAGTTGGAGCGCCACCGACAAAGGGTCGAGAGGCTGATGGGGGAAGTGCGGCAGCTGTACCCGGAGGTGGAAGGGATCATGAGTGGCACGAGCTTCGGTCGAGACGCGATCTCAAAAGCCGGTGCGGTGCTGGATCGTGCGGAGAGGGAGCTGACACAACGAGATAGTCGGGCGCTCCAAGACCTCGCAGAGAGCCTCGAACGTACGTTGAACATGTTTCGCGGCGTGGTCACGAAGACGAAACTTTCATAGTCGCAGGGGGCGACGGGTTCATAGCGATGCCTCGGGGCGGGCGATATCGCCACTAGGAATAGGCGGCACGCCGGCGCCGAAGGGCGCGGTTGCGTCAAGGGACGGGATAGTTGCACCTGCCCTGGAGCAGGCTAGATGGACGGGATGAGACGAGTTCAGATGCTCCGGCTATTGCTTGCCGCGCTTGCGCCCGGGTCGCCTGCCTGCAGCGACGGCGAGGATGGAAGTGGAGCCAGCATGACGTCTCATGGAGATGGAGATGGAGACGGAGATGGAGATGGAGATGGAGATGGAGATGGAGACGGAGATGGAGATGGAGATGGAGATGGAGATGGAGATGGAGATGGAGATGGAGATGGAGATGGAGATGGAGATGGAGATGGAGATGGAGATGGAGATGGAGATGGAGATGGAGATGGCGGCACGACCGGCGGCGGTACGGGTTCGGGCGCCACGGGTCCAGCCAGTGCTTGCGGAGATGGGGTGGTGGATACCGACGAGGCATGTGACGATGGCAACGATGTCGACGGCGACGGCTGCAATGTCGATTGCGTCGTTTCCGGGTCGCTGCGCTGGAGCGTCACCCATGACCCGGGCGGAGCGGATGACGAGGGATTCGCACTGGCTGTGGGGTCAGCCCACGTCTACGTGACGGGCTCGTCCCCCGACGGTGTTTGGGTGGGAAAGTACGGCCTGGATGGGAACGAAATTTGGGAGAGAACCTACGTCGGGTCGGCGATCAAGCCGGGCAACGGGATCGCTACGACGGGCGAAGGTGGCTTCCTCGTCACCGCTGTGCGGCAGGCGTCGGGACATACCAACGTGTGGCTGCGCGGGTACACGGCTGACGGTGAGCTCGAGTTCACCCGTTCGTTGGGCAGCGGGGACAACGAGCAAGGCTACGGGATGGCGATCGGGGGCGACGGGAAAGTTGCAGTATCCGCGTCGCGTCAGAGTTCAGGCGGCAACTCGGGGCTCGCGTTCGTACTCGATGGGGAAGTCCGCGAGGTGACCTACACGCCCGATCTCGGGGATGCGTACGCCTACGACGTGGCGATTGATGGTCGCGACCATACGATTTTGGTCGGCGATGTGTTGCTGGATGCGGCCAACTACGGGTGGGTACGCGCGCACGACATGGACGGTGAGTTGGTGTGGGAGGACCGCAACGTCGACGGCGTGACGACCCATGCGTACGCGGTCGCTGTGGATGCTGCGGATCGTGTCGCTGTGGTAGGAACGAGTGGCAACGACATCTGGGTGCGGCTCTACGAACCATCCGGCACCCATCAATGGACGCGCTCCTTCGGCGACGATAGCGCGGACCACGGTAGGGGGGTGGCATTCGACGCCAGGGGCAACGTGGTCATCGTCGGGTATACGTTTGTCGACGGGAGTTTTGACCTGGCCCTAGCGAAACTTGCCGCGGACGGGACAAGTTTGTGGGAACACCGCTTGGACCTAGGCAGCGGGGGCCTGCGTACCACGGATCGCGGGCACGGTGTCGCTGTCGATCCTTCCGGCGATATCTTCGTCTCGGGTTCCGCTGGGGGGAATATTTGGCTCGGGCGATTCGCACCGTGACGCGGCGCGCCTGCCCTCAGCCCGTGGCGAGAAGCCGCGTCCGCGCCAGCTTGAGGAAGCGTGTGGCGAAGAGCTCCACTTCGCGTCGCAGGTCATCGAGGCTTCCGTCGTTGTAGAGAATGTAGTTTGCTCGGCGATACTTCTCTTCTTCGTCCATCTGCGCGGCCATGCGTGCGAGGGCGTCTTCCGTCGTGATCTTGTCACGCGCACACGCGCGTTTGACGCGAAGATCTTGGGGCGCGTAGAGGAGGCCGACCCCGCGCATGTCTCGTTGCAGATTGTTTTCGAACAAGAGGGGGACTTCGTATACGACCACGCCGTGTCCGGCCTCCTCGAGCGCAGCGAGTACGTGCGTGTATCGATCTTGGATGCAGGGGTGCAAGATAGCTTCGAGCTGTTTGCGCCTGGCCGGGTTCGAGAAGACGATCTTGCCCATCGCCCGGCGGTCGAGCTCGCCGTCGCGGTCGAGCACACCGAGACCGAAGGCGTCTACGACCTGGGCGAGGCCGTGGCTTCCGGGACAGACCACCAAGCGGGCGAGCTCGTCGGCGGCGACGACGGGAATCCCATAACCGTGGAGCAGCTTGGCCGCGGCGGACTTGCCGCTGGCGATCCCTCCAGTGAGTCCGTAGACGTGCATCGAAGCAGGTTAGGCACGCGGCACCGTCCTGTATAGTGTTCCGTCCTATGACCCAGCGTTCAGATATCGGATGGAGAGTCGTCGAAGCGTCGTTCGAGACCAGCGCGGCCGCCAGCGACGGATATCCGGTGCCTGGGCCGCCGGAGATCGCGGTGGCGGGTCGTTCCAACGTCGGCAAGTCGAGTCTGCTCAACGCGTTCTGTGGCCGTCGAGGCCTCGCTCGGGTGAGTCGGACGCCGGGGCGTACCCGGCTGATCAACTTTTTTGCGGTGAGGTTGCGCGGCCCGGGCGACGATCTGCCGCTGCGGCTGGTGGATCTCCCCGGGTACGGCTTCGCGGCCGCCGACCGGACCACACGCGAGAGCTTCGGCCCGATGGTCGAGGGCTACTTCAGCCAGCGTGCAACGTTGTGCGGGCTGTTGTTGCTCGTCGATTCCCGACGTGACTTCGGGGCCGCCGAGTTTGAGCTACTCGAGTATATGTCGAAGCGACAGCTTCCTGCGTTGGTGTGCGCGACCAAGATCGACAAGCTGAAGGCCTCGGAGCGGGGTCTCGTGGCCCGGCGCCTCGCGGCCAAGCTCGGCGTACCTTCGAAAGACATTTTGCTCACCAGCTCGCAGGACCGGATCGGTTTGGGCGATGATGCTCGCGCCGGCGGGCTAGCTGCGGATATCGCAACCCTGGCTCGCGGTACCTCGTCGTGATTCCCCAGATCCGCGCGGCCACGCCCATAGATCTACCTGCTATTTGCGAAGTCGATCGCGCCTGTTTCGATTCGACTTGGCCGCTTCCGATCTACGCGGAAGAGTTGGTGCGTGAGCGTTCGACGGTTCGTGTGGCGACATGCGAATGTCACGGCGTGGCGGCTTTGATCTGTGGCTCACGCGTGCTCGATGAAGCGCACGTTTTGCGTGTGGCCACGCGTGCCGAGCATCGCAACCGGGGGCTCGCCAAGCGACTGGTTTTCGGGCTCGTTCGCCGCGCGCAGCGAGTCGGCTGTGCCCAGGTCCATCTCGAAGTCGCTAGCCGCAATCGCGCCGCGCTGGCGCTCTACCGCGACCAAGGCTTCGAGGCTGTGGGCCGTCGAGCACGCTACTATCGCTCCCCCAAAGACGATGCCATCCTCATGACGTTGCACCTGCGCTAGGGGCGGGCACGTTCAGGGCACGGCGGATCCACTTCTCCAGGCAGCCCGCACGGGTGGAGCGCGTGATGCCGATCTCCGTGGACGCGTCCAGCGATCCAGCATATGAAACGCCCGTGTCGGTCTCCCAGTTTCGCGCGTGTCTACGGGTCAACGAACGTCTCGGTGCCGGATATTTTCGCCAGGAGTTCGAAGCGGACGAGCCCGCGGACTTCGGGGGCGTGAGGCCGGGGCAGTTTGTGATGCTGCGTGGGGAATGGGGGCGAGACTTGATCAACGGGCGCGCCTTTTCGGTGCTCTCCGTCGACGGGACGCGTCGTTTTTCGATCCTCGGAAAGGTGTTGGGGCGAGGGACGGCGCGGATGCACGCAGCGAGCGAGGGCGCGCAGTTCGTGTGCACCGGGCCGCTGGGGCACGGGTTCCCGGCGGCAAGGCCAGGTGTCACGCAACTTCTCGTCGCCGGTGGCGTGGGGCTGCCGCCTTTGCTCTTCCAAGCTGAGCGCGCGGTGGAGCACGGTGTTAGCGACGGCGTGGAGCTGTTTTATGGGGGCCGGTGTCGTGATGACCTCGTGCTGCTGCAACGCTTGGCGGCCACCGGGGCGTTACTTCAGCTGGCGACCGATGACGGTACGGAGGGGCATCACGGGCGGGTGGTGGCGCCGCTGGAGGCTCGACTGCGCACCGCGAAGGCACACGAGCGGATTGAAATCCTCGCGTGCGGGCCTACGCCGATGTTGCGGGCGGTTCGGGCAATCGGCCTCGCGGCTCGCCTGCCGACCTTCCTCGCGCTCGAGGAGCAGATGGCATGCGGATTCGGCGTGTGCCTAGGTTGCGCCGTGCCGGTGCGCGGCGAAAAGCCGTACAAGTACTGCTGCACGGACGGGCCGGTCTTCGACGCCCGGGAGGTGCGGTGGTCGTGATCTCATCCGCGAAATTCGGGGGACGGGACATCGCCGATCGTTCGACGGTCGATCTGTCTGTCGACTTTGGGGGCATCCCGCTACGTCATCCCGTGATGACGGCGTCGGGCTGTTTCGCGTATGGCGAGCAGTTCGCGGCGTTCATGGATTTGACCACCCTCGCGGGCCTCTCCACCAAGGGCATCTCACCGGAGCCTCGCTCCGGCAATCCTGTTCCGAGGATCTACGAGACCGCCTCAGGGATGCTCAACTCTATCGGTTTGGAGAATGTGGGCGTGGAGGTCTTTCTCGCTGAGAAACTGCCGTTTCTGGCAGACTTCGGGATCAGTGTGTGGGTGAACTTCTTCGGGACGGACTTTGACGACTATGTGCGCTGCGCCGCAGCCCTCGAACGCGGTCGGGGCCGTGGGATCTCGGCGCTCGAAATGAACATCTCATGCCCCAACATCACCAAGGGGGGGATCGAATTCGGTACCGTGCCCGAGGTTGCCCATCGGCTGACGAAGGCGTGCACGGGTGTGACGCAGCTGCCGATCGTCGCCAAACTCACGCCCAACGTGGCGGACATCGTCGCCATGGCCAGCGCGGTCCACGAGGCAGGAGCGCACGGCGTGTCCCTGATCAACACGATCACCGGGATGGCCATCGACGTGTGGAACCGGCGTCCGCGTTTGGCGACCACGTATGGCGGGCTGTCCGGCGCAGCCATCAAGCCAGTCGCCTTGCGGATGGTGCACCAGGTGGCGACAGCCCTCCCTCAACTCCCCATCTGCGGGATGGGTGGCATCTGCAGTGGCGAGGACGTCGTGGAGTTCCTGCTTGCCGGTGCCCAGTGTGTACAGGTGGGTACCGCCAACTTCGCGGAGCCAGCGGCGGCGCCGCGTATTGTGGAGGAGGTGCGAGATCTGACCGCCAAGCTTGGCTTTCAGCGGGTCCGCGACGTGGTTGGCGCTTTGGAGCCGGCGGCGGGGGAACGGCCGCGATCGGAATCGCCGCGGTCGGACCTGCCGTGTCCCGACTCGGCCCGGCGGGCGACCGGGGTAGCGACCCCCAACGATGGGGAGTGACGCGGAAGTGCCGCATCGACTTCTCCGTTTCCTTGCGAGGGCCCAGAACCGTCGGTAACGTGACGGATACGTGGGTCAGTCTGCGATTTCACTCGGATCCCGTTTCGCCGCGGCAGCGATCGATCGCTCACCCGACTGGTCCACTTTCGCCGCCGCCAAGGCGATGGGCGCTGCGGCGCGAATGACGTTGCCCAGGCCCGTCATCGGGGTCGCCGTGCGGGCCTACAGCCGCTATTTCAACGTGGCAATCAGCGAGATAGAGCCTCGGGTCCACGCCGCGGGATACAGCAGCTTTGACGCTTTCTTTACCCGTCGGCTCCGGGAAGACGCGAGACCCATTGATGACGACGCCGATGTCCTCGTTTCCCCATGCGACGGGCGTCTGCGCGAGTTTTCGACGATCTCGGACGACGGGCAGGAGGTGACGGCGAAAGGCCATGCGTATCGGTTGGAGGACCTGCTGACCGACGAGGATCTCGCCCGCACGTTTGTAGGCGGCGTCGCAGCCACGATCTACCTCCATCCTCGAGACTACCACCGAGTGCACGCCCCGTGCGCCGGCCACGTCTCGCGCGTGATCAACGTCCCGGGTCGATTGTTGCCGGTCAACGACGCGGCGCTACAACGGGAGCCACGGCTGTTCGCATGCAACGAACGTATGATCCACGTCCTCGACACAATATGGGGACAAATAGCGATCGTAATGGTCGCCGCTTTCGGCGTTGGGCACATGACATGCGCCTACGCAGATGTGCCGTTGCATCCGCGGGAGCTGGTGACCCGCGTGTTGGCGCCGATGGTCGCCATCGAGAAAGGCGACGAAATCGGCCGGTTCCATCTGGGGAGCACGGTCGTGTTGTTGCTGCCACCCGGCTTTTCTCCCCAGCTCGCCGCGAACCACGTAGCCCTGAGATTCGGGCGACCGTTGCTGAGGTGGGAGAAGAGTTAGGTAGTGGGGTGGCACGTGACGCGTGAAGAGTGGATCCGCGCCCTGGAAGCGCAGGACGGTGCGGGCGCAGCTGCTTCGCCGCTCGATCCGCTGGATGCGCGTGCCGCGGATGCGATGCGACCGCACGCCGCCAAGCATCCGCAGGGCTCCCGTCTGGCGTCGGACGCGGCAGATCCTTCCAATGTGCTGGGAACGGCGGCTCCGATAGCGTCGGTTGCAGACCCAGTTGCCGGTGGCGCCGCAGCGCCCCTCGAACCCGTTGCACCATCCATCGACCCTCTCGCGGAGCCGTGGCAGCCTCGCCCCCGGTCGGCGACACCGCCTTCCCTCGGAGGCAGCAGGGTGGCTCTCGGTGCGTTCCGGCCTCCGAGGGCGGGGGCTCGCTCCGGACCCCGAGGGGGGCTAGGGCGTCGTCCGCCGCCTCGCATGGCCTCTCCTTTCGCTTCGGTGGATGTGGGGGACGAATCGCCGGGCATGGACTCCCCGGCGGCGGAAGCTGCGAGGGAGGCGGTGGACGGTGGGACGGTGAGAATCGAGTCGCCCGACCCGGAGTCGCCCGACCCGGAGCCGTTCGCGCCAGAATCGCTCGAACCAGAGGCGCTCGAACCAGAGTCGCCCGAGCCAGAGTCGCCCGAACCAGAATCGCTCGAACCAGAGTCGCTCGAACCAGAGTCGCTCGAACCAAGTATGGTCGCATCCGACATGGCTGAGCCAGCCCTGGCTGAGCCCGCGCCTGCGGAGCCCGAGTCTGCAGAACGCGAGACCTCCGGGCTTCCGCCTGTGGCGTTGCCTCAGGCGGAAGCGGAAGCGGACGACGAAGATACCGAGGTACGCGAGGGGGGAGACAGCGGCGCCTCGCACGGGGGGGGGCGGCACGACGATGACGATGAGCCACTGGCAACCCAGCTTGCGGGGGGTGCGGACGTCCGCGTCGGGAGAGCTGCGTACGAGGCGCATCCCATCGCGGAGGCACGACAACGCGCGCTCGCGCTTCAGGACCGAATTGAGCACGGGCCGCCGCCTCTGCCGGCGACATCGCTGGCAAGCGCCGTCACGGCGGAGTTGAGCAAGTCGGACGCGATCAATGCGCTCGCTGCGCCTCCTGTCGACGACCTCGGTCGAGACCGTGACGGCGGTCGACGAGATGATGCGGATGATGCGGATGCGGTGGACGCTGCCGACGCTGCTCATGGCCCCGTGGTTCCAAGAGTTGTGGAAGCCTACGAGACGGTGGCATCGGAAGAGCTCGAGAGCGCAGAATGGGTATCTGAGGAGCTTGAGACGCTTGAAGAGCTGGAGGAGATCAAACCTCCGTCTCCACCTCCGCCGACGCCTCCCGCGGCCAAGCGACGCCGCTCGTGGTACGAGGACGTGTTCGCGGACCACTTCGCAGCCATGGTTCCCGAGGGGGCGGCACGTGCAGCCGCGCGTGACGTCGACTTCATGCTGTCGGCGTCGAACCTACCCGAGAACGCATCGATTCTCGATGTCGGGTGCGGTACGGGCCTACATTGTCTCGCGTTCGCCGACCGTGGCCACCGTGCGGTCGGCGTCGACAGTTCCATGTCCCAGCTCCTCCACGCCGCACGGCACAACGAGCGGGCTGGAGACGTGGCGACCTTCCAGCATGGCGATATGCGGGACCTCGAAATCGACGCGTCGTTCGATCTGGTGACCTGCCTCGGAACCACATTCGGCTACTTCGAAGACGAAGAGAATGTTCGCTGCTTGGAGCAGCTGCGCGATCGCCTGTCCGCAGACGGCAAGTTGATGCTGCATGTCTTCAACCGCGACAACATTGTCGGGCAGTTGCCCTGCCGGTCGTGGTGGCAAGCGTCGGGGTGCGTGGTGTTGGACGAGGCCGAGCTCAACTACGTTGCCAACCGCTTGCGCGTCCACCGAACGGTTGTTTTCGAGGACGGTCGTCAGTTTGAGCACTACATGTTCATCCGAGCGTACAGCCTGCACGACCTGGGCAAGATGCTGTCGGCAGCGGAGATGCGTGTGCTTGACGTGTCTGGGAGTCGTGAGACCCGAGGGCGGTTTTATGGGGCGGCATCGCCGGACCTGTGGATCCTGGCAGGTCGGCAAAGCTAGCGTTCCTGGTGGGGCCCATTTTGCCGCCATGCCGCGACACGCTTGTCATGGGGGAACGTGGGCGGTGTCGGGGCGGTGTGGAGCCCATCGACCACGTGGGATGTGAGTAGCGATTGCCGTGATCTTGCCGGCGCAAGACGCACATTCGTGCAAGATCGCAGAAAGACCGCCCTCAGGAGAACAATTCGCGGTGTTTCGGGTTCTAACTTGACGTGGGGGCGATCGATACCTGGAACTTGGGGCACAGATAGGACGTACCCCCGAATGCGGTGGCACGGTTCGGCGTTGTTCTTGCACTTGATCCCGGGCGTTCGCCCCTTGCGCCGCGTAGGTGAAGTCCTACAGATGGAAGAACTTCCGATCTCGGCATAAGCGAGCGTCCCCCGCTGTTTTATCCCGTACCCATACGAAGCGCTCCTTTTCGGCCCGGTGCGGCCCCTCGGCCCCGCCCCCTTCAGACAAGAGGCAAACCATGGCGACCCGCAAAGTTACACGAGGCTCCCCCCCGCAGCTGGTGCGATCCAATCGTCCGCGATCTTGGTCGAAACAGCGTACCGGTCGCAAGGCCGAGAAACGTTCGGGTAAGTCGGACGACGACGACCCCAATTTCCTAGGGGTGTACTTTCGTGAGATGTCCGAGCTCGATGTGATGACACCGGAGGAGGAGCTCGCCGCCGCCACTCGGATAGCAAGCCTGCGGCACGAGCACTGGAAGGCGTTGCTCGCCTATCCTCCTTTCGTCGAGGGCATCGTTGCGCTCCTGGAGTCGAAGGTGGATGCGGAAGATGTGCCGACGCGTGAGCTCGCCGAGATTCGCGGAGCCTCGCGGAATCTGCGAGATCGAGAGACGCGCGCCCACAAGGACGCTTTCGAAACGGGGGCCACGCAGCTCGCGGAGCGTATGGGAGATCTGGATGTGGATTGCATCATTTCCGATATGATCCAAGCGGATCTCAACACACTCGACGCGGGGCATCGACACGGCATCACACTTGCTGTTCCGCCTCCGCGCCTGGGCAGCCGTCCGTTCAAGCAATATTGTCAGCATGTGCGACGCAGTGGAACCGCGCTTCGGGTCGTGAAAAATGCCTTCGTCAAATCCAACCTTCGGTTGGTTGTGTCCATTGCACGTCGCTTCAATCACGGGCGAATGCCGCTCCAAGACCTGATCCAGGAGGGCAACATCGGCCTGATGAAGGCAGTGGATCGCTTCGACTATCGTCGTGGATTTCGTTTCTCGACCTACGGAAGCTGGTGGATCCGCCATGCGATCAGTCGAGCGATTGCCGACAAGGGTCGTGCAGTACGTCTGCCTGTACACATGATCGACTCGTACCATCGGGTGACCAAGGCCCGGCGAGAACTGGAGCTCAAGCACGGTCGAGAGGCCACGAACGAGGAGCTCGCAGAACATACCGGCTTGGCGGCTGCGAAGATCGAGAAGATGGGCAGCCTTCTCCTCGATCAGGCAATCTCCTTGGATCGTTCGGTCTCCGACGACGACGGGCGTCGGGTTGTCGACCTACTCGAAGATCCAGACGCCGAGATGCCTGGCGAGCAGCTTGAGGCCGACACCCTGAACACCGAAGTTCGGGAGCTGATATCGTCTTTACGTCCCATCGAGGCCGATATCCTTCGCAAGCGCTTCGGCCTCGTCGACGAGCAGGAGCTCACGCTGAAACAGATTGGGCGCCAGTATTCACTCTCTCGTGAGCGAATACGACAACTGCAGGAGCAAGCGCTGGGGAAAATCCGCCGTGAGCTCAAGCGGCGCGAAGTCATGTAGCGTGAGCGAACGTCGGCTTGCACGCGGAATACGGGAGAGCACCGGACTCTCCCGTTTTTTTTGTGTGAAGCAGCTGATCTCGGAGACGGGCTATCGAGCCGCGCCCTTGCAGCGTCGGCCTGGAAAACGTTCGCCCAGCGTCTGGGCAATGCGTCGAGCGAGGCGTGGGTGGGGCCCGACGGCGGCGCATAGTGCCTCGAATGCCATCTCATCGAGCGCGGGGGCGCGAGCGATGCCGTCGATGAGCAAGCTCGCCAGCTCTTGCTCCGGCGCGTTCGTGAGGCGCGTGGCGAGTCGGTGGGCGGCGTGGTTCGGGTCGCCTTCCACCAGTGCCCGGATCGCGGCGGCACGGAGCGTGATGTCGGCGGTCTCGTCGTCGAGGATGGCCTCGAGTAGGGTCACCGAGGCGGGTCCTCCACAGCGTCCCATCGCGCGCACCGCCGCCCGCGCCACCGACGCCGCGTCGGCGCCCTGTGTCGTCGCTACCCGGTGCAGTGTGGTCA
Organism: Nannocystaceae bacterium; assembly: GCA_036479215.1. Lineage (GTDB taxonomy): Bacteria > Myxococcota_A > Polyangia > Nannocystales > Nannocystaceae > FL481. The sequence continues at coordinate 24,500 of JAZGFE010000285.1, read as the reverse complement.
GCGTGCCCTCGCCGCAGGGCCCGCGAACGCGCGACAGTGCGTCTCGCCTCACCTGCGGCCACGGGTTCTCGAGGGCGGGGCGGAGCCAGTCGCCCTCGGGTAGGGAGCCACGGAGGTAGGCCAACGAAGCTAGGCGCGGGGCGTCGGATCCCAAGAGTTTCGTGCGGTCGACGATCTCGCGCGCGAGATCCGGATCGAGGCCGCCCAGAGCGAGGTAGCCAAGGATCTCGCTAGCCTGTGATGCGCGTCGTGCTGGTTGGAGCTCGACGCTGGCGAGGCGCGTCAGAGCGGTTCGACGACTGTGGCTGGCTGGGCGGGCCACGAGCAGGCGGACGGCAGCCACCCGTACGGGAAACACCGCGTTCGAGTCTCTCGCCCGGTCGGCGAGGTAGTGCCCGAACACGGCGTCGTCGGCTGGAGCCAGGCTCCCCCATGCGAACAGTAGCGCCGCGGCTCGGCGCGGATCTGCCTCGGCCCGCTGTGCTGTGGAAATGTGGGAGAGGAGGCGCGCGCTGTCGGTGGCATGTCGACGCCCACGGGCAGCGAGCGCCCGTCGCAGGTACGCCTCGAGCTCGGCGTCGCCACGCCCCAGCGACTCCACGAGCCCCAACACGCCCTCCGACGACTGGACCTCGACCAAGTCGTTCAACAGCCCGCCGCGTACCTTTGTCGGCAGTCGGCGGTCGTTCACCAATTCGACGAGGACGTCCACCGATCGGACACCTTGGTCGACGATGAGCGTGCGCCAGGGCTCGATGAGGACGTCGCTCGTGTCGGCCGTTTCAGAGGGGCCGCCAAGCAGAGCCTCGCCGGCGGTAGCGATGGCGACCGACTGCACCAGCGCGTCGGCGAACCAACGTAGGTCCTCGGGGCGCTTGAACGTTCCGAGCACGTTGAGGAGTCGATGTTTGCCGGACTCGTTCAACCCGGGGGCAGGGGCGCCGATGCGATCTCGCAGGACGGGAATCGCCACGTCCGGGTTCGCTTCCAGCCTCGCCCGGGCCGACAGATACGCGCGGCCTCGGCCATGGAGGATGGCGTCGATATCTTCCCCGACCGCAGTGGGGTTGTACGCGCGGGCGAACTCCACTGCTTCGGGTGGTTTGGAACGCGGCGGAAGTTCCCCGCGAGGGGCGGGAGAAGCGAGGTGCACGCCGACGGACAACAGGCAGCAGAGGGGTGGGGAGAGGAACACCGGCAACACGATACGAAATTGTGCCACAAACGGGTCGTCGTGTGGCACACGACGGCCACCGTTGTGCGTCCGACGGTCGCTCCACCGATGCAGGCCACCAGTCCCGCGGCCTCCCGGCCGCTTCCCCTCACTCGAGCGGATTTCGATTTTCACCTTCCGGCGGATCTGGTGGCGCAGGCGCCCGCTGTACGACGTGCAGACGCGCGCCTGATGATGTTGGCGCGGGGTACGTCGATACTGGCCACGGGGGACGTTCGGACCCGAGGCACGCGTTGCGTCCGCGATGAGATCTGCGAGTATCGCGTCGCGGATCTGCCGGATTTGCTCGACGATGACCCACTGGTGGTGCTCAACGAGTCACGCGTCGTGCCCAGTCGGATCGTTGCGTCGCGGCGGTCGGACGGTCGCGCGTTCGAGCTGCTGGTGTGCAATCCGTGGTCTCGCGGGGATTCCGGGGTGCGCGCTTGGGTGCGGGGTGCACGTCGACTCCGAGCGGGCGATGAACTCTATCTCGCTGATGCCGCGGGCGCACGTCTCGGCTACCGGGGTCGAGATCCTACCGACGGTCGCATCTGCGTGTTCGAGGCCAGCTGTGCGGTTTTGTGCGACACCTTGGTGCGGTCGGGGCAAATCCCGCTCCCTCCGTACATCTCCCGGCCCGACGGCCCCACCGAAAACGATCGTGCTCGCTACCAGACGGTCTTCGCCAGCGACCCTGGTTCCATCGCTGCACCGACAGCGGGGCTGCATTTTGATGAGGCTTTGCTCGCGCGACTCGACACGGTGCAGGTGACCTTGCATGTGGGGCCGGGCACATTCCTTCCCATGGGGGAGGGCGACGTGCGGGCGCACAAGGTGGGAGCCGAGTGGTTTCGGCTGGGCGAGGGCGCGGCGTCGCGTATCCAAAGAGCACGCGAGCAGGGACGACCGATCCTCGCTGTGGGGACCACGGTGACTCGCGTGCTCGAGAGCGTCGCTGCCAGGCACGGCGGCCGTATCGTGGCCGACGAAGGCTACACCGACTTGGTGATTCGCCCTGGACACAAATGGTGCGTCGTGGACCAACTCATGACCAACTTTCACCTCCCGCAGAGCAGCTTGTTGATGCTCACCTGCAGCTTCGGCGGTCGAGCCGAGGTGCTGGCTGCCTATGCGGAGGCCGTCTCGCGCCGCTTTCGATTCTACAGCTACGGTGATTGCATGTTGATCGCGGCACGACCGGGCGCCGCGATGGCGCCACCTGGCGGGCCTTAGTCACGGCTTTCCCACACCATGACCAGCCCTTCGATCATCCGGCCCGACCCCTGTGCTGATTTGCGCCTGTGCACCGGATCCGAGGCCCGGGCGCCGGGCACGTTCGAAGTGCTCGCGCAGACGCCCGCTGGTGACGCGCGCAGTGCACGACTGTGGACGCGCCACGGTCCTGTGGAGACGCCTTGCTTCATGCCGGTAGGCACCTACGGCGCCGTCAAGGGCGTCGCTCCCCAGGATCTGCGCGACGTGGGATCGCAGATTGTGCTGGCGAACGCCTACCATCTCACACACCGGCCGGGAGCGGAGCGAATCCGCCGAGCTGGCGGCCTTCACGGTTGGATGGGCTACGACGGGCCCGTGTTGACGGACTCGGGCGGCTATCAGGTCTTCAGCTTGCGTTCGCTCCAAAGAATCGACGACGGAGGCGTGGAGTACCGTACTCACTTCGACGGCTCGTATCACCGCATGACACCCCGTAGTGTGCTCCAGGTGCAGGCCGCGTTGGGTTCGGATGTATGTATGATCTTGGACCACTGTCCGCCCGGTGATGCGTCCGACGCCGCGTTGCGCGACGCGATGGATCGGACCGCGCGTTGGGCGGGCGAGGCGGCGGAGCTGCGGCACGAGGTTCTAGAAGATGGCCAGCTTTGCTTCGGCATTGTGCAGGGTGGTGTGGACTTGGCGCTGCGGCGGGAGCACGTCGATCAGATCTCCGAGTTGGCGTTCGACGGGCTCGCACTCGGGGGTCTCAGCGTGGGCGAACCGTTGCCCGAGATGCATGCCACCATCGCCGCCGTCGCGCCCACCATGCCCGCGAACAAACCGCGCTACGTCATGGGGATCGGCACGCCTCGGGATCTGCTCGTCGCAGTACGCGCGGGAGTGGATCTGTTCGATTGCGTGATTCCGAGCCGGCACGCCCGAAACGGCCAGGTCTTCACCTTCGACGGCACCCTCAACCTCCGGCTCGCGCGTTTCCGCGACGACGATAGCCCCATCGATGCGGGCTGCGCATGTTTGGCGTGTGCCTCGTTCAGTCGCGCCTACCTGCGACACCTCCACGAGCAGCGCGACCCCCTGTACGTGCGCCTTGCCACCATCCACAACCTCTACTTCTTCCACCAGTGGGTGGCCGTCATGCGACGCGCGATACACGGGGGACACTTTCAGCTCACCGCGTCCCGACTGCAGGCTGCGCTGAATGGAGAGGCGGGCGAGCCAACCGCGCCCTCCTCGCCCTCCTCGCCTTGACCCTGCCGGCACCCGTCTGATACTAGCCCGCCACCTGCGCACCGTGCCGTTTGGCTGCTGTTTGTTGTCAGCCGACGACCTGACCAAGGGATACTCGTTGCGCACCGAGCACATGACCGCTCTCGTCCCACCACCGTCGTTTTCCCAACTGATCTTCCTCCTTGCCGAGGGCGGCTCACCCGCGTCTCCGTTGGGCGGCATGCTGCCGATCTTTGCCATCGCGGCTGTCGTCTATTTTTTGTTGCTCCGGCCCATGAGCAAACAAGAAAAAGATCGCAAGAAGCGGCTCGGCGATCTCAAGAAGGGAGATCAAATTGTGATCGGGGGGGGCATCCTCGGGCGCATCAGCAATATCGATGATGCCATCGTGGTGGTTGAAATTGCCGACAAGGTCAAAGTCCGCGTGCTGAAGAAAGACATTGTCGACCTGCAGGCGAACGCGGTCAAAGTAGACGACAAGGCCGGCGACAAAGCCGGCGACAAAGCCTCGCCCAAGAAGAAGGACAAGAGCTAGTCCATGCGCCGCTTCGTCAAGCTCCGAGCACTATTTTTGTTGCTGCTATTCGTGTTCGCTGGTGTATCGGTCCTGCCGTCGCTGGCTCGCATCGGGAACTTCGAACTCCCCGACTGGATCAGCCACACATTCACGAAACAGTTCACTCTCGGTTTGGACCTCCAAGGCGGTCTGCATCTCGAGTACTCGGTCGCTGTGGACGAGGCGCTCGAGAACAGGCTCGACAGCGTGAGCGCAGAGCTCGACGCGGCATTCCGCGAGAAGAAGGACGTCGAGGTCCGAATCGAGCGGTTGAGCGCGGAGGGCCTGCGCCTGCACTTCCCCACACCCGAGGACGTGGCGACCGCCACGGATGACGTACTGGGCGTAGCCTATGGGCTGCTGGAGCGCCAAGGGGACACGCTCGGGGATCCGGGTGAGGCGGAGGGAATTATCACCCTCAAGATCCCGGATCAGGCATTGCGCGACACCCGTAAGGATATCCTGGCGCAGGCGCGAGATACGGTGAACCGGCGTCTCGACTCCATGGGAGTCGCGGAACCGCAAATCTACACAAAGAATCGTTCCCTGGTTATCGAGCTGCCCGGCCTCAGCGACAAGAACACCGAACTGAGGGCGGCAGGGATGGAAGCCGCGCAACAGTTGGCAGCCATCTTGCGCTCGCCCGACGTGCCCCACGTGCGTACGCGCGAAGTACGGGCCGATCCAGGGGCCTTCCGGCTGCTGATACCCGAGAAAAACGCGCGCGACCTACTGGCCGATGTGTTCGGCGAGAGCCTCTCCGCCGACGGCGTGCTGCAGGATGATCGCGTCGGCGCCACGTTTCGGATCCAGCCCGACGATGCGGGGGCCACAGCGGATTCCTCATCGGTGGTGCTCTCTCTGTCGGATGACGCCAGGGAGTCGATCATGGCGGACTCGAGTGACTTCCGCCGTCTTCTCAGTCTCATCGAGCGGGCCGCGGTGCTGAAAATGCATATGATCGACGACGAAACGCCGTTCGGGGACACAGGGAAGCCCTACCTGAAAGCACTCTTTGAGGCGGGCGAGGTGACGACGGGCATGGGCATCGCGGTCAATATCGGGCCGGATGACTACGGCGGCAGTCGTGGGGGCGCCGACGTCAAACATGTCAAGGAGCCCTATTATTTTCTGGCGAAAGAACGCGAGACACTCGAGCGATTCTTCGCAGAGCTGCCGCCGACATGGCAGCTCCCCTCCACCCACCGCGTGACCTATGGCATTGACGCGGTGCGGGTCAGCAGGGGGGGAGAGAGGGAAGAAATATGGCGCACCCACGTGATCAAGACCCGCGCGGATGTCACAGGCGAGCGTATTGTTAGCGCGAGTGTGGGTTTCAAGGCCGACACCGGCGTCCCGCAGGTCAACGTCACCTTCGATAGTATCGGGCGAGATATCTTCGACACGATGAGCGGCGAGAACGTGGGTCGGAAAATGGCCATCGTGATGGACGACATCGTCACCTCGGATCCCGTGTTCAACGAACGTATCTCCGGCGGAAATGTGGTGATCACACTCGGGAGCGGAGGTTCCGTCCGCCAAGAAGCGAACGATCTGGTCAAGGTGCTCAAGAGCGGGTCGTTGCCAGCTCGGCTCCAGAAAGAGTTCGAAATCCGAGTCGGGGCTGATCTGGGGAGAGACTCCGTCGAGCGCGGATTCAAGGCCTTTGTGATCGGCCTGACCATCGTCATTGTGTTCATGGCGATCTACTATCGAGGTGCGGGCCTCATCGCCGTGTTCGCCCTGCTGTTGAATATGGTGCTCGTGCTCGCCGCCATGACTTTCTTCGGTGCCACGCTCACGTTGCCGGGCATGGCGGGGATTGTGCTCACCATCGGCATGGCCGTGGACGCGAATGTGATCATCTTCGAACGGGTGCGGGAATACCTGCGGGAAGGTTTCACCGCTCGCGCGGCTATCGAAGCAGGATACGATCGTGCCTTCACCACGATCTTGGACTCCCAGCTCACCACCGCCATCGCGGGCTTGGTGTTGTGGCAGTACGGATCAGGTCCCATCAAGGGCTTCGCCGTTACCTTGCTCATCGGTGTGGCGACCTCCATTTTCTCTGGCGTTTTCGCCACACGGGTATTCTTTGACTGGCAAGCGAATCGCCGCGGCTTCGACCGAGTGTCGATCTGATCGCTGGAGTAAAGGTCGGACCGAGCGATGAAGTTTTTCCAGCTAATCCCCTCCGGGACCAACTTCCCCTTCGTACAGGCGCGGAAGAAGTATCTCCTCTTTTCTCTCGCCCTCATTTTGGTGGCCCTCGGCTCTTTGGTATTCAACGCGCTGTCTCCGTCCCGGGGGCAGGTCCTCAATTTTGGGATCGACTTTGCGGGCGGCTCGCAAGTTCGCCTCGCACTGACAAAGGACATCGAGATCGGCGAAATTCGCCGGACGTTGGCCGCTCACCACCAAGGGAGCTCGGCCGTGGAGGTACCCGACGCGGAACGTGAGGTCATGCTGCGTGTGCGCGAGACCGTCAGCATCAGCGAGGAGGTCACGCGGCGTTGCGAGGAGGCCCTGGCGGAGGTTCAGGGCGCGAAGCTGCAGCCGCACGGATTCGAGCACCCGCCGGGTACAAGCAAATTTTTTCTCAAATTCGACGCCCAACCGAAATATGTGGAGATCGATCGTCTGCTCAACGCGGCCGGTTGTGCGGGTAGGGCAGAAAGTGGCGCGGGCAAGGCGGACGATTTCCCGGTCGACTACACCTTGGTCGGTGTGGGCAAGAAACTCACGACGGAAATCGACGCCGAGTTCGGTAGGGGGACGGTGGACCATATTGTCGCTTCGGAGACTGTGGGCCCGAAGGTGGGCGACCAACTGAAGGTCGACGGCGTGAAGTCTCTCCTCTATGCGATCGGCTTCATCTTTCTCTTTGTGATGTTTCGTTTCGATCTTCGGTTTGCGCCCGGTGGCATCGTCGCGCTGACGCACGACGCAATCATCGTGCTGGGCGCCTTCGCGCTGACCTGGCGCGAGTTCAATCTGCAGACTGTCGCGGCCCTGCTGACCATCATCGGTTACAGCATCAACGACACGATCGTGGTGTTTGATCGGGTGCGTGAGCGTGTGGCGTTGCATAGGGATATGCCGATCGAGGAGACGACCAACTCGGCGCTCAACGACACACTGAGCCGGACCGTGTTGACCTCCGGTACCACGTTGATCGTTGTTCTCTCCATCTGGATCTTGGGTAGCGGCGCGATTCAAGATTTTGCGTTCGCACTCTTCATTGGGGTGCTCGTCGGGACTTACTCCTCACTGTTCGTAGCCTCCCCGGTGTTTTTGTGGGTGAACCAGCGGTTCTACAAAGGCGAAGGCCATTTGATCACTAGCGCCAGTGAAGAAGAAGTGGGCACGGGCACGCTCCTCGGCGGGGCGGCGTCTACTGCCCCGCAGTCACCATCTGGCGATGATGAGGCTGGCAACGACGAGACTGGCAACGACGAGACCTCCGCGGTCGCGGCGGATCCGGCAGAGAAGAAGACCAGCCGCCGCCGTCGTCGTCGTCCGCAATCTTAATGTTGGACGATACCCCGCGGCTTCGCCGACGCGGAGAGTCCTTCCTCCGCCAAGTCGATGTAGATGGCGCTGCTGGCGAGTTGGGCGTATCGCCTCGGACGGTGGAGCTGCTCGCTGCGCGCGGGGTGGTGGACGGTGTTGCGTTGCGGCGCGCCTTGTCGCCCCGTCTGGGGGATCTCCGGCCTCCGACTTCGATGGCGGGCTTTGAGGCGGCTGTGGACCTGATTTGCACCGCGAGGGCCAAAAATAGGCGCATCGGGGTATTTGGCGACTACGACGTGGATGGGGTCGCGTCGGCGGCGGTGCTCACCGAGTCGTTCGAGACGGTGGGTCTGGACGTGGTGTCCCGCGTCGCCTCCCGCGAGGACGGCTACGGCTTTACAGTGGGTGCAGCGCAGCGCCTGTGCGAAGCGGGGGCACAGGTGGTCGTGGTCGGCGATTGCGGTACCTCCGACCATGAGGCGTTGGGTTGGCTGCTCTCCAGAGGCATTGAATCCATCGTGATCGATCACCATCAGGTGCCAGCGGAGATGCCCCCCGCAGCCGCATTCATCAACCCGCATCGGGAAGACTGCGTGTTCCCGTTCAAGGGCCTGTGCAGCGCGGGGGTGGCATTTTATCTCGGCGCAGCGTTGCGGACGGCGGTGCGACGCCGCGAGCCGTCGGTGCAGGTTGCGGATCCGCGTGTGCTGCTGGATCTCGTCGCCTTGGCAACGGTTTGCGACATGGTCCCTCTTGTCGCGGAGAACCGGGTACTCACGCACCACGGGTTGCGGATGCTCGGGGCCCGGCGTCGGCCAGGCATCGAATCGTTGCTTGCGCGGGCCAAAGTACCCAAGACACGTCCCATCGATGAGGAGCACGTGGGTTTCCAACTGGGCCCACGTCTCAACGCTGCAGGGCGATTGGGAAGCGCGCAACCCGCTCTCGATCTGCTGCGCAGTCGTAGTCCCGCGGAGGCGGGACCGCTGTCCGATCGCTTGGAAGCCCTCAATACACGCCGCCGGCTACTGCAACTTCAAGTCGTCGAGCAAGCGGAACGATCCCTCGCCGAGGATCCCGCGCTTGGCACCGGAGCCGCGATCGTGCTCGCGGATGCCCGCTGGGCCCACGGTGTTGTGGGGATCGCGGCCGCCGGCCTGGTGGCGCGCTTCCGTAGACCCGTGGCCGTGCTGGCCGTCGACCGCGGATCGGCGGTGGCGCGAGGCTCGGTCCGGAGCGTGACGGGGGTGGATGTACACGCGGCCCTGGCCACGTGTTCGGGGCTCCTCACACGGTTCGGTGGGCACGCAGCAGCTGCCGGTTTTTCCATGCCTGCCCATGGCGTCGACGCGTTCCGACGGGCCTTCGCCGAGGCGGTTCAACGTCAGCGTGAGGCTGGAGCGGCGGAGACACACATCGAAGAGCATGACGGCGCGTTGGAGCTAGCGGAGGTCGGATCCGACCTACTGGCGGCGGTCGACGCAGCGCGACCGTACGGCATCGGGTTCACCGCGCCCCAGTTCCTGATGTCCGAACTACGCGTGGCGGCACGTCGCACCATCAAGCAGCAGCACGTCGCGCTGACGTTGCAGCGAGGACCGACGCGGGTGGAGGCCATTTGGTTTGGCTCGACGGCGGTCGGACTTGAGGTGGGAGATCGGGTGAGTGGTCTCTTCGCCCCGGCGTTCGATACGTACCGCAATCGTGTCCAATTGCGCGTACGCAGCCTGTGGCGCGAACCGGCATAGAAGAAGAGCGCGCGGTATTGGCGTGTTCGCGCGGGTCAAACAACGTGACTGTCGGGTTTCGACCCCTCGTCGCGCCGCATGAGAAGCTCCCGCGGCAGGTGGTACGATGGCCGAGATGTTTCGCCCCTGGCTGAAGGTCGCTCGGCCCGCTCGGTGGACGGGAACACTGGTGCGGATCTGTGTTTGGGCGGTGGTCGCGGTGTTCTTGCTTTGGGCGGTGACGGGCAGCTTGCCGCAGCAGTGGCGGAACGCCGTCAGCGAGGGTTTTGGGGGGGATCTGGGGCTGCGAGCAGGGATGTGCCTGGGTGTGCTTTGGCTCGGGCGGAGCCTCGCCGCCGTGGCCTATGCCATGATCCCGGAGGCACCAGTGCTGTTTTGGAGGTGGTTGTGGTTGCGGTTGCGTGGGCGTCGGTTGCAAGTGGCCGTGGCGGATGTGCGGGACGTGTACCTAGAGCGCCGCGCCGCGCGGGCGGACGAGGTATTCGTGGTCGAGCTCGCCGACGGCGTCGCGTACGACATCTGTCCCGTACATTGGGCAGGTTCGGAGCGCATTTTCTGGGCGTTGAAACATGCCGCGTCTCGGACCCATCTACACGGCGGGCATCGTTCGGACGAAACTTCACATTTGCCCCGCGCGCCGTAGCTATCCGCCTCGTCGCGCGAAGTGGGACGCGATCTGGAGGCCCACGACGCACCAGACGGATGAGGAGGCGAGCAGCCGAGCGAGGGTTTTGTAGCTGCGATGTGCACGTACGCGCAGTGTCCCCTCGCGAATCTGGAGGCGCTCCGCCACTTCGGCCATGGACATGCCGCGCAGCTTGTGCAGTTCGACGATCTCACGCTGCGTCGGTGGCAGCCGAGCGATGGCGGTCCGGACCGACGCGATGATCTCCTCCGCGCCCTCCCGGGTGAGGGCGGCGTCTTCGACGTGTGGACGGTCGTCCACGAGCGTGGCGGTGGGATCTTCGCTGCCCGGCGACCGACGAGCGGAGCGCTGCTGCTCTCGGCTCCGTTTGCGCAGGTGATCCATGGCCACATTCCGTGCGATGGTGAAGTACCAAGCCTCCACAGCGCCATCTGGATCGGCCGATCGGACCTCAAAGCGGTCTCGGGCCAGGTGTGCCTTGAGGAGCGCGAGTTGGAGCAGATCTTCTGCCATCGCGTCGTCCTGCACCAGCTTGATGAGGAATCCACGCAGGGGAGGCGTGAGCAGAGCGTGCAGTTCAACGAACGCGCGCTTGTCGCCTTCGACGTATCGCTCCATGCGACGATGGAGCCCGCGGATGCTCGACTTGCTCATGCCCAGGGGTCACCGTAGCCACAAAACGACCCTGCCGACGGGGTGTTTCCTGGTCTAGCAGGGGGTTGGTGGCTGGCGGAAGATATCACGCGCGTTGGCCTGTGCTGTGCGGGCGTACGTTGTGCAGCGTCGCGGGGGCGGTGTTCTCGCAACAGGTGGCAGGTGACGCGTTCGCCCTCGCTCTTCGCCAACTTGGCGCTGCGTGTGAGAAGGATGCGAACCCGAACCAGCGTCGGTGCCACAACCGGGGGATTCGACCTCGCGGGATCGTGCTGCTCTACAGCGTGTTCGAATCAAGCCTGGCGAGCCCTGAGCAGGGTTTCCCGGGCTTGCCCCGAGCGGATCGCTGTGGTAGAGCGCTGCCTGCGTACCGAAGTTCAGCGAAGCGGGGGCACGTCCTCCGCTTTTTTTTTCTGCCGTGAACCCCGCCATGCAAACCTCCAACGCGCCTCAGGAAACCGGCCACGCTCGTGACCCGCTGGAGTCATTCCTTGAGCCGCTGCTGGGTTCCATGGGGTTCGACTTGCTCGCAATCGAGTGGGCTGGTGCGTCGCAGGGCGGGAGCCGGAAAGTGTTGCGCGTGTTTATCGATTGCGTTGCAGGTGTTTCCGTTGGGGATTGCGCGCGAATGAGCCCGATCATCGGAAACGCGCTCGATGCCACGGAGGCAGATCCCGGGCATGCCGACTGTGCGCCGCTCCTCGGCGCGGGTTACGTGCTGGAGGTGTCGTCTCCGGGGTTGGCACGTCCCCTCGTCCGTCGTTCACATTTCGATCGGTTTCTGGGGCGACGGGCGAAGGTATGCCTGCATCCGCCGCTCGCAGTCGCGGGCAAACAAAAGATCTTTCACGGGTACATCCGATCGACTGCCGTCGATCCGGTGTTCCCAACCGACGACCGTGCGGGCTACGTTGAGTTGGAGTCACTCGACGGTAGCGGAGAGCTCACGCGACTGCGGCTCTCCGACGTGCGGCGTGCGAATCTTGTCTACGAGGGATAGGGCATGGAAGAAAGCGTAAACCTCGCTACGGTTGTGGACCAAGTCTGCCGCGAGAAGAACATTTCGCGTGATGTGATGATCGAAACGGTCGAACAGGCCGTCGTCACGGCTGCGAAGCGTGTGTTTCCCGAGCGGGATATCGAAGCCAAATTCGACGGAGAAACCGGCAATGTAGAACTCTCACAGGTTCTGTATGTCGTCGACAACGTCGAGCTAGGCATGCGGGAGATCAGCCTGGAGCAGGCTCAGCGATCGGGGCTGGAGGCGGAGATCGGTGACGAGTTGCTGTTCCCGCTCTACTATCTCGATTCCCACAAGAAATCGCGCGAGGAGCTCGCTACGCAGTTCCCTGAGATCGCCGCGTTGCAGGCAACGAATACCTCCTTTGGACGCATTGCGGCTCAGGCCGCCAAGCAGGTTATCATCCAGAGGGTCCGCGAGGCCGAGCGAGACAATCTCTACGACAATTATAAAGACAAAAAGGGCGAATTGATGACCGGCATCATGCGTCGCTTCGAACGTGGATCAATGGTGGTCGAGGTGGATAACGCTCGCGCAGAAGCGATTTTGCCGGGACGGGACCAGGTTCCGCGTGAGTCTATCCGGCCTGGTGACCGCATTGTGGCGTACGTGAAGGACGTGGACAAGTCCGTGCGCGGTCCACAAATCATTCTCTCTCGCACACATCGTGGTCTGGTCGAGAAGTTGTTTGAGCACGAAGTCCCGGAGATTTACGAAGGTATCGTTCGTATCGAGGCTTGTGCGCGTGAGCCTGGTGCGCGATCCAAAATCGCCGTCTCGTCCCGTGACCGGGATGTCGATCCGGTCGGGGCATGCGTGGGCATGCGTGGGAGTCGGGTGCAGGCAGTCGTACAGGAACTCCGCGGCGAGAAAATCGATATCGTCCCCTTCGACGACGATCCCGCCCGATTCGTGTGCAACGCGATCCAGCCCGCAGTGGTGTCGCGTGTGCTGATCGACGCTGAGCGACACACGATGGAGTTGGTCGTGCCCGACGACAAACTGAGTTTGGCCATCGGCAAGCGTGGACAAAATGTGCGGCTTGCCTCGCGCCTCACTGGGTGGCGCATCGATATCCATGCCGAGAGCAAGATCCACGACATGGAACAGCGGAGTCAGGCCGAGATCGCCGCGATTCCGGGCGTGGGTGTCGACTTGGCGCTGGCCTTGTTCGACGCCGGGTGGCGAAGCCTTCGCGATGTCGCCGTGGCAGACGCAGAAGAGCTCGCCGACGTCGTCGGCGGTGCGGAATTGGCCGAGAATATCATAGAGGTCGCCAACGACGCTGCGAGTGGGAAGCTGGTGCTCGACGTTGAGTATCCCACTCCCGACGATGGTGACCAAATCGGGGAGTCGACAGATCATTTGCCAGATCCGGCAGACGACAAGCAGACGACCGTGGACGGAAGGGTGGGCGAGTAGAGATGCACGTACCGGTTCGTACTTGCATTGGCTGTGGATCGCGTCACCCCCAGGGGCGGTTGCTACGACTGTCTCGCAGGAGTGACGGTCATGTGATTCCGGCTGGAGGGCGTCCGAAGGGCCGCAGCGCGTACATCTGCCCGTCTCGGGCCTGCGCCCGAGGCGTCGAGCGGCGACGTGCCGCGGCGCGAGCGTGGAAGAAGCAGGGGCGCGTCGTCTACGATTCGGAGCTGCTGTGGCGCTCTATCTCCGATCGGGTCTTGCGGGAGAAGACTCGCCTCGATAGCGAAGCATCTCGCGGATCAGGCACCCGACGGCTGGAGATCGGTGAACTGATGCAGCGAATGAGCGCGGGCTGTACCCCGCACCTCTCAGATGCGACAAAAGGGGGGAATTGACCAACATGGCCAAGATCCGCGTCTACGAATTGGCCCGTGAACTGGGCCAGGACAATAAAGCTCTCGAAAAGATCATCCGCGATCTGAGCATTCCGATTAAAAATTATATGAGCACACTTGCGCCGGATCAGGCGGACGTGGTCCGACGTGAGCTCGGTGCCAAAACACCCCCCCGTGCGACTCCGGGGACGGGCACAGCACCGATCCCTGCTGCGGCCAGTCGCCGTCCGACTGTGCGGCGTCGACGTGCGGCCGGTCCTCGTCCTGCAGAAAAGGAAGCCGCGGCGGAGGCCGCAGCGCTTCAGGAGGCTGCAGAGGCTGCAGAGGCTGCCGCTGCAGCCGTGGCCCAGCAAGCTCAACAGGTCGCCGAGCAGGCCCGCGTCGCTCCGTCCAGGCCCCAGGCGCCGCTCTTGCGCCGTCCCGCGGTGTCCGCAGGGGGCCCGTCTGTCCTCGGCGAGGCAGCGCAGTCGGCCACCGTGCCCTCGGCAGCCGCGCAGCAGCTCATCGGTTACCCGGACGCCGTGGCGAGTCGCCAGCTGCACGACCCACGGGGAGGGGTCTCTGCTTCATCTCGGCCGCGCGATGGTCGTGCTTTGGCTCCCGCGTCGGACCTTCACGGGACGCACGCACACCCTACCACCGAGGCTCCGATACGCGACGGCAGGACGATGTCTAGCGATGCTTCCGTGCGCGTGTCGTCGACCGCGGCAGGAAGCGACTCCCGCCCTCTCAGAGGAGGAGTCGGTGTGGCGAGCGCGATCCCAGAGGTGCTCCAGCCCACACCCGCCGTTGGGTCGCGTATCGAACTTCCCAAGGGGACGCGTCGACTTCCGGGTGGCATGGCGAGTCGCCTCAGAGCTCCGGCACGCGAACCAGGTGAGGGTTCGGGGGGGCCGGTGGTTATTCAAGCTCGCGCTTCGACCCCGGCCGTCTCTGAGAATGGGGCTCCCGCTACGCCTGTAGCGACGGCCGCAGTAGCGCCGGCGGAAGGTCGTGTGGGATCGGATCCCACACGTAGAAAGGAAAATGAGGGGCGTCGGGTTCTCCGCAACGAGGCTGGCGTGATCGTAGGTACGGCTCCCGAGCGATCGGAGCCGAAGATCTTGGGCTTCATCCCGCTCGAGCAGCGTCGTCCTCGGCCCCAGGTCATCATTACGGAGATTGGGAAGACCGACGCCAAGGGCAGGGCGACACGGCGCAAGCAGCGGGAAGAACGTGCTCAGCAGCAGGGGCGCCGACGCAAGTCTCTCGTGCGCCGGCCAGGCGGAAAAATAGATCGAGGGGGAGATCCGGTCCGCCCTGCCGCCGAAATGAGCGAGGCGAAGAAACGGATCCGCGTCGACGAGGCAATCCAGGTCTCGGAGCTCGCCCACGCGATGGGTCAAAAGTCCGCGAAAATTATCCGCACCCTCTGGGGAATGGGTATGCGCGGCATCACGATCAACCACGCAATCGACGCAGAAACGGCAGATCTAGTAGCGACCGAATTCGGCTACAGCATTGAGAACGTTGCGTTCCAAGAGGAAGCCCTTGTGGGGGATGCGTCGGCGTCCGAAGGCGCAACACGGGCTCCTGTGGTGACCATCATGGGTCACGTCGACCACGGCAAGACCTCTCTGCTCGACTACGTACGGGCAGCGAATGTGGCGGTCGGAGAAGCGGGCGGCATCACCCAGCATGTCGGGGCGTATCGGGTGGATACCCCCAGGGGCGCCGTGGTCTTTCTCGACACTCCGGGCCATCAGGCCTTCTCATCCATGCGCGCTCGTGGGGCGCAGGTCACCGATATCGTCGTGCTCGTCGTGGCGGCAGATGATGGGGTGATGCCGACAACAGTGGAGGCCATCCGACACGCGAAGGAGGCGAATGTGCCGATCGTCGTGGCGGTGAATAAGGTGGACAAGCCCGACTCCAACGTGGGGCGCGTCAAACAGATGCTCATGGAGCATGGCTTGGTCGGCGAAGAATTCGGAGGTGAGACGATTATTTGTGAAGTATCGGCAAAGACGGGCCAAGGTGTGTCTCAACTGTTGGAGATGCTGGCGTTGCAGGCCGAGGTGCTTGACCTCCGCGCGCCGGCCGATGGCCGGGCAACTGGCATTGTGATCGAAGCGCGGGTCGACAAGGGTAGGGGTCCTGTGGCCTGCGTGCTGGTACAGTCTGGCCGTCTGGGGCGCGGCGATATCGCGGTGTCGAACGAGTTCTTCGGTAGGATTCGGGGTATTTTCGACGACTCTGGCGCCAAGCTCAGCGAGGCGTTCCCGTCGACCCCGGTCGAGGTTCTCGGGCTGGACGGCGTGCCGTCGGCCGGGGATCGCTTCCATGTCGTGGAGAGCGAGCGCGACGCGAAACAGCTGGTCTCCCATCGTCGCGATTCTCGACGTCGCAAGGAGTCGGTGAAGAAGGGACCCTCAGTCTTCGAGCGTATCCAGAAGAAGAAGACGCCTTTCCTCAAAATCGTGCTGCGTGGCGATGTTCAGGGTTCGGCCGAAGCGCTGCACCATGCCCTTGAGGAAATGTCGGTCGAGAAGGTCCGTGTTGAGGTGATCTTCTCTGGGGTCGGTGCCATCACTGAAAATGATGTGAAACGAGCTAAACCCGCGGGTGCGGTGATTCTGGGTTTCAACGTCAAGCCTGCTGGAAAAGCCGGCGCGCTTGCCGAAACCGACAAGGTGCCCATCCATCTCTTCGGCGTGATCTACGAGGCCACCGAACGTGTGGAAGAGCTGATGATCGATCTGCTCGAGCCGGAGTATCGCGAGCGCGAGCGCGGTGAAGCAGAGGTGCGTGAGCTCTTTCCGATTCCCCGCTTGGGACTGGTCTGCGGGTGTCGGGTCCTTCGCGGCTCCTTGAATCGCGCCAGCCATGTTCGGGTGCGGCGTGGAGAACAAATCGTGCACACGGGCACGATCGCGTCACTTCGTCGCTTCAAAGACGACGTCAAGGAAGTCAACGAAGGCGCGGAGTGTGGAATCGTGATCGCGGCATTTTCCACGGCGGAACCCGGTGACGTGATCGAGGCGTTCGATCTCGAAGCTCTGCGTCCTCAGCTGTAGGCCCAAGCGTGTCTCGGCGCCTACAGCGAGTGGAGCAGATGCTTCGGCGTGAGTTGGCTACAATTGTCGTGTCAGGCGAGTTGCGGGATCCACGTCTCGGCGCGACGGCTAGCTGGTCGATCACCGACGTGGAAGTTAGCCCGGACTTGTCCCGCGCTTGCGTCTACGTCGATGTTCTCGACAGTACAGTCGATCCCGGTCCAATTCTTGAGGGGCTGCGTTCCAGCGCTGGTGCGATCCGCGGTTCCTTGGGTCGGCGTATTCACCTCAAAAGGACGCCGCAATTGCGATTCGAAATCGACGACGCCTTGCTCAACGCGGCGCGCATCGATCTCATTCTGGGTGAAATTCGCGACGCTTCGGAAGAAGAGGCGGCGGACGCTTCTCTCGCAGGCTGCTCCGCGCGGGAGAACGAATGTGACGGCGACGAAGCGTGAGCTCGATCGCGCCTGCTCGGTGTTGCTCATCGACAAGCCCGCGGGCCCTACGTCGCACGAACTGGTGGATTGGGCGCGCTGGTCCATCCGCGCACGGTCGGTGGGCCACTGTGGCACGCTCGATCCAGCCGCCACCGGTCTGCTTGTCCTTTGCCTTGGCGCGGCGACGAAGCTTGTTCCGTACCTGACCGCTGTCGCCAAGACCTATCGTGCTCGCTTTGTTGTCGGCGCGGCGACGACCACGGCCGACGCAGACGGCGATGAGACCCAGTGCGTCCACGTGTCGCCGGATCGTGTTCAGGAGATCGAAACTGCGCTGGGTGGCATGGTCGGCGCGTTGCGTCTCCGTCCCCCGGCGTTTTCCGCGGTGAGGGTGGGCGGCAGACGGGCGCACGAGCTCGCCCGTGAGGGCGAGCGCGTGATCTTGGCACATCGATCCATGACTGTGCACGAGCTGGCGGACGTCCGTGTCGCGGCCGCCGATGGGCGGGTGACTGTGGACGCGACCGTGGAAGTGAGCAAGGGCAGCTATATTCGATCGCTTGCGGTGGAGCTGGGGACGCGGTGCGACCTGCCCTGCCACCTCGGTCGATTGGAGCGGATCTCGTGCGGGGAGATTTCGCTCGCTGATTCGGCGGTGCTCGGGGGACTCGTGGCGTCGGAACTCACCACGTTGCCCGGTCGCCCACCGAAATGGCGTATTCGACGATCAGATGCGCTGGATCGGGAGTCCTGTGACCGCCTCATCGCTCGATACAGCGTTCCGGCATCCACCTGTCTCCCTTTTCCTGTGCTCGACCTCGCGCGTGACGAGCGGCTGCTCGGCACGCCGAGTGATGTGCTCGAGCGGATCTCCCGCGGCCAACGCCTCGATTGGGATGGCGACGACCTATGCACACTCAGAGACGTGCTCCCGCGCGACTGCGCTCGCTTCGCTGTGCAGGGTAGGCTGGCCGATGACGGTGTGTTGTCCATCGTTCAGATTCTCGATGACGGACAGGGGCGCGGAATTTTGGCCCCAGAACGCGTGTTGAGGACCGGTCTAGGAGCTTGACAATGGTCGAATTCGCCACGATGCTCCGCCTCAACACGAGAGCACGCAAGAAACACTCAATTGGCTGGGGCGAGGCGCCTCAGAAGTGACGGTAAATGTCCCTTTCAGTAGATCGCAAAGCCGAACTCGTCGGAAAATTTCAACAGAAGTCGGGGGATACAGGTTCCCCCGAAGTGCAGGTTGCTCTCCTCACCGAGCGCATCAACTACCTCACCACGCACTTCCGTTCGCATAAGAAAGACCACCATTCACGGCGTGGTCTGCTTAAGCTTGTGGGGCAGCGTCGAAGGTTGCTCGATTATCTGCGCTCGAGGAGCGTGGATCGCTATCGCCAACTGATTTCGGCCCTCAAGATCCGCAAGTGAGCCGCGTTGACTGTGCGTGACGGGTCGCATGGCGGCTTGGGTCGCGCGCGCGTGTGCACGGTTCCCTCCCGCTGGGCTGGCTGCGGACTCCGGTGCATGGGCGTAGCCCTTTTCTAGATTCCCAGCCCACAGCGCGGAGGTTAGAGATGAACATCTTCACCGAGACGGTTCAGGTAGGTCAGCGGACCATCAGTTTCGAGACCGGAAAACTCGCGAAGCAGGCGAGCTCCATCGTCATGTCCTGCGGCGAAACAAATGTACTCGTTACGGCCGTGTCCAGCACCTCGCCGCGGGATCTGCCCTTCTTGCCGCTCACCGTGGAGTACCGCGAGAGCAATGCCGCCGCGGGTAAGATTCCTGGGGGCTATTTCAAGCGCGAGGGGCGTCCGACGGAAAAGGAGATCTTGACCTGTCGGCTCACGGATCGCCCGATCCGGCCTCTTTTTCCCAAGACCTATCGTTGCGAGACCCAAATCATCGCCAACGTCTTGTCTCACGACAAGCAGAACGAACCTGATGTCATGGCCATCACCGGGGCATCTGCCGCGTTGATGTTGAGTGACGCGCCCTGGGCAGGACCTATCGCGGGCATTCGCGTGGGTCGTATCGACGGCGAATTCATCGCCCTCCCGACCTGGGATGAAATCGCCCGGTCGGAACTGAATCTTGTGATCGCTGCGAGCCGCGACGCGATTGTGATGGTCGAGGCCGGGTGTACCGAGTTGTCGGAGAGCGTGATGATCGACGCGCTGATGTTCGCGAAGGATGCGCTTCAGCCTCTGCTCGACGCCCAAATCAAGCTGAGGGAACAAGCTGGCGTACCCAAGCGATCCTGGGTCGACCCGGATATCGATGAAGCGTTCGCCGGGTCGTGTATGGACGCGGGACGGGAAGGCGTGACGACTGCCCTGGCGATCCGCGGGAAACACGAGCGCCACTTGGCTCTCAGGGCCGCCACCGACAGCGCGGCAAAGAAGCTCCTGACCCAGTTTCCCGCGCGTGAGGACGAAATCCGCGCCGCCTTGTCGGGACTGGAAAAACAGATCGTCCGCAACGCGACGGTGAACGACCATCGGCGGGTCGACGGTCGCGGACTTCGGGATATTCGCCCGATCTACATTGAGGCCCATCCCTACGAACGCCCGCACGGCAGTGCGTTGTTTCAGCGCGGCGAGACCCAGGCGATCGTGACCACAACGCTGGGCCCCGAACGCGACGGGCAACGCCTCGATACAATCCGTGGAGATGTCACCCGGCGCTTCATGCTGCACTACAACTTCCCTCCGTTTTGTACCGGCGAGGCCAAACCGATGCGCGGTACCTCGCGGCGCGAAACGGGGCACGGCGCCTTGGCGGAGCGGGCCTTGCTCCCCATTATGCCCTCGAATGACGATTTTCCCTACACGATCCGAATCGTGTCCGACACGCTGGAGTCCAACGGATCGAGCTCGATGGCGGCGGTCTGTGGTGGTTGCCTGAGCCTGATGGACGCGGGTGTACCCATCAAGTCTCCCGTTGCCGGGATAGCGATGGGGCTGATCCAGGAGGGCGAGAAATTCGCGGTGCTCAGCGACATCCTTGGTGACGAGGATCATCTCGGCGACATGGATTTCAAGGTCACGGGGACTCGCGCGGGCATCACCGCGCTGCAAATGGATATCAAGGTCCAAGGTCTGACACGCAAGGTCTTAGAAGACGCGTTGGCTCAGGCCTGTGAGGGTCGTCTGCACATCCTCGACAAGATGGCGGATGCACTACCCGAGGCCCGCGCGGACCTCAGTCGGTATGCGCCGCGGATCGAAACGATGCAGGTTAAGGTGGACAAGATCCGCAGTATCATCGGCCCAGGGGGGAAGGTGATCCGGGGGATCATCGAGCAAACCGGTTGTGCCATCGATATCGACGATGCCGGCCGGATCTCTATCGCCTCCGACGACATGGCAGCCATCGACAGTGCGAAGAAGATCATCGAGGGGCTGACGTTCGAGCCCACTGTGGGTGAGCACTATGCTGGAGTCGTGAAACGCGTGGTGGACTTCGGCGCATTCGTTGAGTTCATGCCGGGTACGGATGGCCTCGTGCATGTGTCCGAGCTGGAGAACAAGCGCGTCGAAAAGGTGACTGATGTGGTCCGAGAAGGCGATGATGTGGTCGTCAAGATCATCAGCATCGACGACAACGGCCGCGTCCGCTTGAGCCGCAAAGCGGCCTTCGGAGTGGACCCGGACGACGTGAAGAACCTGCGCGCCTAGGCCCGGTGTTCCCATGCGCGAACTCGTACCCGAACCAGTGCCCGCGCTTCTGGTTCGGCGTCTCTGTGCCGACGCTCGTCTCCCACGGCGCATGACCGATCATGCTGCGGGACTCGATCTGGCCGCATGTTTGCCGGACGGGGCGCGGACATTGCAAGCGGGTGAGCGTGCCGCGATCCCGACGGGTATCGCGGTTGCCATCGCCTCGGGATATGAGGGGCAAATCCGACCGCGTTCGGGCTTGGCCTTACGTCACGGGATCGCCATTGCGAACGCACCTGGCACGATCGATCCGGACTATCGAGGCGAGCTGAAGGTGCTGCTCATCAATCTTGGCTCGGACGCAGTGGAGATTCACCACCACGATCGCGTGGCGCAACTCGTGGTGGCGCCCGTAGCTGCGGTCTCCGTCCGGGAGGTGGATGTGCTGCCACCCACAACGCGGGGCGATGCGGGATTCGGCAGCACGGGGCGCTGAGAGACCCGCTGGCCAGCCAAGAATCCGGGGGAGCACGTGGCGCGTTGTCCTGCTAAACTCGCTGCTGCATGGTCTTCGTGCGAGCAGGTGCCCGGATATGTGGACACATTGAGCTGATCGAGCAGCTTGGGCCAACTTTCGGGAATCGAATTCTGGGGCCTACGTTTCTGGCCCACGACGAAGAGACCGACGCCGGATGTTGGATAACCTTGGTGGCCGCGGAATTTCTGCCTACCAGTGTCGATATCAGCCGTTTTATGGCCAGTGCGAACGCGCTGAACATTTTGCGTCATTCCGATTTCGTGCGAGTGTCGTTTGTTGACCGGGAAGACCGGTATTGCGTCGTGGGTGCGGAACGGCTGCCCGGAGCGCAGGTGTGGGCCGAGGGCGGTGCGGCTCTCGACCGGGAGACCGCTATCGACACGGCGTCTGTTCTGGCCGGTGGCCTCGCTCATCTCCATCAGCGCGGGGTCGTGCACGGGTTGTTCTGTCTGGGCAACGCGGTGCGGTGGGAGCGGGACAGCTTGCTGTGGCAATACGGCTTGGCCCAGCTTTTCGATCGCGCTCGCTTGGCTGCCGCTTGCCGGGATTTGGGCGATGTGCTCGCCCCTGAGATGCTCCAGGGGCATGTGGGAGCCGCGACCGACGTCTTCGCTTGGGGTCAAGCTGTGTGCGAGTTGCTCACCGGCCGATGGGGCGCAGAAGCGCGGACCCAGTTCCACGCTGGCCACCACGGCCATTCAGCCGCCTTCCTAAGCTTGGTTCGACGGTGCCTCCGGACCGATCCCGCATCTCGCCCCCGCGACGCGCTGGAAGTCGTCGCCGAGCTCGGAGCAATCCATCCTATCGGGCGTGGCCGTGCCACGACCGGGACGCCGCGTGACTCTGCGTTGGGTGCACAGTTGCCGTTGCCTCCCACCACCGGCTCGGACCGCCACGCCCCCATGGCGCGCGGCGGCCTCGAGCTGGAGACCTTCGAGTTGGAAACGCTCGACGGGCAGGTGGACGTGGAGGCCGCGGAAGACATGTCCGACGCCGTCGCATTCGAATCCACGGACGACGCTCGGTTCGGAGCGGCGACGCGGCTAGATCTCGGGGGTCAACAGTCCACGGAAACTTCACCCTTCGCACATGCAGGGGGGGACAGCGGGGAGACGCTCGCTGCACCGACGACCGGATCCGAAAGTGCGCCGCTCCGCGCGGCGCCGTACAGGGTGCCGCGCAGGCCCGGCCCCCATGGACCTCCGTGGTGGGCGATGGGACCGGCATTGGCCTCTGTTAGCGTGCTGATCGTGCTGTTCGCGGTCTGGCGGACCCACGAGCAGGTTGCCGGTTGGCAGTTCTTGGTCGGTTCGCTCCTCGCAGGTACGGCCGGATCCAGCGCCGATCTGGCGGGGCCCGTTCTGCTGGTGACGGGTGTGACGGGTGTGACGGGGTCGGGCTCGACGGCGCAAGGGCTCGCTTCCGGCGAGCGTCTTGAGGTCGCTCAGCAGCCGTCCCGTCCGGCTCTCTCGTCTCCAGCGTCTCGCGCGAAGCGCCGGGCGGCGCCCGCTTGTCCCCCACGGACAGCCCCCGTGGGTCCCCGGGTTTGCATCGACACGGGGGAGTACCCGGGGCTGCGCCGTACCCCGCGGACCAAGGTGTCGTTGCGGCAGGCCGAGGGATTGTGCGGCTTGCGCGGTGCCCGATTGTGTACCGCTGTGGAGTGGAAGCGGGCTTGTGCCGGGGATTCCGGCTGGGCGTACCCCTACGGTCCCCGGGCGGAAGCCGAACGATGCAACACCGCTTCGCTGGCGGGGTTCCCTCACAATCCGAGTTACAGCGGCGCTCATCCCCGGTGTGTCAATTCCCGCGGGGTCTTCGATCTGGTCGGCAACGTGGGTGAGTGGGTTTCGGAGGGGGTGACGATGGGTGGCGATAGTGGCACGCCCCTGAGGCGTGCGAGTTGCAGCGCAACCGCGCAGTTCGACGTGAACTATCGGGGCGCGGATGTGGGCCTGCGTTGTTGCGTCGACCGAAAATAGTCGACACCGAGCCTGTCGTCCCATCGCACGCGCGCCGGTACTGGGGTAGCCTGCGCGGCGGCATGCCCATCTCAAACGACGTACTAAAGGACGCGATCACGAGCAGGCACACCCTCGACCAACTGGGGGAGGAGTTTACGGGTCTAGGGACCCACTACAGCGGCAAAGTGCGTGAGAATTTTTCACGGGACGGTACTCGTTTGATCATCGTTACAGACAGGGTGAGTGCGTTCGACGTGCATCTCGGTACCATCCCATTCAAGGGGCAGATCCTTAATCGTCTGGCCCAGTACTGGTTCGATCTCACGGGCGATCGGTTCCCAAACCACGTGCTGGACGTGCCCGACCCGCAGGCGATGCGTGCCGTGGAGTGTGAGCCCGTGCCTGTGGAGTTCGTGGTACGCGGCTACCTGACGGGCACCAGCCTCACCAGCATCCTGAGAGCCTACGAGAAGGGCGACCGAGATTTTTGCGGTCATGTACTTCCCGATGGCCTCCGTCCCCACCAGAAGCTGGAACAGAACATCGTCACACCATCGACGAAGGCCCCCAAAGGCGAACACGACGAGAGCGTGAGCCGGGAGCAGCTCGTGGCTCGCGGCACCATCGATCCCGAACTTTTCGACAGGCTTGAGGCTCGGTGCCTCGCCCTTTTTGCCCATGGTCAGCGGATCGCTGCAGAGCGTGGCTTGTTGCTGGTGGATACCAAGTATGAGCTTGGTCGGCGGCCCGACGGTACCATCGTGTTGATCGATGAGATCCACACGCCCGACAGTTCGCGCTATTGGTACGCTTCCTCATACGACGAAGCGATGCGCAACGGCGAGCCTCCCAAGAGCCTCGACAAAGAGTTCATTCGGCGCTGGCTGGTGGCCCAGGGCTGGGCAGGGGAAGGGACCCCGCCTCCCCTGCCCGACACGATCCGCATGGAGGCCGCTCGACGGTACGTCGAAACCTATGAGCGACTCACAGGTGAGGTCTTCGTGCCCGACAGAGAGGACCCCAGATTGCGACTGCGTCGCAATCTGGGGCTCGTAGACTAGTCCTAGAACATATAGTGAACGCCTAGATAAATACGACTATAGCCAAGTAGCACGGCCCAAAATAATAATAAAAAGGGCGCATACTTAAAGAAAGGTTTTAGTAACAACCCTAAAAACACTGCTACTCCCATAGAGCTAGCTGCGTGCGCAGAGA
>JAZGFE010000284.1:0-60789 GCA_036479215.1 Nannocystaceae bacterium | reverse complement strand
TCCCAGAGTCGGGCGCTTGAGCTGCTTTCGACGATCACTTTGTAGGCAGAGCCGCATCGGCAAAATCGGTCGAAGTGCCCACAATCATGGGTGTTTTCTAAGTCTGGGCCTGGAACTTCAGCCTAAGCGGTGGAAGAGCGGAACCGCGTGACGTACGCTCGACGCTCGCCCCCCCTCGCGCGTGTTGCAGATCGGCGAACAGGAGTTGGCAGCGGTGT
This sequence comes from Nannocystaceae bacterium, assembly GCA_036479215.1. Lineage (GTDB taxonomy): Bacteria > Myxococcota_A > Polyangia > Nannocystales > Nannocystaceae > FL481. The sequence continues at coordinate 60,571 of JAZGFE010000284.1, read as the reverse complement.
GTTTCGAGCCGAGGGTCGTACGTCCCAGTGGTGTGTCCGCCGTTGTTGCGGCAGACCACGCAGGTGGTAAGGTCTCGCCGGCTCGAACGGGCCCGAACAATATTTTGCGGACGCGACCGATGAAGCAGACCCACGAACACGAAGTCGTCGCCAGCGACTTACCCACGACCGAGGCGCCCGCGCTACTCAACGAGCTCGCGGCTCTGATTCGAGATTTTCACAATCGTACGATCTTGGCGCGAGTCGGCAACTGGGTCATCGCCACCTATGGTGTGCTCATTGGCATCGCGTTTTTCTTCGGTTGCGCGACTACCGCTTGGTATACGGGCATGGTGGGCGGAGACCCGCTTACGCAGGTGCAATTCTATCTCTTTGGCGCCGTACCGGCCATTCTCATCGGGGCTCGCGGTGCGAGCGTGCTGCTGGACTGGCGCGAGTTGTTTCGTTCCCCGCTCCATACCCTGGTTAAACCAGGGTATATGCTGCACGGTGGCATCCTCGGCGCGGCCGTGGCCTTCGTGGGATATGCCTACGTCACGGGGGGCAGTGCGCTCGTCCTGCTCGATGCTGCCTGTTTCGGCGTGACGCTGGGTGAAGCTATCGCGCGTATCGGTTGCTTCGTCTACGGCTGTTGCTGGGGCAAGCCCACGGGGACCGCTTTCGGCGTGCGCTATACCAGTCGCAGTTCCAAGGTCATCCGCTGTGCGCCGCACCTGCACGGTAGGCGGATTCACCCCACCCAGATATACGGGACGGTGGCCTATTTCAGCCTGTTTGCGTTGCTCTACGTGATCCTGCCGTACAAGCCCTTCGACGGCGCGATCTTGGCGATCTATCTCGTCTTACATCCGGTGACGCGCGTGGTGCTGGAGCGTTTCCGTGAAGATGATCGCGGCCTGATTCTCGGAGCCATCACGCATACCCAACTCTACAGTCTCATCATGATGCTCGCGGGGGGGGCGGTCGCCGCCACCCAATGGCGCGCGGGACACAACTCGGTGCTCGACATCAACTATCGCCTCATCCATGTCGTACTCGACTCGTCTCTGCTGGTCTGGCTCGTGCCGGTGGCGTTTCTGAGCTTCCTGTGCTTCGGCGTCCACTACAAGAAGGTGGGTAGCTGGCTCGGCAGTCACGATGCGGATGCCATCGACCCTGCCGATGGCGCGCGGGAGCAAGCGCCGGCGCGTGGCGAGTCGTCTCGCCCCGAAACACGAGCGGCGTCGCTACCCTGAAACGACCGAGCCTCATCGGTCACGGAACCTGGATGTGAGCGGGTCGCCTGGGACCGAGTGGGTTCACGCTTCGCTGGCGCCGCAGGCCCGGCCCGACACGATCGATGTGTGGCGCTTCCCCCTGTCGCGGCATCTGGATGACTGGACATTGCTTTGCGATCAGGAGCGTGAACGGGCGCAGCGATTCATCCGTGATGTGCACCGCGATCGTTACGTGGCCGGTCGCGCGACGCTGCGGAGGATTCTCGGGAGTTACCTCTCCGTGCCGGCAGAACGCTTGGCGTTTCGCTACGGAGTGCACGGAAAGCCGGGCGTCGACTCGGAGCAGAAACTCACCTTCAACCTGTCCAATTCCGAGTCGGTGGCGGTTGTGGCGGTGGGCGTCGGGCGGCGACTGGGAATCGATGTCGAGCGTTCCAAAGAAGGCAGGGGGCTCGATGCCATCGCACGCCGGTTCTTTTCAGAGCGGGAATACGCGGACTGGCTGCACTGCAACGCGGCCGAGCGGCGGACCGGATTTTACGACTATTGGGCGTGCAAGGAGTCCTATCTGAAGGCCTGGGCCACGGGGTTGAGTTTCCCCTCTCGACGCTTCACCGTGCTGGCGGCCTGTACCCCGTATCCGCGGGTGGGTGCGACCGAGATGCCAGGGGACGATCCGAGTCGGTGGTGGCTTTTGAGGCTAGACGCTTTCGTCGGCTACAGCGCGTGCCTTTGCGTCGAAGTATCGCCAGGAGAGGAGCTGCGGCCGCGTTACTGGGACTGGGCGCGCGAGGCCGCATCGTAGATCCCTGTTATCTTGTGCTGTGCCTAAAAAGCGTGGCAGGAGCAAGGAGCGGGCGGAGGCGGCGCTGTTCTCCATGCGGGAGCGGCTCGCGCCTCATCTGCGTGCTCTCAGCGACGCCGCCGAGCGTAGCGACGCGACCGGCGTGGCGCGCCGCCAGGCGAGGGAGGTGGAGCGCGCCACCCGTCGGCTGACCGAGGGGGAGCTGATGCAGCTGGCCTTCGAGCGGGCGGGCGACGGGGCTGCGGGGCTCGAGTTGGACCGCATCGTGATTGTTCGACGTCGCGTCGCACCCCATGAGGCGCGGCCGACAGAGCGGGCACGCCTCCCCGCCGCTGCACTGTCGGGGCCAGCTCCTGCCCGCGTGGGAGCCGCATCGGAGCTCCAACGACAAGCCTGGGCCGGCAAGAGCTGGGGCGACCATGTGGATGGTGCCATCTTCGCCCGAGCCTCGGGGGCGGAGGACCGACGTCGCCTTGGCGCGGCGCTGCGTGCCCCACAGTTGCCCCAGCTCAACCTGCGTCGACTAGCCTATCCGGCCGCGCTGACCCAGTTGGCGCGTTTTGTGGCGCTGTGTCGGGAGCAGGGCTGCTCGCTGTTGCGGGTCATCCCAGGGAAAGGGATCAATAGCCCTGGCGAGCCCGTGATCAAACCCGCTGTGGAGGATTGGTGCCGTGCCCGGCTCGATGATCTTGTGGCGGGCTGGTCACCCGAGTACGACGAGGACGGCAGCTACGGGTCCATCATTGTGGAGCTGTGCCCAGGTCCGAACTAGGCCGCGTGGCGCAGGTTGGCGCGCCGGTGCAGGGGGGGCAGGAATCGTTCGAGATACCCTCGCAACTGTCCCTGGTCGATGGGCTTGGGCAAGAATCGATCGACACCGAGACTCAGTAGGGCGCACAGCTCATGCGGCAAGATCACACCCGAGATCATGACGATGGGCAGCTCTGCGTGTTGCCTGTTCGAGCGGATTTTTCTTGTGAGCTCGCGGCCATCGAGTTGTGGCATCTCGAAGTCGGTGCAGACGAGCGCGATGTCGGGATTATCTTCGAGTGTGGTCCAGGCGCGCATGCCGTCGGACGCGTGGACGGTGGTGTGGCCGAGGGTCTGCGCAATTTTGCTGACGATCTTGCGTGAGATCGGTTCGTCATCTACGACGAGGATCTTGGACATCTGGGGCTCCTGGACGGCGAACGCGCGTCTGGCACATCGACCGACGAGGCTAGTTCTTTAGTCCGAGAGGGTGAGTGGGGCGTGCTGGGTGTTGCGGGCCCGATCTGCCCCGCACGAGCTTGGCGGGGGTCGTGTTCCGACGCGTACCGCAGTAGCGTGACGCGGGTGCCCGGACCGTTTCAAACCCCCCGTACAGCGACACAAGCCAGGGATCGACTGCGGCGGGCCACCATCCCCCCCGAGGTCCTCGAGGTGGGCCGAACGCTGCACGACGCGGGCCACGAGTCGGTCCTGGTGGGCGGTGCGGTGCGGGATTGCCTTCGCGGTGCGCCCCACGACGACTGGGACTTGGCGACGAGTGCGCGGCCCGAGGAGGTCGTCGGCCTCTTTAGGCGTACGATCCCCACCGGCATCGCGCACGGCACGGTTACGGTGATGACCGGTCGTGGCGAGCGGCGCCTGGCCGTGGAAGTGACGACGTTTCGTGGCGACGGCGAGTATGTCGACGGTCGCCGCCCCCGATCTGTGCGCTTCCTCCGAGATCTCGGCCAAGATCTGGCGCGGCGAGACTTCACGATCAATGCGTTCGCTTGGGACCCCTTTACCGAGCGGTTCACCGATGGGTTCGGCGGGCTCGCGGACCTGAGGGACGGGCTTGTCCGGGCGGTGGGAGATCCGACGGAACGGTTCAGAGAAGATGGACTCCGAGCCATGCGGGCGGTGCGTTTTTGTGCCGTGATGGAATTCAGCCTTGACCCCGCGACCTGCAGCGCCATCACGGAGGCGCTGGGCGTACTCGACAAGGTGAGCCGCGAGCGAATTCGTACGGAGCTCATGAAGCTTCTCGGTGCGCGGCGGCCAGGTTACGGCCTGCGTCCGCTCGCTGGCACGGGTCTGTGGTCGCGGGTGCTGATGCGCTTGGAAGAAGAACAGCGGGAGGCGGCCATCCAGCACATCGACGCGTTGCGGAGCGACGCGGTTCTGCGTTTGGCGCGACTTCTGTGGCCGCGCAGGCGGGACGCGACTGAATTGCTTTCGGTTGTCGTCGCGCTCAAGTTGAGTCGCGCGGACCAGCGTCGCGTCACGGAGCTGACGCGGCCCTACATCGCTGCGCTCGCCGAGGTCGGGGAGCCGGCTGAGCTGCGCCGGATCGTGGCGCGACTCGGTGCCGGCCAGCTTCCTGATGCGCTGGATGTGGCCGAGGTGGGGGCAGCGCAGCGGATGGTCATCGCCGAGGCTTGTGACGGATCCGCGTTGAATGCAAAGGACCTGGCGATCGGGGCACGTGACTTGATAGATCGCGCAGGGGCCGAGGCTGGACCGAGGCTGGGTCAAACGTTGCGCACCCTCTTGGCGGAGGTGATCGAAGACCCTCGACGCAATACGGCACGATATCTCCTCAAGCGGGGTCAGGAGCTGATCGCGCGCTCTACGGACTGATGTGAGGGATGGCTGTGACGCTCGGCCGCGACGGAATCGCTACGCGCCGTCGAGATGGGCGCGTTGGGTGAGTTGCGCATCAATGGCCACGTGGGGTCGTTCTCCGCTGAGCAAACGCAGCGGACCCAATTCGACGTGCAGGATCCTGTCGCCGGTTTCACGGCACAACGCGTCGAGGATCAAGAAGACCTGCGCCAGCGTCGACGTATCGGGATCGGTGGCTCGCCGCATGGCAGGCACCGGAAGGCGTGACAGGATGCCGTCGGCGAGCAAGAGGGCGTCGTCGGGTCCGAGTGGGCCGAGTGCGTAGGTGGCCTCGGCGGGGGAGAACGGGCCCATCGCTCGACCGTAGAGCGCCAGGTCGCCGGTCGCCATTCGAACCGCCCCGCACCGAACGTCGAGGCCATCGGGGGCCATCTCGCTCACGAGCACGCCGTCGAGTACCGCGCTCGGTAGGTGCGCCTCCATCTGCTCGAGTATTTGGCCGTAGGCTCGTTTGACCGCCGCGGCATTGCGGAGATCGAGTTGCACCAGCCCTAGCTCGGACTTGCGCTGCAGATCGGGGCTGAGTGCTTTGAGGGCGATGGGAAAACGGATGAGCTCGGCGTAGTGCGCCGCGCCGCTGGCGGAACTCGCCACTGCTTGTCGCGTGATCTCGAGTCCGAAGCTGCGGAGCACGACCTTGGCTTCGTGCTCGGAGAGGTGTTCGCCGCTGGCAGCGAGCACCTCGAATGCTCGGTCGCGGCCTTCCTTCGAAATCGAGACACGCTGGGGTTCCGCGGCGCGCTCGAATCCGCGACGTCTCCGAACACGCAGACGGCCACACTGGGCCAAAAAAGCCGCGGTGGGCACCTCAAGCGGCAGTTCGGGGTCGGCAGCGTCCATGCCGAGCGTCGCGCCGACGGTGGGCAGCGCCCGCCGTGCCTGGGCCCACACCGCCGCCGCAGCGGGATCGACACGGACCACGTCGCGGCCCTGGCCCGCGACCAGTGCAAGTACGCGCGGTGCCGGGAAGATCGGGCCGGTCCACCGCTCCAACGTGTGTGCGGCGACGAGGGCGTCGAGCGCCGGGTCGAGGGGCTCGTTTCGTACCTGGGTGCCCACACCCACGGGCACCAGCACGTGGGGCTTGGGGGATCGCATGAACCATCGAGCCCAATGTAAGTCGAGCACTTGGCCGGGCACAAACCCCACCGCTAGCGCACCGTCGAGGCGCGGGTCGTCGATCCACTCCCACAGCCAGGCAGGTGTCGGCGCCAGCGCGAGCCGCACGGAGCCGAGTGCCCTCCGTAGTCCCATCAGCTCGCCCGCCGCATGGGCACAGGCGAGGGCGGAACCCGCGGGGTTGACGTGGAGCTGCGCGAGCGGCCCGATGCAGCGTGTCGGCGGCTCGAGCGCGCGGACACGCGTGGCGTCGGGGCCCGTGACCACGACGAGGACGGGGGGGAATTCCCGGAGCGCGCGCAGCAGTGTGGGGTCGATGGTCGCGGTGACGACGAGGCGTACCCCACCACGGCGGCGTCGGATGGTGGGGGCAAGTTTGGCGCGCGGGAGCCTCTGTCCGGCGAGGCCCGAGGTCGGAGTGTTGTCGACGGTCTCCGTATCTTCGCTAATCAGCGCCTCCTGCCCGTCGACGTTGGGCGCAAGCACGCAGTCCAGTGCGGATCGTGTCACGCTGTTAGCGCGGTCCGCCACGGCTCCGCCTGCAGTCTGGCCGTCGCTTCCGGCCAGGCGCCGGGAAGCACCCAGTCCGCACGAGCCCAGCTCTTTTGGACTTGCGCCATGGGTCCGGGCAATAACAGCACGCGGGCGGAAGCGCCGCGGGTGTCGACCGCCTCGGGTAGCCCGGCCGGACCGGCGTCCAGCCACAGGAGCGTACCGTCCATCAGGTCGTGCGCGCTGCCGGGGCTCACGCGAGTCGCACCACAGGCCGCGAGCGCCTGTTTCGTTTCACCGTCGAGGTCTTGCGGCGCGACGTATACTAGTTTGGCGCTTGTGTCGTCTCTACGGGTCGGTACCCACGAGCGGTCGGAGGCTTCTCTGTAGTCTTCCTCGTACTCCGCGTAGGCCACCGCATCGGTCAGGTCGCGCCACGGTGCGCCGCCGGCGACCACGGAGACGACGGTATCGAGCGCCCCGGTGTTGGGGGGGCGCCCGCACAGCCAGCTCGGCGCAGGTGTGCTGAGTCCCGCCGCTTCGAGTACCGCGTTACCTTCCACGGAACACGGCGCGATGAAGTGTAGCGGGCGCAGCCGATCCCGCGCAGAGGTCAGCCCACGGGCGCCAACGAAGACCAGTTGGTCCGCGCCATAGCGACTTGCCTGGCGCACTACCGTGTCGTCACCCTCTGTGCCGTCCCCGGCCGCGAGTCCGATCACGGTCGCGCCACGTTGGCTTGCGAAGTCGCGCGCCAGACATAGGCTGAGGACACTCGCCGGGTGGAGTCCCGTGGGTGTGCGCTGCAGGTAGCAAAGAATATGACCCACTAGCTCAACCCGTGCCGACGCTTCACGCGGTCGAGTTGTCTTTGATACTCTATCTCGAAGGATTCGGTACCGTCGGCGAGATGCTTGAGGTGCTTTCGCACCTCGCGGTCGAGATCGTCATCTGCTTGCATGTTGTTGTGCAGGACGGTCCGGATTTTCTCGCGCAGCACCCGGTCCTCGACGAAGATCTCGTCGACGAACTGCGATGCCATGAACAACTCCAGCAGTTGCGACGTGATCCATTTCGGCGCGTCTTCACCGAGCCCGAAGTCCTGATCATCCGCCATGGTCCTCCGTATTCTGTGCAATTCGGAGTAGTTGAGCCCCCTGGCTTCGAGCCTGTCCTTGGCGCCTTCGGTGATCTCCCGATTCTTGCGCAGGTACTCGCGCAGTATCGATTCAACGTCGGACTTGAATTCCTCGCGCTGGGAGATCTCCAAATCGCCAGAGTCCACGAGTGCGCGGAGCAGGCCTTCGACGATGGTCGGAATCTTGGCGGAGTAAAGTCGCATGAGCGTCGCCGAGCATAGGCTCTGCTCGACGACGCGTCCACCGGCGCGTCGTCGCCCGAGGTCTCACCATCGTGCGGGGAGCGTGGTGTCAACGGGGCGCGAAAGCTGCACGATCCGCGACCTGGGGGACGGTGGGTGGCCTAGTTGCGGCGCCTTTCATGGGGACGCAGTGGACCGCGATAGTAGGAAGGACTGCGTCCGTGCCGCTTGTCCTCACGCTAGATCTCGGCGCCGCGGTAACGCGCGACTTCGTTGTACTCGGTCGCGCGTCCATCGTGCCGGTTCGCGCTGTAGAGTCGGCTTTCGGCGATGCGGTCGGGCTGCGCGTCGATGACGAGGTAACGCACCGGGTATCGGGCGGCATCCGCTGCCCGAGCATCCTCCACGGAAAAATACGCTCCTACTGCCGGATGGGAGTGATAGATCACGCTCGCGGGCAGCGGACCGTCGAAGCTGCGCGCCAGATCGAGCAGTTCGATCCCGCCGATCTGGTATGCGCTCGCGGCTGTACGCGGGAACCTCGTCGGATCGATCGCGTGCATCTCTTCCTGCTGATTGGTGCAGCGAAAGACGATGGCCGCATCTCCCGAGCCTCGGATGTAGCCGCAGCATTCCCAGGGAAAAACCTCCCGCGCGTGGGCGTAGATTCGAAGGAGCGCGGGGCGGGGCAAGAAGGAGGGAAAGATCTCGAGCATGGAGGCTCTCCACGGCTGAGCGTACCGACGCAACTCATGGGGGGGGCACCTTGGCTCGCGGGACCGGGCCGGGCGACGACGGTTTCGGTTCGCGGGCCCCGTGTGAGCGCCGCCCGCACGCGGGGCAGGAGCTGCGAGGCCGCGGCGCCAGGTTGGCGCATCGACCGCTACGCAGATCGATGGTCTGCAGCCGACCCGCGACGCGGCGATGGCGATGGATGCGAAGCGCAAAGAGCGCCATCAAAAAACCGATGGTTCCGGCCGCGGCGCCAATGACGCCGAAGGAGGCGCAGGTGGGGCTGAGCTCGGGCGGAGGCGGCGCCTCGAAAACGCAGCGGAAACACGCCGAGCCGGGCGTGATGGCCATGACCTGTCCGGACCAACCGAGCACCCCACCGATCACGAGAGAGAGGCCCATGTCCACGCATGCGTCGTTGAGCGCGAATTTCAGGGCTGGCGAATCGGTGCACTCGAGGACGACCGTGTTCCCCGCGGTGTGGGAGCGCCAGGCGCGGAGAAACGCGAGATCGACGTGGGCAACCTCGGCGCGCACGTTCACGCGCGGATCGGCGTGCCCGATTCGCTGGGCCGCGACCCGGGCTTTCGGGCGACCGCGGTCCGCGTGCTGGAACAGCACCTGGCGTTGGAGGTTGGACGTTTCGACGGTGTCGGGATCCGCGACCACCAGCTTCCGTGCGCCCCCGGCCACGAGCGCCATGAGCACCGGGCACCCCAACCCCCCTGCGCCGACCACGAGAAAAGTAGGCGCCTGATCCGCTTCCGGGGGCGCCGTGTCGGCGGATGTTGCGTGCACGGGTTGTTAAACCGAGTGGAACCTACAGCATGCCTGACCGATGCTCCAAGCTCTCGGCCGCTCTGACAGCGCGTTCATCTTGCTGCTCGCGGGCGCCGAGGAGGTGAGCGGGCCGCCGCGAGCGGGCTTGACACTCGCCTTGGGCCTTTCTACACCCCCCGCGAAGGTATTGTATGGACGTCTCGAACCTCAAGAAAAACGCCAAGCTCCGACTCGATGGCCATCCCTATGTGGTCGTCGACTTTCAGTTCGTCAAGCCCGGGAAGGGCCAGGGCCTCTACAAGTGTAGGCTCAAGAACATGCTGACGGGCAGTGTCTTCGATCGCACGTTCCGTTCGGGAGACAAGCTTGAGGATGCCGACGTGGAGTCGAGGACCATGCAGTTCCTGTACGCCACGGGAGACGACTATACTTTCATGGACCAGGAGTCCTACGAACAGCTCGAACTCGGAGCGTCCATTGTCGGCGACGACAAGCGCTTTTTGATCGATCAGTTGCAGGTCGATGTCTTGCTCTACGAGGGTCGTGCGGTGGGTCTGACCTTGCCGGGCCACGTGACGATGACCGTGACACACTGCGAACCGGGCGTGAAAGGGGATACCGCCACGGGCGCCACCAAGGGCGCCACCGTGGAGACGGGCTATCTTGTGCAGGTACCCCTCTTTATCAAGGAACAAGAGCGGATCAAGATCGACACGCGTTCCGGCGACTATGTCGAGCGCGTCAACGCCTAGTGGCCGGAAGGGTTACAAGCGAACGTCGCCCAGGCGGCACACGACGTCGGCTGAGCGTTGCGCAACGCGTGGGGCTCTGGGACGGTGTCACGGACGCCCTGCGGGTCTACTTGCGCGCTGAGGGGCTGCGCGAGGTGGCGACGCCGACGGTCATCGACGCTCCGGCGGTGGAGCCGTACATCGAGCCTTCGCGCATCGGAGTACGTTTTCTTCGTACGAGCCCCGAGCTGGCGCTGAAACGTTTGCTTTGCCACGGGAGTGGCTCCATTTACGAGCTCGCGGCGGTCTTTCGGGAGGGCGAGTCTGGGCCGCATCACTTGCCTGAATTTCACCTGCTTGAGTGGTATCGGGTCGGCGCCTCGTTGCGGCGGACGATGACGGACGTGGAGTCGATGGTCGCGGCGGCGCGCCAGCTAGGCGGCGGTGTAGCGCCACGTTGGCGCGTGGTTTCGCTGCTCGAGCGCATGGGTGAGGACTTGGGCCGGCCTCTCCGAGGCGACGAGTCGGCCGGGGATCTCGCACCGCTGCTTGCGCGTGTAAGCTCGCTCGCTGCGGTCGCGTTGCGAAGGCGTGAGGCCACTTCGAGCGAGGAGTCGGTTGCGCGGCTCGAGGCATGGACCGAGCTGTACACCCTGTGGTCGACCCGGATGTTCGACCCCTGGCTGCGCGCACTCGGCCCTGACCATGCGGTGCACCTGGTCGCGTTCCCGGCCCCTCTCGCCGCGCTGTCACAGGTGCTGGACGGCGTGGCGCAGAGGTTTGAGAGCTTTGTCGGCGGAGTGGAGCTCGCCAACGGCTATCTCGAGCTCGCCGATCCGACAGAGCAGCGTCGTCGTTTCGAAGCCGTCAACGGGTTGCGTGGCCGCGCTGGCGCGCAACCGCTGCCGGTTGATGAGGCATTCTTGGCCGACCTCCGGCATCCCGGCTTACCCGACTGCGCCGGTGTTGCGCTGGGCATGGACCGTCTGGTCATGGTCGCCGCCGCAGCCACCTCCCTCGCGGAGATCCGCTATCTCCCGGACCGAGCCTGACGGCAGGCTCGGCAGGCTCGGCAGGCTCGACGGTCCACGCGGCCGGCGTTGCGCGCGAGCGTGCGCACGCACCCCGCGTCGGTACGGTGGTGTGGGCCGCCTCACAGCGGCGTCGAAAAAGACCGAAATTGGCCCGATTCGCTGGGGGTTTGCAACCAACGTGTGCGTACGAGGGTCGAAGCGGGTCCGAGGGCGCCTTGATATTCGGGCGGAGCCCGAATATCATTGCGCCCGCCATGCGCAACGGACCTCTCGCGCTCGCCATACTCTGCCTCGCGTTGGCCGCTATACCCGGCTGCTCGAAGATCCGCTCGCGAGACCTCGTGCGCGAAGGCAATCAATTCTACAATGACGGCCGATACGAGCAGGCCGTAGCGAAGTATACGGAGGCTCAGGAGCACGAACCCGGTGGTGTCACGCTGCTGTGGAACCGCGCGTGCGCGGCCGAAAGTATCGTGTTGCCGCTCAAGGAGGCGGACCAACCAGAAAAGCTCGAACGGCGTCACAAGTACGCCAACATCGCGCTCTCCGATTTTCAGGCCTGGTACAATGCGCTGGAGGTCCAGACAGCCGAAGACGACAAGATGGCGCGGGAACATCGTCTGGCGGTACTCTCGGCCGATTCGCGCTGCGACGATCTGATCACCCACTGGCAGGAGAAACTGCAGACCGACCCGAAAGCCGAGGGCTTGTACTCGGTGATCGCCCGTACCTACGACGACGTGTGCCAAAAGCCCGAAAAGGCGGCGCAGTGGTACGAGAAGCGAGCAGAAGATTTTCCCCAAAGCGCGCAGGCATGGCACACGCTGGCGGTCCGGACCTTCGCTCCCCTCTTCCCCGATCCGGAGTCCGGGCTGCCGTACAACGGCGACATGACCCCCGACGCTCGGGTGGAGCTCGCCGATCGGGTGATCGGATACCTCAACCACGCCACCAAGGTCGACGCGAAATATCGCGACCCGTACGTTTGGCGAAGCATGTCGTATATGCAGCGCCAGCTGGCGCGCATCTATAACGATCCCCCCCAGACCGACCACGAAGCGTTGCAGGCGTTGTTGGCCCGTGAAGACAGCATGCTCGCGTGGAAGGAACAGCGTGCCGTCTGCGACATCGACGAGCTCCCCAACTGCCCCATGCCCGTAGATGTGGCCAAATTGCAGGCGAGCCCTGGCGCATTCGCGGGGCGAGGGGTGTCGGTCACTGCGAAGGTTGTGGTGGCGTCGATCCGACCGGGCGGACCTCTGAACGCGCCGGTGGTGGATCTCACTTTGGTCGGTGGCCTGCAGGTCCGGCACACGTTCCCGGCGATGATGGCTGGCGAACACTACGGGCCGGAGCAACTGGCGGGCTTCGTCGAGCTCTCCGTCGCACGTTGGCAGGCCGGCAAGTCCGACACGTTCAAGGGCAAGCTGAGCGCGGATGGAGTGGTGTTGGCGTCCTCGGCGGCGCCTGTGCTGGGCTGCTGCCCGCTTCCGCCGCTCACCCCCGAGGAACAGGCGGCCGACAACGCGCAGAAGCAGGAGCTCCGAGAGGTGCTGGCGGGCGGCGGAAAGCGCGGAAAGCGCCGCAAGGGCCGTCGTAGGCGGCGGGGTTAGGCCCCCATGTCAGGCGCATGCGTTTGAGCGGGATGAGGCAAAGGACATAGACATCAATGTTCGACCATTACCTGCAACACCAGAAAGCCGATCCACGCCGGCGCAAGCTCCTGATGGCCACTGCCACCGTGTCGGTGATGGGCACCGTCGTCATGGTCCTCTTCATGTGGATCTCGGGCAAACTTAGCGTCGCCAAGATGGATGCACCGACGATCAGCTTCATTATGGTGCAAATGACGGAGGACGCGCCACCGCCACCGCCACCACCACCGCCGCCGCCCGCGGCGGAAGAGGAAGAGGAAGAGGAGGACGAGGAAATCCCCGAGGAGGATCAGCCCATCGAAGAAGATGTCGTCCAGCCGAAGGAGATCAAGGAAGAGATCCCGAAGGAGAAGAAACCCAAAGGCATCCCCAAAATACCTGGTGGGGTTCCCGGTGGCGTACCTGGTGGGGTTCCCGGTGGGGTCGTCGGAGGGTTGGGTGTGGCGCAGCGGGAAGTGAAACGGGAGACCATCAAGCCGATTTCGGCGGTAAAGGCCAACGCGATCTACAGCCCCGACCCGTCGCAGAAACTGCTGGCGTCCACGAAAGCCGCCATGTTTGATCGGCGCGCAGGTAGGAACAAGACCTTCTTCTGCGTTTCGGTGGGTGGCAAAGTCGTCGACGTGCGAACCAAGGCGAAATTCCGCGGCGGAGCAGACCCCAAGGTTGACAAGATCTGCAAAGACGCGGTCAAAAAATGGCGTTTCAAACCATTCTTGGTGGGAGGCAGGCCACAGAAGATCTGCTCCACCGTCACGTTCAATTTCAAGTTCGGAAAGTAGCGCTCTCCAAAGTAGCAAGCTTGCGAACCGAGGCGCGAAAAGCCGCGCCGGCCTGCCGGCGCGGGCCAGAAGCTGAAGGGAAACACAAACATGGACAATTTTTTGCTGCTCGCGGCTGACTTCTCCATCTCCGGCATGTGGGAGGAAATGGGGCCATTCGCCAAATTGGTCATCATCTTCCTGGGACTGCAGTTCGTGGCGGCCTCGGCTCTCACCATCGAACGTCTGATGGTGTACGGCAAGGCCAAGCGACAGAGCGTGAGCTACATCATGCTGTTGAGGAACTTCTTGACGGAGCGTAAGCTCGTCGAGGCGGTTGCGGCGGTGCCCGAGCACCGACACAGTCCCGTGGCCAAGATCGTCGGAGCTGGCCTGGGTGAGTACATCCGAGGTCTCGAGGCCCTACAGGAAGAAGGCCCGGATGATGTCGGCGATTTTGACCTTGTGGACGCCGTCAATCGGCAAATGGAGCGAACCAAGGAGCGCGAGACCGCGACGCTCAAGCGTGGTCTGACCACGATAGCGACCACCGGGTCGACCGCGCCTTTCATCGGTCTGCTCGGGACGGTGGTCGGCATCATCTCGGCCTTCCAAGGCCTCTCCGGCGATGGCGGGGGCGGATTGGGTGCCGTGTCGGGTGGCATTTCGGAAGCGCTATTTGCGACAGCTGTTGGTCTACTCGTGGCAATCCCGGCGGTCATGGCGTTCAACGCCTTTAACGCGATGGTGGAGGGCTTCATGATCGATATGAACGACGTGGCAAGTGAGCTGATCGACTACGTGCTCAAGGAAGGTCGCTACTGATGACCAAGGGCGCACACGTTGGGCGCCGCACGCGCTCGCTGGCGTACAAGAAGGACAGCGGGCTCCGTGCAGCGCCGCCCAACAGTGACATCAACGTGACGCCACTGGTGGATGTGTGTCTCGTGTTGCTCATCATTTTCATGGTGATCACGCCGATGCTTGGCCGTGGCAAGGATGTACGCCTGCCCGTGTTGGTCGATGCAACGTTGCACAAGGAGGGGGACCAGGTATTCGTTTCGGTCAACGACCAGGGGGCGTGGATCAATCAGACCGCGTACTCGAGCAGAGGTGACTTCGTGACCGCGCTGGGAGAGGAACTGAAGGTGGCGACTGGGAAGGCGGCCAAAAGCGGCGGCGGACCCGTGCTCTTCCTCAAGGGCGATCGCAACACCAACTACGGTCGCGTGCGGGTTGTGATGGAGTGGATCAACGCTGCGGATTTGCAAGATATCGCCTTGGTGGTGGACCTCCCAGAAGGGTAGCCACCACGCCTGCGGGGTCGCGTGTGTCCCGCATGTACACGCCGCTTTTTCCACTTCATCCGATCCAACTCGCGTAAACTCCGGCGTCTCTCGCCGTTGACGACCGACTCGACTACCCAGGAGGCACCCCTACATGGGAATGGACACAGGCGGCTCGTCAGGCGGGCCAAACAGCGCAATCAACGTCACCCCGCTGGTGGATGTGTGCCTGGTGTTGCTCATCATCTTCATGGTGATGGTGCCCAAGAACGTTCCAGAGATCACCGTACGGGTTCCGCCGGAGAGCAAGAATCGGCAGCAGCGCAGCCAAAACAGTGACAACTTGGTGCTCGGCCTCAGTAAGGACGGTGCGGTGACGCTGAACCGCATCCAGGTCGAGAAGAGCGGCATCAAAGATGAACTCGAGCGTCTCTTGCGCAATCGTGAGAAGAAGGTCGTCTTTATCGATTTCGAAGACGACGCGCACTACGGCGAGGCCGTCGAGTTGTTGGATATGGCGAAACGTGCCGGCGCCGCTGTGCTCGGTATCGTGAAGCGAAAGGGGCGTAAGACCCCCGACACGCTCACGGCGATGTAGTACGCGTTCGCACGCGTACCGCTTGTCTCCACGCGCACTCGCCTGTCTCCCCGCACCCGCCTGTCTCTCCGCGTATACCATTTCACCGCTCGCAGGTAGCGACGCGCCACTTTTTTTCTTCTCTGCCGCCACCGTTTTTGCCGCTCGCCTCGGCGACCACCTCCGGACTCTCCGCCTCTTTCACAGGACTTCTGCGCCATGGCTCTATCTCCTTTCTCTTCGCGAACTAGCGGCAGCTCCAAGAGCTCTCGCAACTCGAGGCTTACTGGATGGTTCAGTGGCGGCTGGGCACTGGCCTTGGCGCTCGGGTTGAGCCTGGGCAGTGGGGGTTGTGTCGATGACCCGGACTGTGGTGTCTGCGACCCTGACAATCTCTACCTGCAGAGCATCACGGGCCTCAACTATGCGGGCCGGAAAGTCCACCTGCTCACCACGGATCCCGATGCGAGCTGCGTGGGAAGTGCGTGCCCGGAGTCCGTGTCTCGGCCCAAGTACTACGTCAAGGATCTCATCCCGTGCGAGGAAACAAAGGCGGCGCTCGATTCAGAGCGACCCGCCGAGTACTGCAAGATCTCCCCGTTGATGACCTTCTCTGGCGTGCAGTTCGTGTTCAACAATCTGCTGGACCCACAGTCGGTGGAGCTCACCCGCAAGCACCCGGAACAACCCGTACAATTCGAGATCTACGAGTGGAAGAGCCGGATCGCCAAAATCGATGGTCCCATCACGCGTTATAACGGCGACTACGTCTTCCCCGCCGGCCAAAAGGAGCGCAGCCTCCGTTCGGTCAACCTCACATGTATTGAAAAACTCGGTGAAAACGCCAACGCGAAGCTGCTCGAGGACCCGACGGTATGCGACCAGATTGACGCGAACGGCATCCCGTTGCGTATGCAGGTCGATGGCGAGACCAAATCTTTTGGCGGTCAAACCGATACCCGCCTGTTCGGTTGCACGCCTGGGGAGGGGGTCAACACTTGCTGCGACGCCTGTTCTTTCGAGCAGGCGATCAATGTGGCCAAGTATGGGCTCGACGCCAGCGGCAGTCGTCGGAGTGACGCAAATGCCATCGAGTGCACAAACTCGCCCGATCCCTTCGTCGGTTGTCGCGACTTCGTGCCCGCTGTCAATCGCGACATGGAGGTCGTGCGCTACGACTACAGCTGGGGCGGCGAGACGAAAACGTGGAGGCTCCCTCGATACGACAAGATGCGTGAGACGCATCCCGACGATCGCCCCTCCGAACACGTGCGCAAGGCTGTGCATTGTGAAGGATCGAACGATTGCCGCAACGCCGGCCTGACCGGGGCGGCGTGCGTTGGCAAGCTTGCGAACGGTGCAGCTTGTGACGGCGACTTCGGCGACGAAGCCTGTATCGATCGCATGTGCCAGGCCGAGTGGTTCGTGGGATGTAAGAATGACAAGGAGACCACCGGTGTCTATCACTGCATCGACAAGCGTTTCAAAGACCGGGGCGCTGGCGCGTGTTTCGTGGCTGACGTGGATTTTGAGAAGTGCTCGGCCGATGATCCCACGGCCTGCACCACGGTCAGCGCCGGACAGCGATTGGCACAGTGCGATAGCCCCGACTACGACAGCAAGCTGACGGCGGCTGAGTGCTGCCAGTCGGCGCTCGGCGGGGGCGAGAGTTGCGACCCGCTGTTCCAGTCCAACGTCCATCCCATCGCGCGTTACGACCGATCGCTGACCATCGGCGAGAACAAGCGTGACTGCTTTTGCGGTCCGCTGGACGCGCAGCCGGAGGCCTGCGCCGCCGATGTCGCCCGGTACTGCACGGGGGAGTTCGGCGATCTCGAACAGGCGGGACCCAACGGGGGACTCGAGTCGGATCCTTCGAGCAACGCCGGGGTCTACACGACCCGTTTCGTCAAGGAGCTCGGTGGTGTGGTCTACGACCCAAGTCTCAAGGGGGTTACGTTTCGCCCGGCCGACTCGGGGGCGCCCCGTCGCGCGCTGTTGGAAGAGTGCGCATCACGGCCTGGCGGCAACGTGGGCTCGATCAACTACCTCGATGGGTGGCGTCGCAACGACCGTCGCGCCATCAACGAGACATTTGAGGACTTCGACCGCGCCATGTGCTCCGGTTCGACCTACAATATCGAGTTCGGTGTGGAGGGCGAGCACGTCCGTGACAAACGCGGGAACACGCTCGACGGCCGCTCCACGTACGTGCTCAAGACACCGCAATTCCACGTGGAGCCCGGCAGCGGTTTCCCGGCCACTCGGGTTGGGATGGGTGCGTGCGGCTACTTCATCGTGAAATTTAGCAACAAGTACGACATGGCGCCGCACAATCTGAACAAGATTGCCGTGTACGAGCTCGAGCGGGTTCCGTTGGACGGGTTCGGTAGCGGCAAGGAGGCTGATGGGACTAGGGCGCTGTGTACCAAAGACGACCCGAGTGGGTCGGCGGTCCTGCTTGCGGAGAAGGACGTTGTGGACACCAGCGTTTGCTGGCGGCAACTCGACGCGCCTCCCGTCGCAGGGGGCGAGGGCTGCGTTGCGGACGTGGCACTATGGGATCCATCGACCCAGGCGCCATGTTTGGAGTTTAACGTGGCAGATCAGGAACAGGGTCGGCTCTGGATGGAGATCGGAACCGAGTTCGGCAAAGTCTTGAAGGAGTCGAAAAAAGATGTTGACGGCAACCCGATTTCTTCGGGACGCTACCGCGTCGTGGTCCCCTCGCTCGCCGATTATGCGAGCCTCGAAGCGTTGCGCGCCTCGAATCTGGCGGAAGATGAAGTGCAGGGTATCTACGGTAGGGCCTTTCTTGACGCGTGCGGGATGCCCTTGATCAACGCGCTCACAAAGGCCGACGGGGCGGCGCTGGACGACAGCAATGCGGGGGCGCACGATCACGTGTTCGACATGAGAATCAAGAGCCCCTCGTGCAAGGACGACAAGGACTTCGACAAGGTGGAGCGCACCTGTGACAATGCCAAGCAGCTCCGCAACCCGGGGCAGGAAGATGCCGACCGCGACGGGGTGGGCGACGTGTCTGACTTCTGTGCGACCATTGAGGGCGACGTCCAAACCGACGATCCGGACAAGGACGGCATCGGCAGCAGTTGCGACACGTGCCCTCTCTTGGCCGGTGCGTACAACGATTTCGGCCAGAACGTCGACCCGCCACCGCCCGACTACATGCTTGTGCGCAACGTTCCGTTCCAGACCGATACGGATCAGGACGGAGTGGGGGATGTGTGTGACAACTGTCCGACCGTAGCGAACTGTGCGGGCTTCGGCCCGAGCAAGCCGTGGCAGGTGGGCAACGAGGTGCCCGACCACAAGGATGGCGGCTCGTGCATGTCGGACAAGAACAACAACTGGATAGGTGATGCATGCGAAGTCGACCCGCCGAGCGAGAACGCGGCGGGGGTGATCGGCTTTCGACCCGAGGACGACTTCGATCAGGACGGCCTCTCCAATATGGACGACGGATGTCCACGCCAACCGGTCGTCCGCCTGGAGTGCACGAGCGACGACGCGTGTCCGAAGGGCGCAAAGTGCGAAGCGTCCGGCATATGCAACCACGTCGACAGTGACGACGACAACTTCGGCGATATCTGCGACACTTGCCCCTATTTGGCCAATGGCAACCAGGCTGCGGAGGGCGCGGGGCAAACCGAGGACGCAGATGGCGACTTTGTGGGCGATAACTGCGAATACACACCCAAATGTCGCGATCGCAATAGCCCGCGTCCCTACGCCTTTTGGGAGTACGCGGTGGACGGTCGCTGCTGCGTGGCGACCTACTACATGGATGAATTCGGCAACGTCAACCCAGCCGCGGCTTCTTGGGAGGAGAGCGGCGACGGGTGGTGGCGCGAGCTGACGGCCGTCGAGCTGGGCAAGTTGTCTGAGCAGCAGGAGGCAGCGGGGGTGCTGTATAAATGCATGGGAAAATGCGACTGGTCGGGATTTCCAATCAAGCGCGAATGCAACAACGAGGCGGATCCGGATGTGGATCTAGCGGGCGTGGACACGACCCAGTGTCGAGGCGTGCCGCAGCTGCTCGACGACGGTCATGGAGGCGAGGACGGCGCGGGCCTGTTTGGCGTCACCGTGATGCCGCCGGGATGCGCCGCGCTGATGGGAACGGACGACCCCAACGCCAATCAGAAAATCAAGTCGGATGCGTCCCTTCCCGACAATCTGCACGAGTGGTGGGCGCACATGTGCTTTTTGCCCCAGTGGGATTCGGACTTCGATGGCGTCGCGGATGGGAGCGGTTGCGACATGTGCCCGCATTCCTTCGATCCGAGCAACGCCCCGTTTGTGAGTGACAAGGGCAAGACGCAGCTCAGGGTAGGCAAGTACTGCAACGGCCGTTTCGACGTGAAGCACTTGTGCGAGGACGAGGCGTTCGGCGATGATGGGGGTGGCGACGACGGCGACACCGGCAATACCGGCGGCTAGCCCGCGGTCGGGCTGCGGCTGAAACTTGAAGCAGAGAGGGCGGGTCGCTGGGGGACCGGCCCTCTCTTGGTTTCGGGCTCGTGCCGGCGCCTCGTGGGGGCGCATGGCGTCGATGGCAGTCTGGGGCCTTTTTTGGGGACCCTCGGTGGTGGGAGCCTTGCTCTGGTGGGCGTTGGGCCGCCGGGTGGGGGTCCTCGCGTGGGGCCTGCTCGTTGCGCTACCCTTGTGGCGATGTCGGCCGCCACATCTTGTTCGAGGTCTTCCGAGTCGGCAGGCGAGTGTTTGCCGGGCACGGCTACGGCCGAGACGCACACTTGGCTGCTTGTCGAGGACTGTGGGGTCTGGGGAAAACGAGTGCCGCAGGAGCTCTCACCGACCTGGACGCGACCGGTGGCCGAGCGGGTGTCGGCCTTGCTCAACGCGCATACGGGCGCGAGGCTACAACTCATCCGACGCGGTGCCGCCGGCAGGGGCCGGGGACTGCAGGTTTTCGTTGCACAGGTCCGAGGGGCCGGGGGGGCGGGGCCGCGTGATGGCGAAGGGCCCTGTGCCTTGTCCGACTCGAAGCCGCTGTTGGTGTCACGTACGGTGCAAAGTTTGATGGAGCTCGACACGTTGGACCTCGCCCATCCCGAGGTTTGGGGGGAGGTGGATAAGGCGCCGGTCTACCTCGTGTGTACACACGGGCGGCGGGATGCCTGTTGCGCCCGGAAGGGCGTGCCGCTGTATCGAGCCGTGGAGGCGCTCGTGGGCGATCGCGCGTGGCAGACGTCGCATCTGGGTGGGCACCGCTTCGCGCCGGTGCTGTTAACGTTGCCGCATGGGTACATGTACGGGCGCATAGAGGTCGCGGAATGCCAAGAGCTGGTGCAGGCGACGGACGCGGGTCGGGTTGGGATCGGTACAGGGGTTGAAAGCCGTGTGCGGGGGCGGGTGGACCTCAGTGCCGTACAGCAGGCGGCGGAGTGTTTCTTGCGAGACGCGTTGGCCGAGAACAGCTTCGGCGCACTCGAACCTGCCGGAGTCGAGGCTCGCAGACCGGTGGTCGTTGGTGTACCGGGTCACGGAACACGGGCTGGTGGTGTGCCGCCGTGTGGCGGGCAGGTGGCGGCGCAGCGTTGGATCAGCTTCTGGAAGGTGGGCGCACGTAGGTACGAGGTCGAGACGGAGCGTGTGCCGGGGGCGTTGCCCGTGCTCAAAAGCTGCGGAGACGAGACGGGGTCGCTCATCGGTACCATGCGGTTGCTTGGCTGGCGCGAGGTTTGAGTCAGCGGCCAGGCGTGTGTACAATCTCGGCGCGCCCGGGTGGTGGAATGGGTAGACACAGGGGACTTAAAATCCCCCGCGCAAGCATGCGGGTTCAAGTCCCGCCCCGGGCACTGGGCTGCCGTGCGCCTTGTCGACCCAGCGACCTAGCGGAGCGAGCGAGGGTCGGTGAGCTTTCCTGTGACGGCGGACGCGGCCGCGACGGCCGGCGAGACGAGGTACACGGGGCCGGGGCCACCCATGCGTCGGTGAAAATTCCGGTTCGTCGTACTTGCGGTGGTTTCGCCTTCGTAGGGGATACCCGGGCCGTTCCCGATACACGAGCCGCATCCGGGCTCGCTGACGACTGCGCCGAGTCTGTGGAACAGCGATAAAATGCCCTCCCTGCGGGCCGCTTCGGCGACGTCAGTGCTCGAGGGCGTGACCGTGACGCGCACCCCTTCTTGGATGGTGCGCCCGCGCAGGACATTGGCCGCCGCGCGAAGGTCGGTGAGCGATCCGCCCGTACACGACGCGATGACCACGTTGTGGATCGGCACATCTCCGACCTGATCGAGGGCCATGCGGTTGCGGGAGTCGCCAGGTGTGGCGACGGTGAGCGGTACATCGTCGAGATGTACCGTGATCGTACGAGCGTACTGAGCTCCCTCATCGGGGGTCACGAGATCAAACACCGTGTCCTCGCCGCGACGCTCTCGCAAGAAGGCGTCGATGGGCGGGCAGGGCTCGACGATGCCGGTCATCAGGCCGCCTTCGACCGTCATATTGGTGAGTACACTGAGTTCATCGACGTTCCATTGGTCGAGGCCCGGTCCCCCGAACTGAATGATGCAGGTGTCGGTGGCGGACTCTCTCCACTGCTCTTCGCGGAAATACGCGTCGCCTATCAGATGCAAGATGAGGTCTTTGGGCGAGAGCAAGTCCCCGGCATCACCGTCGACCCACACACGCACAGTCTTCGGCACGGTGACGGGAATCATGCCCGTCCGCAACGCGAAGGCCATGGCGGTGGAACCCACGCCGAAGGCGAAAGCATTGAGCACGCCCGCTGTGGGGGTGTGGCTGTCTGTGAGCACGATG
Organism: Nannocystaceae bacterium; assembly: GCA_036479215.1. Taxonomy (GTDB): domain Bacteria; phylum Myxococcota_A; class Polyangia; order Nannocystales; family Nannocystaceae; genus FL481. The sequence continues at coordinate 38,596 of JAZGFE010000284.1, read as the reverse complement.
ATGTCGCCGGGGCGTGCGTACGCTTCGACGACAAGGCGATGACATACACCGGGAGCGTGTGCGCGGCCTGGACCGTGTAAGCGGATGCCGTTGCGCGCACAGACTTCGACCATTTCGTCGCGGAGTTTGCGGGCGGGGGCCAGGCGCTGGGCCTTGACACGATCGGGTACGGTCTCGTGGGCAATCAAGACGAAGTGGTCTTCGAAGGCCGCGGCGAGTTCGGGGTTGACCACTGGTGCGTCCCCCCAGGCGCTGGCGTAGAGGTTCATGACCATACCGGCTGTGTATTCGTGCATCCCTCGGAAGTCGGCCTCGCAGAGGATCTGGTCGCCGGGCTCGACGCTTGCCACGCCGCGGGGCTTGCCGGGTCCCGCCCATGCCTTCGCGGACACGATTTTTTCGACACAGTTTTGCCGCCTCGGAGATCGCTGGGTGGCGTAGGTAGGCTCGACGTCGCCGGCGAGAAGGCGGGTCCCGTAGGCGAGTAGCCCACCGACCTCCGCTACCGCGCGGAAAAAGGGAGGTAGCTGTTGGGCGAGGGCGTTCGTATCGAGATCGTGGCCGGCGGCCAGGTGATCGATGACGGAGAGGTCGGTGGTGAAGGGAAGGCCCGCGTACACCATATTTTCTTGGAAGATTCGCTGGAAGCTCTTGGCCACCACTAGTTCCACACCCGCTCCTTCGTGCGCCACGACCGCAACTTCTCGACTCGATCCAGAACCGTACGCGTCGCCGCCCACGACGACCTGGAAACCGCCGGATCGGATGGCGCCTTTCTTCACGATTTCGTGGAAATTCTCGAGGAAATAGGGACCGAGGATCTCGCCCGTATACCCGAGTGTGCACGCCGCTCCGTTGATCATCGCGTCGGTGTTCACACCGTAGTGCAGAGGCGCGGCTCGACCCTCGGCAACCGTGAGATCGGTGCCCTCGAGCTGTGCCGCGATGGGAGAGGGACTATCGGTGAGCCAGAGGACCCGTCCAGTCAATCGCATGGGGCTCCATAGCACCACGGCAGGCGGTCCGACATGAGTTGCCTCATCGGGAGGTGAATGGGGCGGGGAGTGGGCGCCGGAGAGAGCGCCGGAGAGAGCGCCGGAGAGAGCGCCCACAGTGGAGAATCCAAGGCGCAAAAAAGCGACGCGGTCCCGAGGATCGGGCGGCTGCGTCGCTCGCCTTGCGCCGAGTCGGCTGGCGGAAAACCGGCGTTTGCCTAGTTACGATTGCCGAACAGACGCAACAGGAACAGGAACATGTTGATGAAATCGAGGTACAGCTTCAATGCGCCCAGGATCGAAAGGTTGCCCCGGCCGCCTTGGACGAGATAGACCTGCTTGATGTTCTGGGTGTCGTATGCGGTGAGACCGGCGAAGAGGAGCACGCCGATGACCGCGATGAAGAGACTCATACCGGGGACGAAATACGAAACGATGATGGCGAGCACCAAACCAAACAGTGCCATCATTAGGAACCGCCCCAGGCCGCTGAGGTCCCGCTTCGTCAGGTAGCCGAAGGTCGCGATGCTACCGAACATACCCGCGGTGACCACAAATACGCCTGAGAGGGAGCCCATGTTGTACATCATGGGCAGATGGCCGAGCGAGGCCCCCATTAAGGCGGAGAAGGCGAGGAAGCTAGCGGCAGCCACGGGGGCGTCCATGCGCTGGAGCCGACTGCCCATGAACCAAACGAAGGCGAGCGGGGCCAGCATGATGACCCAACCGAGACCCGTCATCTCCACCGGCACCAACGTGCCGTGGATGGTGCGGCCGAAGTAGTAGATGGAATGGAGGTAGGCGTCGCTTTGGCTGGCGAGGAACGCCACGATTGCGGTCACGGCAAGGCCGGCGCTCATCCAGCCGAACACACCGGTCATGAAGCGCGCCACACCGGCGTGGAGTTGCGTGCGTGGATCGGAGGAGGCGCTCGGTGCGCCATGTGGTCCATCAAATCCCGTGTGACGCTCGTCGTGTGGCTGCATGCTTGCAAGTTTGACCATGGGTTGGGGGCGGGTCAACCGGCTCCGCGGATAGCGCTCTCGTCTCGCACAGCTGTGGGCGGCCCGCCCACAGCCGGCGGGGGGTTGGGGGCGTCAGGTCCACGTGGCCGGTCCCGTTCTCGCCAGGTGCCGGGCAAGGATGGATCGGCGCCGCTATTCCGCCTCCGTCGAGTTGGGCGAGGGTCGTGGTTCGCATCGAAGACAGGGAGCCATGGCCGGCGCCGGACCTTCGGTGGGATGGACGGGGCGAGGGATCGGGACGCGGACTGCCGCTTGCTGCCAGCTCCACGCGCCGCGGCGGTGGAGGACCAGGTCCACCGTTGTGGGCGAAAGTGTGATGCGGGCGAAGCCGGCGGCGGTGGTGGCCAGGTCGGGAGCGAGGGTGACGCCTCGTCGCCGCGGCAGACGATCGAGCATCCGGATGCCGTTGGACTCGGGGCGGCTGGCCGCGGCGGACACAACCTGAAAGAGCGGCGCGTGGATCCAAATCCTCGAGGCGCGGCGGATGGCGTCGGAGGCGTCGGCAGCAACCTGAAGTGCGGGATCGTGGCCACCGATGGCACCGACGAACATGCCGCGCGCGATGGCTCGCCGCAACGGCAGCGGTAGCCGACGGTAGCCCACCGAGGCTCGGATCCCGCCGCTGCCGTGCGTGCCCCCGCTCTCCACCGCTGCCGACGAGACCAGGATACGCGTTGCGGGTGCGGCGCGGTCGAGAGCGAGGAGGAGTTGCGCCTGTTCGTGGAGCGAGGCCGCGGCGGCGTCCTTGTGTGCTGAGACGGCCTCAGGATACGACCAGGGCGTTACATCGAGGAAGACCAGCTCGGTCCCAGCGGAGGTGCGCGACGGTTCGATGACGCACGGACCCCAGGTGCTGCAGGCGGACACCACCGCAGCACGTTCACCCGACTCGATGCGCACGACGAAGTTGGCCGCGGGGTGGTGCCACAAGCCGCGGCTTGCTTCGTCTTCCGGTTCCCCTGTGCCGCTCGTGCCCGAGCACCGCCAGTCGTCACGGCCGTGCACAGCATAGCTGGCTCCACCCGAACTCGTGTGTTGCCGCGCGACGGCGGCCATTTGCCCCATACTGCTGCGGCCCCAGATCTGGTCGGGGGGACGGCATCGGCCCCCACGGCGGTGGGCTCGCCCCAGGTCGCCGAGCCACAAGAGCACCACGGTACGGCCCGTCGCCTTCTCGCGCTGAAGTAGTCCGGCGAGTTCCGCCGCCGTGCGTCGCATGTGGCGGCCGCCGAAGAGACCTCCGAGCGCGACGAGGCTCACTGTGGCGTGCTCCGAAACCGTGGCCGGGGACGACGACCAGTGCCCGCGGTGGGCGACGCAGCCCGTACCGAGCGCGAGGATGGTGCACGCGACTAGGATAAATGTGTTCACGTGCTACCTAGCGATGGGCGATTGTGGATCCGGGGAGAAGCTCGCGGAGCATGGCGGTGAGTGTCCGTCCATCGAGGGGCTTGCGAACGGCGCGTGTGGGATCGGTGCCGATCAGGGCCTGGGTCGCGGGACTTGCGGGCTCGTTTGCCAGCAGGATGATAGGCAGTTTCGGGTGGTTGCGTCGAATGACGAGGTACCTCGCTTCCATCTCCACTGTGTCGAGCTGCGTATCCAAGATGAGAGCTTGTACCTGCTCCGCGGCCTCCTGCAACAGAATCTGAGCCGCCTCGACGTCGCGGCAGCACAGGGGCGAGCACTCGTGATCGGCAAGAATTTCCTCCAGTTCATCGAGTTCGTCGATATCTTCCATGACCACCATGATAGCGGGGCCCGGTGGGTCCCAGTCGGGGGCTTCGCGGGCGAGGGACCCTTGGGGTTCCGCCAGGGCCGCCAGGGGCAAGTGCAAGGTGAACGTGGTGCCTTGGCCGATCCGGCTTACAACCCGAACCGATCCGCCGTGGCGCGTAACCACGCCTTGCACCAGCGCCAAACCGAGGCCGGTACCAGCTCCGATCGCCTTGGTGGTGAAGAAGGGGTCGAAGATATCCTCGAGATGCTCCGGGCGAATACCCACACCCTCGTCGCTCACGTCGCATACCGCGTGCCGCGGACGGCCCCCGCTCGGCCGCGCGGCGGTGGCGGTTGTGCTCAGGGTCGGGCGCGGACAGGCGCCAGCACGCGTTCGCAGACGGACGTTAATGGTCCCACCATCGGGCATGGCGTCCGAGGCGTTGAGGACCAGGTTGGTGACGCAGTGCTGGAGCTGCATCCGGTCCACGTCGATCCACACGTCTTCCTCGATGGCGGCCTTGAGCGCGACGCCGTGGGGGAGCCGGTTCGACAGCTCTGGCAACAGCTCCAGCGTCAGAAAATCGCGCGCGTTGGTACGCACCGGTTGGAACGCGCCCTGCCAGGTGTAGGCGAGCAATGAGCTCGTGATGCGACCCGCCGATATCGCTGATTTGAGAATCTGGCGGCCGTAGTGCTGAGCCTGCGCTTGCCCCACGAGCCCACTTGCCAAAAGCTCGGCGAGTCCACGGATGGGTGTCAGTATGTTGTTCAGTTCGTGGGCTAGACCCGATGCCATGGTGCCCACGGTTTCCAGTTTTTGGGCGCGCAGCAATTGTGCCTGCGAGTCTTTGAGTTCGCTCGATTTGCTGCGCAGGTGCGCGGTCAGCCGGCCTTCGCGGGACGAGGCGTCCGCGAGTCGCCGTACGAGCGCACGGCTGAGCAGGTCGCTCGCTCGCTGCAACGCGGCGCCGGTGGCGATAGGAATGGCCAGGTACAAGAACAAGATCACGAGGGGGAGACGGTGGGACCCGTCGGCGACCAGATGGGCACCATCCAGACGAAGACCATTGAATAGAAGAAGTGGAAGTGTGGTGGCGGATAGCACAACATTGTGGGCGGGTCGGAGCACGAGGCCCGACCACACAAGAGTGGCGAGTATACCCGCGAGGAGGGGGCCAGGCTGGGTCAAATTTGCAGACGAGGCCTGCGTTGCCAGGCTGACCTCCGCAGTGATGGCTACCCAGACCGCCGCGTGCCCACGTCCGTGTCGCCACAAGCCGAGCCAGGCCACGAGATTGAGCGCGGCCAAATACAGCGCGAGGCAGGATCCGAGCGGCTGCCACTGCGCCGTTCGAGAAGCTAACTCCACCATGAGTGCGAGGGATGAGGCGATGGCCGCGACCCAGAACAGCCAGCGTCGCAGTTCAGGCAGCTCACGCAGCCGTGGGTGATAGCTGGCTTGCGTGGTGTTGGTTGCGTCGTGCGCGGGATGCATCGCTCACCTCAGGCCTCGCGCCACATGCGGACGGTATGCCATACTTTCCGCGATGAGCCCACGCTTCACGGGAACCGCAGACTATATCGTGTCGGACGAGCTCGCTCGATCTGTAGAGGTTGCACGGGCGGTCGGCCGCCCACTGCTGTTGAAAGGCGAGCCTGGTACGGGCAAAACCCTACTGGCGAGTGCGCTGGCGGTTTCTCTGGGTCGCCCGTTGCTGCGGTGGCAGATCAAATCCACGACGAAGGCAGTGGAGGGACTGTATGTCTACGACACAGTCCGTCGCCTGCACGACAGTCGGTTCGGCGACGGCAGTGTCAGCGATATCGCCCAATACATCTCGCTCGGTCCTCTGGGGCGATCCTTCGCAGACGAGCAGGAGACGGTGGTGTTGATCGATGAGATCGACAAGGCGGATCTCGAGTTTCCCAACGATCTACTCCATGAACTCGATGCAATGAGCTTCACCATCCCCGAAACCGGTGCGACCGTGGCGGCGCGCAAACGGCCCTTCGTGGTCATCACCAGCAACAACGAAAAGGAACTCCCGAACGCGTTCTTGCGCCGCTGTGTATTTCACTGGATCGAGTTCCCCTGCCGGGAGCTGATGGCGAGGATTGTAGAGGTGCACCATCCCAGACTCGATCAGGAACTGGTCTCGGCGGCGATGGACGCCTTTTATCGACTTCGGCGGGTCGACGGATTGCGCAAGCCGCCAAGCACCAGCGAACTTGTGGATTGGCTGGCGGCGCTACACCACTGCGGCGCGCAAGCGGTGGATCTAAACCGCGGAGAACTTCCCTTTGTGGGCGCTCTCTTGAAAAAGGAGCAAGACTTCGCGCGTGTGCAACAAGTCAAGGCGGGCCGGGCACGCGGTTGATGTCCGGGGATCTTTTTTTAGACTTCTTCTACCGGCTTCGCGCCCATCGCCTCCCCGTGTCGACCCACGACTGGTTGATGCTGTGCGAGGCGTTGGCGGCTGGTTCGCACCAGCACACATTGGAGGGTTTTTACCAGGTCGCCCGTTGCATACTGGTGACCCACGAAAATCAGTATGATGGCTTTGACCTCGCGTTCTCCGAGACCTTTCAGGGGCTACCCCAGGTGCATGAGCGGATGCTCGATCACCTGCAGAAATGGCTCGAGCATCCGCGTCGACGCGCTGCGTTGGACTCAGCGTCGCTCGCTGCGATGGAGCGCCTCGATACCGATACGTTGCGCGCGCGCTTCTTCGAGCGTTTGGCGGAACAGCGCGAGCGTCATGAGGGCGGGAGCAAATGGATCGGAACCGGGGGAACCTCGCCCTTCGGACGCGGCGGATCCCATCCTTCGGGGGTGCGGATCGGGGGATCGGGGGGGGGGCGTTCGGCGTTGGCCGTGGCAGATAGGCGGCGCTTCCGCGGCTTTCGAACAGATCTTGTTCTGGACACGCGATCCATCACCTCTGCGCTTCGTCAACTCCGCCAGCTCAGGCGCGAAGGCGCCGCCGATGAGCTCGATCTCGAGGGGACCGTGGAGGCGACGGCCAAAAGCGGGGGGGATTTGGACGTCGTCTGGCGAGCGAGTCGGCGCAACGATCTTCGACTGATATTGATGCTCGATGTGGGGGGGAGCATGGATCCGCATGCTCAGCTGGTGAGCCAGCTGTTCAGCGCCGCGTATCGTGGTGGTGGGTTCCGCGAGCTTCGCTCCTATTACTTCCATAATTGCGTATACGGCGAGGTTTACGAAGATGCTTCATTCCGCCGCGCACAGTCGACCGCTGAGTTGATAGGCAGCCTCGACGAGCGCTGGTTTCTCGTGTTTGTCGGCGACGCGTGGATGCACCCCGGTGAGCTGCTGGTCTCCTCGGGCGACTTTTGGAACACAGGTGTCGCACCGTCGGGGTTGACTTGGCTTGCTCGTCTTGCGGATCGTTTCCCGCGCGCCGCGTGGCTCAATCCTGAGCCCACGCGGATCTGGTCGGCTCCGACGATCGCGGAGATCGGTCGGATTTTTCCCATGTTACCGCTCACACTCGAGGGGCTGGAGGACATGGTCAAAGTGCTGCTCCGGCCCACAGCGTGCCATCGTTCGCGCATCGAGCAGGTGTTGCGCGGGTAGGACGGTTGGCTGGATCCGGCGGGTGATCGGCGAGACTTCGCCTGGCCAGGAGAAAAGACCCTCGAATCCGGGAATGTGGCGCGATGTCGAGCACTGCGGCTGGACGATCTCGAGCAGGGTGGCAGGCGCGTTGGGTGACTTTGGGCGGCGGTGTAGCGCCTACGCAGCGCTACACTTTCGGATCCGCGCTCACGTGGGCGGAGTTGCGGAGTTGCGGAGTTGCGGAGTTACAGGGTTGCTCCCGACCGTTGGTCGGGCTTTTGGTCCGAGCTCGCGCATGTCGTCCGCAACGCGGTGGATCACGGACTCGAAAGCGCGCAAGAACGCGAACAGGCCGGCAAGACCGAACCCGCCACGCTTACGCTGTGCGCGAAGGAGGAGCGCGGACGGCTGGTGATCGAGGTCACACACAATGGGCGCGGCGTCGATTGGAACAACGATCGAGGGCGCGCGCCGGCGCGTCGCCTGTGGGGCCAAAATAGCGGTTGAGCGGTCGCCGGAGTCGGTGCCACGATTCGGGTCGCAAGAAGCAAACATAGGCCGCACCCGATAACTGGTACGGGAAGAGGATCGCCATGAGCACCAACACCGCGACGTGGAAGACCCATACAGATAGGCACCACAACCACCCAAGGCGCGGCCCAAATAGTGCGACAGGGGCGAGTAGCTCCATCCCCAGTGTGAGACAGGCGCCGACGGCGAGCAGGCTTTGATGCGGTGCGAGCCACATGCCGAGCTCGGAGTACGACGCGCCGCTGAGTAGCTTTCGCACGTTGTCGTATGCGATCTGCATTTGCATCGCTTCACCCGTGATCCACCGCATGCCCACGTATTCGATCTTGGCCCACCCCGCGAGTACGTAGGTCAGCACGGTCGTGAGGCACAAGGTCCGAACGCTCCAGCCGTAGTAACCCTGTGCGGCCCGCGCTGTGACGACGTCAGCTCCCGGCGAGCGGCCAGATCGGGTGTCCAGCGACCAGCGATCTGCGGAAGGGGCGATGGCCAGCACCCATAGGTGGATGGCGAGTATGTTCTCGGTGTGGAACACCATCCCCCACGAGCTGCGATACGTGGCGCAACACATGAAAGCGAAGGCGAAGATAGGTCCACTCACGTGGTGGCGCCAGCCGAGAATCAGCAGGGGGCCGCTGGCGATACACGTGGTGAGCAGGGCGTAGACGGCGAAATCTGGAGGTGGCGCGTCCAGCCAGCCGAGGGGACCGATGGGCTCGAAGCGCTGCCGGGAAAAATCTGTGGCGCTGAGAAGGCTGGGCGAGCGCACCACGACATAGACCCAAGCGAAGAGTCCTGTGATCAGACGTAGTGCGGCGATGCGTTCGGCTGGAAACGGGGACCACCACCATCGCTGCACGGCGGCGGTGCGTACCCCCAAACGCAGGTGCGGTTGCACGGGCGCGCGGGCTCGTGGATCGGGACGAATCGTGCTCATCGTGGTATGCGGCAGCGGGCGGATACCCGACGTCGGCTCGCTTGGCTTCCACGCTCGATGTAGTCGAGGGGGTTGAACGTGTCGCTCACCAGGGCGATCCAGCGGAGATGCTCGAGGGATCCGCTTACCGCGACCCGCCGAGCGATCTCCTCGCAGAGCACCCGTGGCGCGTCGCCGCGGCGTCGGATCGCGCGGCGTACGGTCGCTGCGGCCAGCATGACTTCATCGTTGGCGATGAAGCGCGGTTCGAGCCTGTGTGCTTTTCGGTATGCGTCGTGGGGGGACCCGACTGCCGCGTGTACCGTGGCATGGGTGCGATTCCAGGTGAACATGGGGTACGGCGAGAGCGGGAAGGAGTCGCGCCTCCGATCCCAGCTTAGAGGCCACAGGATAGCGACACTGCTGCCGATCCCCACCGCGACACTGAGCCATCGCCAGTATCTGCCGCCGATGGAAGCGGATCCATGCGAGGGGCCTGAGGAGGCTGCGGTCGTGCCCATGGACATCGTCGCCTACTCGACTTCTCCCTCAGTGGGCCAGCCAGCTTCTCGCAACGCCCGCGCACCGTGGCCGATCGCAGCCCAAGCGTGCTGGGTGTAGTCGATACGGCTGTTGGGCAGATGCATCGACTGGGAAAAGGCGCCTCGAATGGCCGACGGGTCAACGCAGGCGAAGCAAATCTCGTCGCGCCACTGCTGGTTGACGAGGAAGCGCAGGGTATGGGCAATCTTTTCTAGTTCGGTCTGCGGGCTTTCGCCGCGAGCCTTCTTGATGGCCACCGCGGCGACTAAACCCTCGACGATCGATGCCGTGGGCGTATTGTGTGGTGCCATCAGGTTGCTAAACCCGTGGCCACCGCGGTATTGGGGAAGCACGCCGCTTCTCCGGTCGAGAATGAAGCGCGATTGGTACTCGATGTAGTTCAAGCAGAAGCGCTCGTAGTGCGGGTCACGGTGGAAATCGACGGCGCTAGCCGCCGCGAGGCAATGCCAGTTTTCTTCGCTGTAAAAGAACGGCTCCCATGCATGATCCCAGTACGGACCGGCGTAGTAGCCCATGGCGGACGATACTGCGTCCCGTATCTGATCCGGTGGGGGCCAGTTAGGGATGGGCGCGGTGGCCAGCGCCTGCTCCACCAGTAGCAGCGCGTACACGGCTTGTCCCGCGGCGTAGAGGGTATCGGGGCCGTGGATAGCGGCGCCGGTGCTGAGGTCGATCTCGCTGTGGAATCGACCGCTCTCCCGCTGCGCTGCGAGCAGGCGCGACACCAGTCGACCCATGAGGGGGTCGTGCTTCTCCCCGGTGCGTCCGCGGCAGCGAAGGTAGGCGATCAGGGGCAGGGCCGAGTCTCCCAACGCGGCCTTGCCTTTCTTTCGCCTCGAGAGCTGGCTATGACCGTCGACGGTGCGTTCGAAGGCGCGCATAAAATCTAACGATTGGCGGATGGTCGTCTCTGCGAGCTCCGAACGCCCGAGTTCGCAGAGAACCAAAGTCGTCCCGGCCTGCCGCGCGAGGCTGAAGCGTTGTCCCGCTTTGGTGTTCCGAAAGGGATGGCGCGTGTATCGAAATTTTCCGCGTGCATCGGCGGCGCGCACAATGTGGTGTTCGGCCGAGCGCGCAGCTCGAGACAGGGCTTCAAGGCGAAGCGGGGCGGCTTGTGGGAAGAGCCCGTGCAGCTCCACAACCCTACCGTCTTGGACAAGGAGACTGATGGTCTCCATCGCGGTGAGCGTTTGGCTGCTGGTCGGGTCGGTGTTCGGCCCGTGCCGGCGGCGGTCGTTCTCCGGCGCCGAGAGGAGATCCCGCAGCTCGCTAAGCGCCACGCCGATGCGCAGGTCCGGGATCAAGCGGAGGGGTTGAGCGCGCGCGAAGCTGTTGCGTGCGAGGAGCTGCCATGGTGTGAGGCAACGTGCGCCCAAGCAGACGCCGTCGCGTCCCGGTCGGAGTCGCAGCGGGTCGAGAATGGGGATGCCGAGGAGAGGGCGCACCGGTCGGATGCGGCGAACGATGTCGATCTTGACGGGACCAGTGGCGGGCAGGGATCGCAGCGCTTCGCCGATGGTGGCGGCGAGATCGCGTGCGTCGAGCCGTCGGCACAGGCCTCGCACGGCGGGTGCCTTTGTGCCCGCTTCCTCGGTCCGGGATCGACTAAATAAGAATACAAAGGCGTCGCCCGCAGCCGCTCGTGGCGTCAGGGGAGCATCGCACTCAACGGGGCTGAGATCGGGGTCGTGTTGTCCCACACTCTCGCGCTGTCCTGCGCGAATGTGGGATTGCAGATCGCGGGCGAGGCCTTCGGCCGATAACTGTGGCGGGAGCATGTCGTACGCACGGGCCGTCGACGCGAACCAACAGCCAGTTGTTGCCAGGGCGGCAGCGAGGAGTCCGATGGGCGCAGTGGTGCGGCCACCGAGGCCCATCGCACGCCAGGGTAGACCTGTGCCCACCCTGCCGAGCCCCCACAGCGCGATGGGCAGCGTGAGCAAGATGGGAAGCGACGCGGCGGCTCCGGCGGCCAGGGCCATACCTTGGCCCACGCCACCGTAGAGGTCGATGAGATACAAGCCGGCGGATACGATGCTGCCGATCGTCCACGAGAACGCCAGCAGGGATGCGAGGCTCAAGATCCGCCAGGACCTGCGCGCCGCCACGCGCCAGTCGGCCACGCAGCATATGAACACCGCCAGGTGCAGCGAGGCGATGACGAAGCAGACCATTGTGAAACCGCTCCATGTCCGCCACGGTGCGGCCATGCCGATGAGGATGAAGACCGGAGCGTGCAAGGCCGTGAGGATCCCCAGTCCTAGGCGCGGGACGTCCGGCGGCGTTGTTCCTTTGCGCGAGGCCATACCGCCTTCATACCCTCGCTCCGGGCATCGGGTCACGTCACGGATCGCCTTCCCGCTACGTGCGCGTGACGTCCGCTGGAGGGCTAGGTGTCGGGCCCGGTCACGTGATCTCTTGGGGCTGGAGCCGTTCCGGCGGTGATCCAGCGGTACACGACGCAGGTGTGCACCGTCCGCAGTAGCGACAGGGCGGCCACGCATGCCACGGCGAGGAGCGCGGTGGCGGCGACGGGTAGATCGAGGAGGGGCGCGCTGGCCTGCCGCAGTCCGAGCCAAAGCAAGAAGATCATGGCCGCTGCGACAAGGTGGACGAGGGCATCGGCGAACAGCACGGGCTTCCAGTTGTTGGCGAAGAGGAGCGCGGAGCGTCGCAGGCTGGTCCCGCTGGGCTCGTCCTCGGCGACAATCACGGGAACGATGAGGAACGTGGCGAGAGTCCAGACTTGCCACGCCACGTGCAGTGCCACGGCGGCCACACCCGCGTGTCGGTCGGCGAGTAGAAAGAACAAGTGCCCCACTGCCACGGAAAAAGAGGAAAATCCTATGAGGGAGGGGACACAGCGGCGAGCGACAGCCATGGCGGTGCGCATCCCCATCCGTTGCCCGTCCAGGCGTTTGAGCACCGCGTGGGCCAAGGCGGCTTCGAAGAACAATACAGCGAGAGTGACGAAGATCGATGCGACCAGCGCCAACACACCGAGATGGTTCATGGCGCCGGGGTAGAGCTGGCTCAGCACACCCAGCGCTGGCGGGCCGAGGCTGGCAGCTGCGATCGTTGGCGACTCAGTGTACGCTTGCGGCAGCACCCACGCGAGGGCCACCGCGGCCACCAGTCCGAGGGAGGGATAGGCGATCCAGTGGGGCTGGTGACAGCAGAGCCTCAAGCTGGCGCGGAAGAGTACGAAGCTTTGGCGCAGTGGTTTGGTGTCTCGCGTCTCTTGCATGTCTACCCGGTCAGTCAGTGTAGCGCTCGCTCCGGAGCCAGCAATCCGTCGGTTGCCTCCTTTCGGAAACGATGCTCGGTCGCTGGCTTGGGAGCGCCAATGCGGCCAAGACCTACATGTAGGACGTGCTCGATCGCCGGGCCTGTGTTTCGGATTCTCCAAGTTGGAGTGTGTCGTTTGGTCGAAAAGTTGCCGGCTCGATCGCACGGGAGTACCGATGGGTTGTCGGCGAGCGCGTTGCTAAGCCGGCTCAGTCGAGTTGCAAGTCATGATCTCCGCGAACGCCGTCCGAGGAATCGCTCGCCAAGCGCCGCCGCCAGGCGCCGCCGCTCGTGGGCACTGCGAAATCTTTATCCCGCCGGGCGGAGGCGCGGAGCAGCTCACCTCCGCCATCGACAAACGCCTGGGCGACGACCCCGAGGCCATGCGCGACACGGATATCACGCTCGTATTCGCTGGGCGTCCGCCCAGGGGATGTCTGGGCACCTTCGAGTCGGTAGCGATGCGGCAGGGACTGACCATCGTCGGGATGCGCAGCGACGGGGGAGCGGCGGCTCTCCGAGGGGGTGGATCTGCGCAGATGCCCGTCGAGGAGTTTTTCGCGTCTCGTCCGCGCAATCGCTACCAGAGGGAGAAAGATGGCAGATATCGCTCCAACGCGACGCCCTTGTGGGTCGCGGGTCCCTTGCGCTCCGGCGTCGAAGTCAATTCGGAACGAGATGTGGTGATCGTCGGTGATGTGAACCACGGGGCCGAAGTTCGGGCCGAGGGCAACATCGTGGTCCTGGGTAGCTTGCGGGGCCTGGCCCATGCTGGTTGCAGTAGTGAGAAAAGTTTCATATTGGCGCTGAATCTCGATCCGCAGCAGCTGCGTATCGGGTCTCTCATCGCCCGTTCGGGCACGGCGCCGCGACGGCCTGCGGTCACCGAAATTGCGTATGCCGCCGATGGCGGGATCATCGTGGAAACCTACCAAGGGCGACTGCCGCAGGGCTTCGTCCATCCAACTTTCTAGTCGATCACGGAGTACACAATGAGTCGAGCAATCGTTATCACATCCGGCAAGGGTGGGGTCGGGAAGACCACCACAACCGCCAATCTGGGCGCCGCGCTCGCGCAGCGGGGCAACAAGGTCATCCTCGTCGACGCCGACATTGGTTTGCGCAATCTCGATGTCGTGATGGGCTTGGAGAATCGTATTGTTTTTCACGTCGTCGACGTGGTCAACGGTCGTTGCGATCCCCAGAAAGCGCTGATTCGAGATCGGCGCGTCGACGGCCTGTTCCTCCTGCCATCGTCGCAAACGGACCGAAAGGACGCCGTGTCACCGGCCCAAATGCGGGAGTTGATCGTCGATCTGAAACGACATTGCGACTACGTTCTGATCGACTGCCCCGCGGGTATCGAGCAGGGCTTCCAAAACGCGATCGCGGGGGCCGACGAGGCCATCATTGTAGCGATCCCCGAGGTCTCGTCGATTCGTGATGCTGATCGAGTCGCGGGGCTGCTCGCCGCCGAGCAGATCCCGACGCGGCTCTTGGTAAACCGGATTTCACCTGCCCTAGTCAAACGCGGACACATGCTCTCCCAAGCCGATGTGATCGAGATCCTCGCGCTCGAGCTGGTCGGCGCGGTTCCGATGGATGACGCCATCGTCGCCGCTTCGAACAAGGGGATTCCAGCGCTACTGGACAATGCCGGCTCCGCGGCTGCACGCGCATACGAACGTATCTCTCGTACGATATGTGGAGAGATAGCGGTCAACGAGGCTATAGAGGAACCAGGTTTCTTCTCGCGTATCGGTCGGGTACTGGGGCTCTCCGCCGCCTAAGGGGGTCAACATGTGGACCGGACTCAAAGACCTGATCACCGGCCGACGATCGAGTAGCGATCAGGCCAAAGGCCGTTTGCACCTGGTGCTCGCCCACGATCGCACAGGCCTCGACGGAGGCAAACTCGTGGACTTGCGGCGCGAGATCGCGGAAGTGATCTCTCGCTACGTGGAGATCGATGCCGAGAGCGTAGAGATCGACGTAGAGAGGATCAACCGCGACGACACCCAGCTGAAGGTATCGAGCCCGCTTCGGGCGCGCCGGGCCAGCTGACGAGTTTGCGCGGCATGGACTCGTGGGGCTTGGGGTTCACAACTATTGCGCCGTCGGTAGCAGCCGCCGACGACGCCGGTTGTCCTCGGGTTGGGTCGCGTCGGCGATGGCCTTGAGCAACTTGGGCATGTTCTCCCGCGAGCAGGAGGTGTCGTGCCAGCTTACGCGCCGCGGGAAACTCCAGCCGGGTAGGAATGCCCAGTTAAAACCGTCATTCCGGCTCCAAAACGCCCCGGGAACGCCGGGGATCGGCACGGACTTGAAGTCGGGGATGCGGAGCTTCTTGCGGATCACGAGGTCGTGGTCCGCTGCCGCCTTGGCTACTTCTGGACCGGCGACGGACGAGGTGCGAAACCAGACTCGGTTCGTACCGTCCACGTTGCCGAAGTGATATCCGCAGGTGAAATGCATCGATTCGCCGAGGAAAACCTCGTGGCCGCACAGCTGTGCGGCGACCACGGCATCGAAGCCGTATTCGCGCGGGCAACATTGGGGGTTGGGTAGACGCGGGGCATAGAGTCGACATGTGCCGTTGGTCTCGTCGGTACTGCCGCTGCCACGTCCTAGTTCTTGTTCGCTGGGGGTATCGCTGGGTGTTTCCCAGCCTGGTGGGGGCACGGGGCGATATGGGGCCGACTCTTCGTCGCTCGGCTCCGGAACCGCGAGGGCACTCGGTGCCCCGCGTGCCGTCCGATCGGGTGCCGGTTTGGGTGCGCGGCAGCTGCCGCAGACCATAGCGAGGACGAGAGTGAGGGATGCGGCGGCGAAAGGGGCGGGCGCGAGGAGGCGCATGGGTCAACGTAGTACCGTGCACGGGGCACGCTCGCCAAGGGCGTCAGCCCTTGCGCAATCGGATCCGCAGTGTGCCGTCGCGTGCCGCGCTACACTCCACCGTGGCGCCTGTGGCTGCGGCATGCGTCTCGGCGCGGCAGCGGACAATGGCCTGGCGCAGCTGCGGCAGGAATGTCTCGCGTAGCAGGTCGTGATCGAATTCACCGCACACCAGCTGCAGCCCGGCGCCGTCGTCAATGAGGCCGAAGTCCTCCACGGTTTGCAATGCCGCCGCGGCGAAGCGTACGTCCACCGGTCGGCCCGCACACTCCAAGTTGCCGGTGAGCATGATCCGACGACCGTGCGCGCCGAGATCGTGGCGCAGGTCGAGGAGCGGCAGAGCAGTGTGAAGCTCATCGAGGCTCCCGACACCCGGCGAGAATCCCACTTCCACGTAACGGCTCACGGCGTCGACCTTAGGGGCCGCACAGAAGGGGGCATTGCTTGCTCGTGCGGTACCACCCGCAGGTCCTGCACGGCGTGGCATCAAGGATCGGCGAGACGACGTTGGGATCTTCGGGTTCGGCCGAGGATTCCAACACGACATCGTAGTGTTGGAACAAGTCGCCGGTCTGTTGTGTGGAAACTCGGCGGAAGCGTTCCTTGCGTCGGTTCACCGCGAGAGCATACAAGGTTCGCCGCGCACGGGGGCACCTCAGGCGATCCGGGCGCGCTGCTCCGCCCATTGGCGCAGCGCGGTGATGCTGCGTTCGTGGCTGCGGCTCAGCGGTACAGTCGCGGCCAGCGCGGTCCGTAGATCCTCAGCAGAAACGCATCGAGCCTCGGCGAACGCGTCGAGTCGCGCCTCGACGAGTGCTGCTTCCAGTTCGGCACCGGAAAAACCCTCGGCGTCACGAGCGACGGCGGAAAAGGTGTCCCAATGCCCGGCGTATGGGGGAGCTTGACCCAGCACGCGGGCGGGGCGGGCTGCGAGGTGCACACGAAGAATCGCCTCGCGCTCGTCCGCTCGGGGCAAGTCGACGAAGAATGTTTCGTCGAGTCGTCCCCGTCGCAGCAGCTCGGGCGGGAGCGCATCGATGCGATTGGCAGTGGCCACTACGAACGCGGGGCGTTGTCGCTCTTGTAGCCAGGTGAGCAGTCCGCCGACGACCCGCGCTGTCGTGCCTGCGTCGCTCGCCGCCCCGTCACTACCCGCGAGGCCCTTGTCGATCTCGTCGAGCCAGAGCACGACGGGGGCGAGGCGGTCGACCGTATCGAGCACGCGCCGAAGGTTGGCTTCGCTTTGGCCCACCGTGCCCCCGAACAGTCGACCGGGGTCGAGTCGGAACAGCGGGAGACGGAGGATGTCCGCGCACGCTCGGGCGGCGAGGCTCTTGCCACAGCCTTGTATGCCCACGAGCAACACGCCTCTGGGCCAGGGAATGCCGGCAGGTGCGGCTTCGGGAGCCAACGCGACAGCCCGGCGGCTGAGCCAGCGCTTGAGATTGTGCATCCCGCCGACTTCGTCTGTGGGCACGGCTTCGATGGGCTCGAGTGCGCTATTGCGATGGAGTGCACGCGATTTGTGGGCCAAGACCGACGTGACGAGCCGCGCCGAGTCGCTGCCGAACTCCGACAATGCTTCGGCGACGACGCGTTCGATCTCGGACAAGTCGAAGCCTACCAAGGCGGATGCGAGCTGCGACTGTGCCGTGATGATGGCCTGCTCGAGGGCGTGCTTTCCTTGTTCTCGCAGCACGTTGGCAATGTCGGCGAGCTCGGAGTCGATCTCTTCCCGGTCCGGGAGCGCAAGTCTCTCGTACACCAGCTCCGGAATCTCCGGCAGATGGTGGGGCTGGGCGGACAAGAATACGACCGCGGGCCCGTGGGTGCGCAACGCCAGCTCCCGCAGCGCTCGCTTGTCGTGGGCTGTTTGCAAGGACGCGGGCGCGTCGAGCAATACCCACAGCCCGTCGTTGGCTGCGCCGGCCAGTTGTTGGAGGCATGTGCCCAAATCGGATGTGCCCGAGCCCTCGACTCCCAATGTCGCGCTCCATGTCTGCACGGGCCAGCCCACCTCCTCGCCGACCTCTTCGAGCATGCGTAGCGCTCGATGTTCGTCGGTGGCTTCGAGGACGATCGCTCGTGTTCCCCCGCGCAGGGTTCGGATGAGACGGTGTTGTACGGCGACGGGTCGATCGCTCACGTTTGGCTCCGTGTATGTACTTGTTGGGAGGCCCATCCCATCCACGCGCGCACAAGGTGGACGTGCGCAGCGGGGCGCAGCGGGCCCGTGTCGGCGAAGCACCAGCCATTGAGCCACAGTCGCGTGCCTTTGAGTTTGGCCAATCGGGCGTGGAGCCAGTGCAGGTCCGCCGCCTTGCTGGCGACTCGGCCGGCCAGCGTGCCCGGGCCTTCGAAGATGGCGATTCGGTAGAATATTTGGTCCACGATACGCAGCCGCTCCAGGTCCGAGCCGAATACCCGCGCTGCGCGGTCGAGCAGCTCGCTGAAGTTCCTCGCACGAGATGTGCGAAAATCGATGGCCAGCATCGCGGGGCATCGCGAGCCATCGACATGTTGGCGGGTCACGCCAATAGCGAACACTTGGAAGGCCCCTTCCACCACCCCTGGGACGTTCGCGGGTAGCTGGAGCAGCGCATCGAGCCCGCATGCCGAGCGCTGTCCCGCCAAGGATTCGGCGACGGCCCGGATCCGCCCCGGTACGAGCGCGGTCAGCTCGATCATTTCTTGGCAGTGTGTCGCCGACAGTACCGAACGACCTCCGCGGGAGACCAACGACTCGAGCCTCGTAACCGCCTCCTGTTGCGGGTCCATACCGATCACCTGCGTTCGCGCAAGATCCGTTGCATCTCGCGTTTCTGTTCGCGCTCCTTGATGCTCGCTCTTTTGTCGTGGAGTTTCTTGCCGCGTACGAGCGCGACTTGGACCTTGATGACGCGACCTTTGACGTACATGCGAAGGGGTACCAAGGTGCTGCCCTCGCGTTGTGTCGCTTGTTCGAGTTTGTCGAGCTCCGCGCGCTTCAGGAGGAGCTTACGGGGACGCAGGGGCGTGTGATTGCGAGCGTGAGCCTGGACAAACTCGCCGACGTGCGCTTGGAGGAGAAACAATTCGTGGTTCGTGAACTGACAGAAGGCCTCCTTGAGGCTGATCTTGCCGTCGCGGATCGACTTCACTTCGCTGCCCATCAATGCCACACCCGCTTCCACCTCGTGGAGAATCTCATAGTCGAAGCGGGCCTTGCGGTTCTCCGCCAGTCGTGTGGACGGGGCCTTCTTCTTGTTCGCCGCGGCCAAGGATCGGAGCCTACGCAAGGGTGCGCAGGAGGGCAAGCCCCGCTACTCGCCTCGCGCCCGCCCCGGACAAGGTGTCGATGCACGCGTGCAGTGTGGCCCCGGTTGTGGTGACATCATCGACGACCAGCACGTTGCACCCTTGTAGGCCGCCGACCGGGCGAAACGCGCCGGCGACGTTCGCTGTCCGCAGGCGCGCTGGGAGTTCGGTTTGGGGAGGCGTGGCTCGGAGCCGCCGGAGCGCCGTGGCCACACGGGGCCTGGCTTTGGTCGTGGTGCTGGGACGCAGGGCGCGGATCATCCAGCGGGCGATAAGTTCGGAGTGGTTGAACCCTCGACCGAGGAGTCGTCGGGCGTGCAGCGGGACGGGGACGATGAGGTCCCACTCCCCATCGTGGTGGATGGGCGCGTGGGCGAGAAGCCTGCCCAACGGGCCGGCGACGGCGAGATCGTGCCGGAACTTGAGCGCAGATACGGCGGCGCTCAGAGGTCCCTGGTAGGCGAACAGGGCCTCGATGCCTGCGATGTTCCTCATGGCCGAGGGGAGGGGGGCAAGGTCGGCGCGGCACAGCGAGCAAACGGGGACCCGCGTTTGCTCACAACCGCCACCGGCGAGAAGACGGCGACAGCCCAGACAAACGGGTGGATAGAGCCAGGACAAAACATGCATTGCGGGCCTATCGACCGCTCAGAGGATCCGTTGCACGTGCTGGGAAGTCTCGCCTGCCCGGGACGGAGGAGATCCCGCGAGATCGCCCTTTCGCTCGGCATGGGACACCGGAGGTCGGATCTACGCAGGCGGCGTTGTGGCCCCAAACACAAGCTAGCGGCGCAAATTCGCTGCGAATGGGGCATCCTGGGATCGACGGGACATTTCTTCCCGCCACTGGACGACGCGGGTGCACGTCCCTACAAACTGAATTGTTGCCGCAATTTCCCGTCACCCCGCATCCAACGGAGACCGTCACCATGGCTAGTTTCGAAATCGCTCGTGTGGGAGAAGTGCTCGTGACCCCGACGTTCGTCGTGGTCCCGAATGAGGTCGTTTCGTATCGAGAGATGGTTTGGCTAGGAAGACTAGAGGATCAGGAGCCCCGCGGTGCGCCCGTTTGGGGGGGGCCTATCGATCCGCGAACGGGCCCCTGTTTTCCTCACATGGAGCTTGCGGGCCGCTGGCGGCTATGCATCGCCACACAAAAGGCGTTGGCGCAGCTGTGGAAGGACAGCAGAATGCGGGGCCCCGGCCGGCAGCTGAGGTGGCGTGGCGCCGAGCGAGTCTCGAGATGGCCGGCGATCGGCGAAGACCTGCATGCGGTCGCATCGGTGCTGCGTCGCACGCAGCCCACACGGCGGAGTCAGTTCTTGACGTTGGCCGTGCAGATTCGAGGACCGGCGGCGACCTTGCTGGCATCGTTTGAAGTGGGCGTCGACTTTTGCGCACCGAGGTGCCGCGCGGTGTCGGCTTGGTCTCCCTGGGAGGAAGCTGCGTAGTTTCGTCGCGGGATCCCCCCCTCCCCGATCACCTCCGCGAGCCCTCCCCGATCATCGGGCTCGAACACGTGGCTGTGTTGGCTGTGCCAGCTGTGCTGCGGGGACGCGGGGTGGCAGGCGGACCCTACGCCCGGTCTCACGCTGGACGACCAAGCAATAGCGATCGAGCTCTTCTTGTACGTCTTGGCCATCCCCGCCCTTCGCGTCCACGAGCCAACGCGCGACGGTCTCGGCCACTGCTGCGCCAAGGTGAATGTCGGTGATGGCGAGGGGAATCCTCCGGCGTAGTACGTCATCGAGGTGCGTGCAGCCTTCAGCGGCGATGGCGTGCACGAGTTCGATCCAGCGATAGGGGAGGTCTTCGGCGATCCGATCCGCATGCCCGGGCTGGCTTCGGGCGAGGTCGGCGAGCGCTCGGCTGTTGGGCCCATGGCGAAACGAGAGATCCCGGACGAGCGGATCCTGTAGCTCCTCAGGAGAGAGGGGGGCTCCGGGCACCAGTGGCGTCGTGTGGGTCGTGCAGGCGAGGTAGGTCCGTGCGGGGTCTCTTCGCGAGAGGCGTTTGCACACGAGGTCGACGCTTTCCTGCGCCATCGCTCGGTAGGTCGTCAGCTTCCCTCCGACCACTCCGATGATGCCGGTCTGATCTTGCACAATCCTGTGGGAGCGCGATAGAGCCGCCGTCGCTCCCGAGTTGCCGGCGTGGACCAGCGGCCGGACACCCGCCCAAGCGGACACGACGCTGCCTGGATCAAGCCGAGCGTGGGGCAGCCACCGCCGAGCCATCTCGAGGAGGGTGCGTTCTTCTTGTTGGGTGGATCCGCAGTCCGCCGGGTCGCCTTCATAGGGGTCGTCGCTTGTGCCCAGATAGGTTCGTGTTCCCCAGGGTACGACGAACATGAGGCGCGGCCCGCCTGGAACCTGAAACACGACCGGTTGCGATACCGGCAAGTCGCTGGATCGCAGCACCAGGTGGATGCCCTTGGAGAGGGCCAATAGCCCCTCCGCAGCGCGGCCCAACAGGCGGCTCGACGTCCATGGCCCTGCGGCCACTATGACCTGCCGCGCCATGACCGAACCGAGCTCGCCAACTTCGACGCGGTGGTTTCCGTCGGTCGCATGGATAGCTGTTGCCGGCGCGTATGTGATGACTTCGGCACCGTGTCGCCGGGCGTCTTGCAACACCGTGAGCGTTAAACGAAAGTCGTCCGTCACCGCATCGTCGTAGGTTACTGCGCCACGCAGCAGTGTCGGGTTCAACATGGGCTCCGCGGCAAGAGCCCGTTCCGCCGATAAGAACTGGTGTGGGCGAGATCTCCAGCCACCCAAAGCGTCGTACAGTCCGAGTCCCAACCGGAGTCGAAGCGGCCCAACTCGATCGCCGCGGTATGTCGAGAGCATGAACCGCTGCGGTCGCACGAGGTGACTCGCTAGTTCGATCAAGCGCTGGCGTTCGCGTATGGCTTCGAACACGAGCCCGAGTTGCGCTTGTTCGAGGTAACGCAGGCCGCCATGAATCAATCGGCTCGAGCGCGAGCTGGTCCCCGAACCGATGTCGCGTGCTTCGATGACGAGTACCTGAAGGCCTCGCATTGCGGCGTCGCGCGCGATCCCGGCCCCGGTGATGCCGGCGCCGATCACGACGAGGTCCCACATACGGGTCTCGGGGGCGAGGGACGAGCGACGTGCGCATAGCTCGTCGGGGACCCATGGCTGGGGTCCGGGGGTGGGGAGGGCCGCGGGGCGCACGGATCAACTTTAGCGCCCCACCGCATGTGTGCGAGGAGGCGCAGTGCGAGGCGGCCCAAGACGACGCCGAAGGCGGCAGACGCGGCGCGAGTTGCGGCCGGCGCATGACGGCCGCAGCAGATCGACGGGTGTGGCCGCGCGACTTCATGGGTCCGCCCGGACCGTCATGGTTCTCGACTCGAACAGCGGCCGCACCTTGTGCTCGAGTCGTGCACGTCCGTGATGCGTGATGCGTGATGCGTGATGCGACGCGATGTGTCCGCGCTCCTGCCGGGGTATCCGATGGTTCGTTGCCGAGGCGTCGCGTCCGAGACGGGGGACCCGGATGCCCCTCAGCGGGACGCACTCCGTCGCGCAGGTTCAGGACCTCGACCCCGGGTTGGACCGCCCGGCGGCGGTGCCCGGCGACCCTCGTGGAGAGAATAAAAAGGACAACGACGCGAACGAAGATGGAAATGGAGATCGAGATCGAAAATGCGATCCATCGATGGAATCACGAATGCGCAACGCGTAGATAGTACAATGCTCCTCGTCGAGGGCGACCCGTCGCTGGGTCTGTGGGCTGGGCCGGGAATGCGTATCACCAGGCCGGAGTCGTGAGCGTTGCGCGGTTGGCAGACGCGTTGCGCACGAAACGCGAACGGGCGCCGCGGCCCCGTTCGAAAACGGGCAGCGCGATCCGGTAAAACAAGGAGCGGCGCGCGTGGCTCCCCGCTGATTGGCCGATCTCGTCGTTTCCTGACGGTTGTGCGTGAGTACCGTTTCCGCCCCACGCTTTTTTTTATTCGTACGGGACAAGCCCTTTCTACTCGCCCACACTACCCCTGTCCTAAACGATATAGCCGTTGGACGTGTTGAGGTTCCCACACGAGCGACCTCCGTTGGGTAGAGTGCCGTTGCTTCATGACTGCCGTTGGACCGCATCGGATCATGGGCCTGGCGAACACGGATTCGGTGAATGACATGAAACACATGATTCGACTTGTCCTGATCGTACCGGTGATGGGCTGTGGTGCGGATGCACAGCGCGGACCCACAGCGAGTGAGACGGCCATGGCCTTCGACAACGTCGATGCCGCCGGTAGACATCGGGCGAGCCGTACCGATGACGCGAGCAGTCGGCATGTACCTGAGGCCGGCCTCTCCGGGGCGCGGAGTGTGGTAGGTGTCGACAACCGGTGCGAAGATTTCGCCGTGTTCGAAAAACGTGACGGCAGACTTCGACATCGGCGAAATCGCCGTGCTTGGCCGCGGGACCAGCAGGCGAGGTTTAGCGATTTGGTCAAGCTGGTGGCGGATGAGATGGACGCGGATGCTCGGCTCTTCCAGATCTGGTCATTGAGGGAATCGTCACATCGACCGAGCGCGATTCATGTTCTCAACCCGGACCTTATGGGTGCAGCGAAGGCGTGGAATCGACACCTGTATCGGCCGGCCCGTGCGCTTGAATTGCAGGCCGAGATGGATCGCTATGGCGCGAAAACAGCAAAATACTGGGCAGCTAGGGCCGAAATCGCGCGTATGAACGTGTTTCGCCACAATCGTTTCTATCTCGATCAACTTGAGTTTGACTTCCATACTTCGCCGGGCGAAGTGCAGAAGAGGAAGCGGTCTCAGTGGGCGTATGGCTACGGGCCATTCGGCTTCAATCCCACTTACTATGTACCCGTTTGGGACAGCAATGCACCGCCTTGGGTGTTTTGCGACGCTGGAGGCGTTGTCGCGGTCGTGACCGCTGTTTGGGCCGCGCGCTCGGCCCAGCGCGAATGCAGGGTACGAGGCAAGGGGAGCAGTTACGTGGTCGTCAATCGGCGATTCAGCTCGGGGCATTGTCGGCCCCGTCCCAAGCATGACGCGGTGTTTGCCCGTCGTGCTCGGGCGATCCGGCTCCAGCCCGATCGCCGAGCTCGTCGGGGCAAACTGTGGCCGCGAGCGACAACCGACCGCGTGGAAGTTGTGCAACACATGCGGAGGCGGGCCGAGGCGGAGGGGCTGATGTAGGGCGAGTCGCGGTAGAAGGTATCCCGCTTGCCCGACCACGCGGGGTCGAGGCGCGAGGGTAGGCCGTGGCGGCGTATGCTTAGTCGCGATGGTAGGGGTGGCCAGCAAGCAGGCTGCCGGCCCGATAGAGTTGCTCGACCAAGAAGAGCTGGGCGAGGCGGTGGGGTAGGGTGAGACGAGATAGAGCCAATGTCCGGCTCGCGCGTCGCCGCGCGGCGTCATCGAATCCTTCGGCGCCACCGACGAGAAAATCGATCAGCCCGACGCCGCAGTCACGCTGCTGGGCCAGCCAATCTGCAAGTTCGCGGGTTGTGCACTCTTCGCCGCGTTCGTCGAGTAGCACGGTGTGTCCCTTGCTCGCACGAAACAGCGCTGCCGTGTCTCGAACGCGTTCGAAAGCGACTGGAATCAGATGCCGCGTGCGTGCGACGAATTCATCAATGAGTGGTCCAAGCTGAGGATCGCGTCGTTTGCCAACGGCGAGGACGCGCATTCGCACGGGCCTACTCGCCGAACAGTTCGTCGTCGGATTCGGTCGCCGGGGGTTCGGTTGCCGTGGGTTCGGTCGACCCTGGTTCGGTCGATCCTGGTTCGGTCGATCCTGGTGCGATCAAGGTACCCCATGCCGCGGCTTCGGCCTCGGCGAGGCGCTGGGGCTCGATGTCCGCCATATCTTCAAACTCGTCGGCAAAGCCCCCAAACTCCGCGCTCCCGCGAAACTCGGGCATCGGTTCCGGTGGGATCAGGCCCGACAGTTCGCTGACGTCGGCGACATCAGCAGCGAGTTCGAGATCTGCACGTGGTGCGTCGTGCCACATGCTCTCAAGATCGTAGTATGTCCGCACCGGGTGGTAGAATACATGGACGATGAAATCATCGTAGTCGAGCAGGACCCAGTGATAGTCGCTCTTACCATCGCTGCCGATGGGCTTGCGCCCTTGGGCGGACAATGCTTGCTCCACCGCCTCGGCGATCGCTCGTACCTGTCGGTCGGAGCGCGCCGATAGCAGGAGTGCCCAGTCGCTGTAGCCAGCGACATCGGTGATCCGCAATGCAGCCGGACCACGAGCCTGTTTTGCGATCGCTTCATCGAGCGCCAGCCGCAGTTGGGGAGGGAGGTCGGTTCGCGTCCAGATACGCTCCAGCGTCACGGGCTGCTTGTAGCGCGGCCGGCCTGTGCGCGGCAAGCACGGGCGGCGGTGGGCCCGGACCCGCGGAAGCGGCGGCCCTAGAGCATCCGTGGGGCGGGGGCGCTGGGGCCCGTGTTGGAGCCCGGTCCAGCGTGACTGGCAGCACTTTCGCGCCGATCTCGCCGCCTGTGAGACGGTCGGCGCCAGGTGCACCGCGGTGGAGGCGTGACGCGCGCGGATGGCGATGTGACCCAGGGACTCGCGCGCCTAGATCCCTCCGAGCCCCCTGAGCAGCCTCGCGCGTTCGACCTCCGGGCGTCGGCGTTCGGGGATTGGCTCGGCGTCGGACGGTGTGGGGAAACGATGCTGCGGATCCAACGCGCCGATGCTGGCGGTCAAGGAGGTGCGTCCGTTGAGGGGCATGGCGTTGGCACGGTTGACCGCGTACTCGAGCTCGATCTCCGCTGCGGTCCATCGTCCGGTGCTCGGCTCAAGGTCCACGTAGCCGGCGACGTGCTGGATGTTGGCGGCTTGGCGCCAACGTTTGTGCGCCCCGGCTGGGAGGCGCGCTTCATCTCGATCCACCGCGCGGGTGAGTTCGATGCGCAGAGCTGCGCCGCCGGGCCGGTCTCGGATCGCCACAGACAGATTGGGCGCCGCAAATTCCACGATGTCGAACACGCACCGGTGCGCCTCTTTGAGCCTGCGTTCGTGGTGGCGCGTCTCGAGAGGGCCGACCACCCACCCCCCGCCTTGCCTGCGCGTGTACATCTTCTCCGCGTCCACCAGGATCTCACGCGATACGAGGTGATCGTTCGCTTGGCGCAAGTAGAAACGATCGGGCTCGCCGGCTGCGGAGGCCCACCGCAGCTCGAGTTCATCGACGACCTTCTGCGGTTGCGGATACCTGTCCCCAACTTTGGGTGGAGGCAGATCCGCGCTCGGGTTGAGTTCGAACGTGGCGGAATAGGCCAGGCGGTACGGGCCCCTCGTGCGGCCGACTGGGTGGCGCTGCTCCAGGAGAGCCAGTAGCGCGTCGACTGTAGGTCGGGCACGAAAGGTCGCCAGGTTGCTCGAGTCCGCGCCGGAATCGGGGAACGGAGTGGCGCTGGTCTCGGGGGTCGGATCAGCGCAGCCCAGGCCAAGGAGTGCCCAAGCCACTGGCCATGCGGGCATGGAATGGGTGGGGCGGCGGTGACGCAATGCGAGCCGAGGATAGCAGTCCCCAGTTTTTTTGCGGGCCGATGGATCGCAACTAAGCTGGGGGGTAGTGGGGCCTTCCACCGCGGACACAGTTGTGGGGCTAACATGGCGTGCGATGGCTCCCGCAGCCATGCCCCATATGGTTGATCCCGTGCTGGTTTTGCTATTGACCATGTGGTGGATGCCATTGGCGGCGTTCGCGTGGGGGACGCTGTGGGGCTCCTTTGCCAATGTGGTGATCTGGAGAGCGCCACGGGGGCTGAGTGTCGTCCGCCCCCGGTCGCGCTGTGGTCAGTGCCAGGCCTCCGTCGCCTGGTACGACAATCTACCCATCGTTTCCTATCTTGTGCTTCGTGGCCGGTGCCGCAGCTGCGATACGGAGATCGGCGTGCGGTACCTGGTGGTCGAGCTCGCCGGGGGGCTCCTCAGTTTTGCTTTGTATCGCGCCTACGTCGTGGTCCCTCTGCTCGCGGGCGGGGGCGCGGAAGGGATTGCCGTTTGGCTGCTGTGGTTTCTGTTCTGTCTCGCACTTGTGATCATCACGTACACCGACCTCGACTTGTGGGTGATCCCCGATCGGGTCGTCCTACCCGTGGCAGCCGTGGGATTGTTCGTCGCCATCGCAGCGCCGGGGTGGTTGGGTGTCGGCTGGGCAGAATCGCTCACCGCTGCGGCATCTGGCTACGCGATGGTCGCGGGGATCCGGTGGGTCTATTTACGTTTTCGTGGCATCGAGGCGATGGGGCTCGGCGATGCCAAGCTGCTGCTGATGGTTGGCGCTTTCTGCGGTCTCGAAGGGCTCACATGGTGTGTCGGTGCCGGGGCCGTGCAGGGATTGTTGGTCAGCCTCCCTCTGTTGTTCACGGGGCGGCGGGTGGCGAATACGGACCTCCACGCGGTCCACGGCGACGATCCGCAACTTGGTGAAGAGGTCGCCGCTGCTGGTATCCTGGGGGCTCGCGTGCCTTTCGGGCCATTCCTGGCCCTCGCTGCGCTGGAGTACGTGCTGCTTCGCGATCACTTGGCCGCCTGGATCGATCGATTGATTTCTTGAGCCGTTGGCTACGGTAAAAACGACGCGTTCCTCGACACCGCTCGCGCCGCTTCTCCGACTTCTGCGCCTTCTTCGGTTGATGTGATACGCGCCAGCTGGTACTCAGGCAGTTGCGTGTGATGAACGGAGCGAATCGATACAAAAAGAGCGCGCTTGTCGTTCGTTTGCTCCGAGCTCCGGCCATGGGGGGCCGGCCATCCACGCAGCCTGGAGGCGGATGGCTGTTACGAAACGACCCGTCGCCGTGTCACTTCGTAACGAACTATCCCGATTGCATCGCATAAACATACGGTATTTCTTGATATGACGCCCAAAACTCCACTGGCGCGTATCTTGCGTCCACGAACCCGAGGCCCATCGCCTGAACCGCGGCGTTCACGTAGAGCAGGCAACCTGTTTTCCATCCGAGAGAGAGAATCAATCCAATGAGCAAACACGCTTCCTACTGGAGAGCGAATCTGCGCCTGGTGTTTGGCTGCCTGGTGGTCTGGTTTCTGGCGTCGTTCATGTTCGGCATCATTTTTGCCGAGACACTGAATGGCATCCGACTGGGTGGCTACAAGCTGGGTTTCTGGTTTTCCCAGCAAGGCTCCATCTACAGCTTTGTCGCTCTGACCTTCTACTATGCCTGGCGCGCAAACCAGCTCGACCATGAATTTGGCGTCCGCGAGAAGTAAGGGAACACCGTAAATGGAATTGAAAACACTGACGTACCTGGTGGTGGGTGCCACGTTCGCGCTCTACATCGGCATCGCCGTTTGGGCACGCGCCAAGACCACGAGCGATTTCTACGTTGCGGGCAAGGGCATTCCCCCTGTTCTCAACGGCATGGCGACGGCTGCCGACTGGATGTCTGCCGCCTCGTTCATCGGCATGGCCGGGCTCATCGCCTTCTACGGCTACGGCGGCTCGGTTTTCCTCATGGGATGGACCGGCGGATATGTACTGTTGGCGATGTTGCTCGCGCCTTACCTGCGCAAGTACGGCAAGTTCACGGTCCCCGAGTTCATCGGTGATCGATACTATAGCAACTCGGCGCGTATCTTGGCGGTGATCTGCCTCATCATCGCTTCGGTCACCTACGTGATCGGGCAGATGAAGGGGATCGGGGTCGCGTTCTCTCGTTTCCTGGAGGTGGAGTACGCCAACGGCCTCTACATCGGCATGGGGGTCGTGTTCATCTACGCCGTATTGGGCGGCATGAAGGGCATTACCTACACGCAGATCGCCCAGTATTGTGTCCTCATTTTTGCGTACACCGTGCCGGCGGTGTTCATCTCCTTGCACCTGACCGGCAACCCAATTCCGCAGCTGGGTCTCGGTAGCACCATGTCCGACGGTAGCGGCGTGTACTTGCTCGACAAACTGGATTCCACCCTCAAAGGGCTCGGCTTCCCGGCGTACACAACGAACACACGAATCAGCACCCTCAACATGGTGGTCTACACCATGTCGCTGATGATCGGCACCGCGGGTCTACCCCACGTGATCATGCGGTTTTTCACTGTCCCGCGCGTGCGCGATGCCCGTGCATCTGCGGCGTGGGCGTTGGTCTTCATCGCAACCCTGTACACGGTCGCTCCCGCGGTCGGAGCCATGGCTCGTATGAACCTTATGGATACGATCCAACCCTCGGCCGAGACCAGTTTGAGCTATGCCGAGCGTCCCCAGTGGTTCAAGAACTGGGAAAAGACAGGGCTTCTCAAGTTCGAGGACAAGAACGGCGACGGCAAAATTCAGTATGTCGCGGACAAAGAAAAGAACGAGATGGTCAAAGTGGACCGCGACATCATGGTGCTGGCGAACCCGGAAATCGCCCAACTGCCAAACTGGGTCGTCGCGTTGGTGGTCGCGGGTGGCTTAGCGGCCGCGTTGTCCACTGCCGCGGGCTTGCTGCTGGCCATCGCCTCGTCCATCTCTCATGACTTGCTCAAGGGCATATTCATGCCCCATATCAGCGAAAAATCCGAACTGATGTACAGCCGGGTCTCGATGGCGGGGGCGATCGCCGTCGCGGGATATCTGGGCATCCATCCGCCGGACTTTGCAGCTGGGACGGTCGCGTTGGCCTTCGGTCTCGCAGCCTCTTCCATCTTTCCCGCTCTCATGATGGGCATCTTCTCCAAGAAGATGAACAAGGAAGGGGCCATGGCAGGCATGTTGGCCGGGATCGGTATCACCCTGTTCTACGTGTTTCAGCACAAGGGCATCTTCTTCATCGCGGACTGGAAGTACCTCGAGGGCATGGGAACCAATTGGTTCCTGGGCATCGAGCCCAACGCCTTCGGTGCGATTGGAGCGGTGTTCAACTTCGCGGTTGCCTTTGTCGTCGTGCGATTCACCGACGCCCCCCCCGAGCATATTCAGCACATGGTCGAGGAAATCCGCATTCCTGCGGGCGGCACCGAGGCGGTGGAACACTGATCGCGCCGTAAGGAGCGGGAACAGTGGAAAAGGGGCTCCTACGGGGGTCCCTTTTTGTTCCATGAGGCCGACCTGGGCCCTGGGCGTACTCCTGGTTTTGCACCGCTGTGCCGGTCCGCGGCAACTGCTCTCGTTTCACGAGCCGTGTTTTCTGTCCACCGGCACACGGAACAGAGAGGCTCCACGTTCATGAAACTACTCACACGCTTCTATCAAGCCAATGGTCATATCAAGCTGGCCGTCGTGCTGGCTCCGTTGCTGGCAATCGGGGGCTATATCCTTGCGGGAAGTTACGCCGAGAGCAAAGTTGCGGCCCAGCCAAGCGCGGCGAAGCAGATGGCGCTCCAGCGGGGCTGCCAGCTGCTCTCAGGCGTTTGCGAGCTGCTGCACCGCGAGATCGCGGCGAATGTCGGCATTGAGGACGAGCAGGGTGAGCAAGTCGTCTACCTCGCCACGAGCGTGGCGCTTCGTGGCGCGCTGATCTCGGTTGGGGACGCGCGGCCGGTCGCCATGGTGCGACGGGGCACGGCGAAGCGCTGGATGCTGAACTTGGACGAGCGGATGACGGAAGACACCGTGATCCGTCTGGTTCTAGCGGCTGAGAAGCACAGTTTTTTCGCAGAGGTACCGGCGATGGCGCCGCGTCCGTAGGCGGGAGGGCCGGGTTCCGCCAAGGGCGCGGAGCGCTGGACGCAGCGGCGAGAAAATCCTACAATTTGGTGGAGTCGCCGCTATTTTCTACATTTTCGAAGGATCCCTCGGGCGACGGACCCGACCGCCGGAATCGCTTCGCATCCATCCGGTATTTACGAATGCGCAGGCCCATGATGCGTTCGGTGATCCCGAGGCGCCGCGCAGCGTCCGCCATGTTTCCGCGGGTCTCCTTGAGCGCTTCCAAGACCAGCTCGCGCTCGACCGCCTCGAGTGTACGCTGGAGCGAGCCTTGTAGGCTCGTTCCACTGGCCTGGGCGGTCTGCAAGCTCGGGGGTAGAGAGTGGGCGTGGATCACCCGGTCCTGACTGAGCAGGACCGCGCGCTCGATACAGTTCTCCAGTTCTCGCACGTTCCCGGGCCAGTGGTACGCCATCAGCGTGTCGATGGCGGGCGTGGAGATTCGTTTCACCGCGCGCCCGTGCTCCCCGTTGAAGCGCGTGACAAAGTGGTCCGCCAACAGCAAGATGTCGGATCGGCGCTCACGTAGCGCGGGCATACGGATCGGGAACACGTTGAGCCGGTAGAAGAGATCCGCGCGAAAGCTGCCGCCCGCGATACGTGCCTCCAGGTCTTGATTCGTGGCAGCCACGACGCGTACGTCCACACGGATCGTCTTCGTACCCCCCACGCGTTCGAGTTCTCGCTCCTGTAGGACACGCAGCAGCTTGGCCTGCATGTGGGCAGACATTTCGCCGATTTCATCGAGAAACAAGGTGCCGTCGTGCGCGAGTTCGAAGCGCCCTTTCCTCTGGTTGACCGCGCCGGTGAATGCGCCGCGCTCGTGCCCGAACAGCTCGCTCTCGATGATGCTCTCGGGGAGCGAAGCGCAGTTGACCTTGACGAACGCCTTACCGTTGCGGGGGCTGTTTCGGTGCAGTGCACTCGCCAGCAGTTCCTTGCCGGTACCGCTCTCGCCGAGGACGAGCACGGTCGTCGCTGTACCGCTCACCTGGGCCACGAGCTCGAATACGGCGAGCATGGTCTTGCTGCTGCCGATGATGTGTGTGGGGCGGAGGCGGGTGCGCAGCTCGGCCTGCAGGCGGGCGTTTTCGCGCTCGCGGCGTCGTGCCTCCACGTGTGCCGCTTGTCGGAGGCGGACCGCCTCACCGATGAGCGACGCGATGATGGAGAGCAGGCGCGCATCCTCCCCCAGCGACGCGACGTTTCCGTCCCCACGGGGCTCGCGATCGGCGCTCAACGCTCCGATCGTTCGGCTGTCGCTTTGGATGGGCACGCAGACGTGGGCCACGTCATCGCCGGCGGTCCGCGCTCCCGTGCGGTCCACAAGCCGCGCATCCTCACGCGTGTGCGGCACGATCACCGCCACCCCGGAGCGAATCACCTCTCCGGTGATGCCCTCGCCGTAGCTCCATTTGCCCAGGCGGCGTTGCCCCGCTGTGAGCTCCGGCGCGAACTCGATGCGTATCTGCTCGTTCTCGGGATCGACCAGACTGAGCGTGCCGCGGCGGAGGCCCAAGCGTCGCGCCATCTGCTCCATGACCGGACCCAGGACTTCGCGCAGATCCAGGCTTTGCTTGAGCGCTCGGCTGACGTCGAACAGGAGGGAAAGTTCTTCGGCCTCGCGGGGTGGGGAGGGATGGGGCATCTCGAAGCAGGCATCCTACCGCAGTGTAGGAAATAGGCAGGAGGCGCGAGCTCCGTTCGTGCCGCCGTGCCGCTTCGAGAGGCTCTCGAAGGTCGACAGAGATGTTCGGAAAACGCGCACCACTTTGGCCCGCCGCGTGCAGCAGGCCCCCC
Source organism: Nannocystaceae bacterium (assembly GCA_036479215.1). Lineage (GTDB taxonomy): Bacteria > Myxococcota_A > Polyangia > Nannocystales > Nannocystaceae > FL481. The sequence continues at coordinate 6,296 of JAZGFE010000284.1, read as the reverse complement.
CCACAACCCAAAGGTCGGCAGGAGAGTCGACCGACAAACCACTGTTCGCTCGCGCGCGGGCGAGAGGAAAAACGCATGTCTATCAAGGCTGAGTATATCTGGATTGACGGGACCGTCCCGACGCACAAGCTGCGTTCTAAGACCAAAATCCTCACCGAAGGCCAGACGCCACCCGTGTGGGGATTCGACGGATCGAGCACCGCCCAAGCTCATGGTCACGCCTCCGATTGCATCTTGCAGCCGGTGCTGACTTGCCCCGACCCGATTCGTCTCGGGGATCATGTGCTCGTGCTCTGCGAGGTATTCTCGTCCGACGGCACGCCGCACCGTAGCAACGAGCGCGCCATGTTGCGTCCGGTCGCGGAGAAATATGCCGCTGAACAAGCGTGGTATGGGCTCGAGCAGGAGTACACCATGTTCAAGGGGCGAGACCCTCTCGGTTGGCCCGAGGGGGGGTATCCCGCGCCCCAGGGGCCTTTCTATTGCGGGGTCGGTGCCGACGAGGTCTTTGGTCGTCAGATCGTCGAGAGGCACATGGACCTATGCCTCCATGCGGGACTCAAGCTCTCGGGTGTCAACGCCGAGGTGATGCCCGGTCAGTGGGAATTCCAGATCGGACCCGCGGGTCCGCTGGAGGTCTCGGATCACCTGCACCTGGCTCGGTGGCTGCTCTGTCGAATCGCGGAAGACTCGGGTGTCGCTATCTCGCTCCACCCCAAACCAATCAAGGGCGACTGGAACGGATCGGGCTGCCATACGAACTTCTCGACCAAGGCGATGCGCGAAGACGGGGGACTCGATGTGATCAAGGCTGCTTGTGACAAACTTGCTCTCAACGTGGAAGCTCATCTTCAAGGATACGGCGTTGACATCGAGCACCGGTTGACGGGGCGGCATGAAACCTGCTCGCACCGCGAGTTTCGGTACGGTATCGGCGATCGCGGTGCGTCCGTCCGGATTCCTTTGACCGTCGGACAGGAGGGAAAGGGGTATCTCGAAGATCGTCGACCCTGCTCGAATATCGACCCCTACGTGGTCACGCGTCTTCTGCTGTCCACCTGCTGTGGGTAAGTACACCTCGGGTAGTGCACCTCGCCGCCGCGCCCCAGCGTAGGCACGAGCCGAAGCGGGCGAGGCCGGGATCTGTCCGGCCTCGTCTGCTCTTGGGGTGCGCGCGCCTCGACGGAGGCATGGGGGCGAGGCCGCGATGCGATGCGATGCGCTAGTTGTCCAACGACGCAAGCACGTTGGCGACGATCTGGAGGTAGTCGACGCCGGCCATGTCGTTGCAGACCATATCCCCTTGCATGCTGACGACTGTGGGCCACGCTGTCGTGCCCACGTAGTCGGCCGCGATGCCGATCTTGTCGAGCATGAGCGCGACACGGTCATTGGGGTGTTGCGCGTACCATGTTTGCAGGTCGTCTTCGGTGGCGACGCCCGTGGTCGCATTTTGGGAGATGATCGTCACCCAGTAAATTTCTTCGTTTTTGATCGCGGCGGCCAGCCGGTCTTTGTCGATACCGTAGGACGCCAAGCTGCCGTCGAGCTGGCTGGGCTGACCGTCCATGACTTTCGCGAGCTCATGGCACCAGCTACACCACAGCCCGGAGATATCGAATACGACGGGCTTGCCCTGTCCCGAGAAGTCGAAGAGGTCCAAATCGTCACCACACTGGTCGGTGCCGGTGAAGCGGGCGAAGGGCTCGTTCGCAGTCGCGTTCCCGGCCGAACCCGATGTCTTGAGGGTGTCTTTCTCAGGCGCGTAGGGCCAACCGCAGGCGTAGATCACACTCGCCGGATCGAGGGGGTCGGTTCCTTCGTTGAGCTCCCAGAGATCCCAGTACCGATCCCCGTCGCTGTCCGCTTCGTTGGGGTTGGTGCCGTGGTCTTGCTCTTCTTTATCGTTGAGGCCATCTTCATCCGTGTCGGGCTTGTTCGGATCGGAACCGAACACCGCCTCTTCGGCGTCGGTAAGCCCGTCGCCATCGGTGTCCAGCGCAGCGCTGCTACTGCTACTGCCTTCGGGCTGTACGTCTTCGACCTTCTCCTCTTTGTCATCGACGGCGCAGCCGTGGGCCAGTGGAAGCAAGCTCGCGGTTGCGAGGGCAGCTATCGAGAAAGATCGAAAAAGAGCGCGTGGTTGCATGATAGGGACCCGGCAATGTGGTGGTTCGACCACGGTGTAGCCTGGCCCGAGCGCCTCGGCAAGCGGCCTGTGGCGCCGAGACACACGGCACGTTTTTCGACGAAGGCTTGTTGAGGAGCAATTGCGGATTCTTGGGCGACTTGTGCTCCGCGCACACTCCGCCTACCCATCGAACCGATGCGCTCTGTACCGACTTGGGAACTACTCGCCTTGAACGGCGCCCCGATGGGTGACGCCCGAGGCGTCGACGCAGCTGGCGTCGAGCCGTTTGAGCCCGATGGGGATCCCGAGGAAACGTCGCGCCACCAACTCCGCACGCTTCACCTCGCAGTCTTGGACCCGCACGCCGTCGGCATCCACGATGTCCGCGTACGCTCGCAAGCGACCGGTGTCATCGGCGACCACGTCAAACTTGAACGCGCGGGACGAGCTGTGGATGTGCACGCTCCACGTGCTGGCTGTCTTGCGGCGGAATTCGACGCGGACTCGCTTCTTGACGGTGGGGCCGAAGGGACTCCTTTCGTTTCCTTTGGAGCGATCGAGCCACCACACACGCAGGTCTGCGATGCCTCGCGGCGTCAGGAGTCGCGTCCAGCCGTCGATGGCGATTTCGTAGTTTCTCGTGGGCCCCAAGCCATCCGGATCGATCCGTAGAATCTCGTGGTGTGCGAGGCCCGGGACACGCAGCATGTGCGACGGGGTGCGACAAATCGGCAAGGAGTCGGCAGCGGCGGCTGCCGTCGGAGAAACTAGAGCAAACCATGCACACACAGTCCACATTCTGAGGAGAGTTGCGGATAGGGCACGCGCGGGCACTCGGAGAGTGTGACCTACTCGGGGCCTGGATGCTCGTATCGACCGACGTGTCTCCGAGACCGCCGCGTCGCCACGCCACTCGGCTCGGTGAGCACCTCGCCGCGCCGCGCTCGCGCCATGGGTGGGGTGGGGGCGTGGTGGGTGCGTTCCGACGAGGGCGGAGATGTGGCGACCGGAGGCGAGAGAAATCGGACGGGTCGAAGGAACGGGCTCGGGACTCCTGCTCAATGTGCCGTTCGAAACGGCGCGTGGCCCCTGGAAGGCGCGCTGTGCGGTAAGCGCCGCTGGTTGGGCCGCGCTGCTCGGAATCGCGAAGCATGGGCTCTGGGCGCGGTTCCCCGAGGACGACAGACATCGTGAAAAATCACCGTCAAATCGAACAGAAACTGCCGGATACGCCGGCCCCGCTCGTCTACGGTGAACAGGAACATATTTAGGAAAGCGATGGCGATGATACAGAACTCAAGGTGGGTGGTGCTGGCGAGCCTCAATACCGCATTTGGACTTCTTTTCGCTACGGCGTGTGGCGAGGATGGGAGCTCCGCGCAATCGCCTGGACTGGGTGGCGCGGGGGGAGACGGGGATGGGGATGGAGCCGGTGATGGGGATGGAGCCGGTGATGATGATGGAGCCGGTGACGGTGATGATGGAGCCGGTGACGGTGATGATGGGGACGACGATGACGGTGATGATGGGGACGACGATGACGACGATGACGACGATGACGACGATGACGACGACGACGACGACGACGACGACGACGACGACGATGACGACGACGACGACGACGACGACGACGACGACGATGATGGTGATGGTGACGACCCGACCTTCGAGAACACGCTGCTCGCGTCGCCGATGCCCCCCGGAGACCTCGACCCCCAGGATGCGCCCCAGATACTTGTCTTCGGCTGGGACGATTGCATGTTCACGGGCGATCACGCCAATGACCTCGCGGTTGGCACCGACAACGGGATGAACTTCGTCGAACAGCTCTTCGGGCCCCTCAAGAACCCAGATGGATCCGCAGTTCACGTGTCTTTTTACGAGAATGGGGCCTACCTGCCGAACATGGAGATGGGCGGACCCTGGGGCAGCGAGACCCAATTCACCGTGCAGGCGGGGAAGGACCTGCTGGCTAGGGGATTCGAGCTAGGCAACCATACCTTCGATCATCTGGAGATCAACAGTACTTGGGCGAAGATACCTGCGGAGTGGAAGACCGGCTCTCTCGGGGGCTGGGCGGAGCACGTGGGTACGCTGATGGACCTGGCGTCCTGGAAGGATCCCGTGATTTCGGTGAACGACGCGGTGCTGAAAGCAGCCTACGGGGTCGACAAGATAGAGGGATTTCGGGCGCCTCGACTCGAGGTGAACGAACATGGTCTCAATGCGCTGATCGACCTGGGGTATCGCTACGATGTGAACATGGAGGAGGGGCATCAGTGGAACTATGTGGCGGCTGCTGTGGCTGATGGCGCCGAGGAAAGAGGACTGAACTGGGTGGTGTGGCCGTACACGTTGGACAATGGTTCGCCGGGGGTATGGCAGTCGCAGGACTTCGGCGAGAAGGCGTACCTCAACGACTACCCTCGTGGCATGTGGGAAGCTCCGGTTTACATGCTCTACATCCCGGATAACGGGCTGCAGGAGAAGATCGCAGAACGCATGAAGAAGGAGATTACGTCGGAGGACACCGATTGGATCGGGGAAAAGATTCGAGAGATCACTGCGTTCGATTTCAACACCTTTCTCTACGCACGCATGACGAAGGCAGAGTGGATCGAGGTGATGAAGTACAACTTCAAGCTGCGATACAACGGCAACCGGGCTCCACTCACGTTCGGGGCTCACCCGGCCGAGTTTAGTTCTCGCTACGACAAGGAGGTGATCATGCTCCAGGTTGGGAACGAGGACTTTCATGACGTCTTGAACTACAATACATTCCAAGATCGCAAGGACGCCATGCGGGAGTTCGTGCAGTGGGTTCAGACCGAGTATCCAGATGACGCCTATATCATCTCCACTGGCGAGTTGATCGACTATATGGAGGCTCCATGGGACAAGAACCACGACCCGGTCCCGGCCGACGAGCTCGCCTCGCCGCGCTGCAGTAAGCTGTTCCAGCTCATGGGCGATTGGGTGGTGAACAAGGACGATGTGGGATCCGATGCGGAGTTCGACGTCGTGGACAAGAACACGATGGAAATCGAGTTCAAGATCGGCAAGAGCGACCCGGCTGCGGAGAAGTACGCATTCGTCGATGTGGCGTCGTATTTTGAGGCTGGGGCACTTGCCGGAGTGTCTCACATCGACATTGTGTACGAGACCGGCGGGCCGTTTCGAGTGCGGCTGTTGCCCGACGAGAACGATACGTCGATCCTGAGTCTGCAGGTCCTCGTGGCCGGTGTCGGTGGCGAGCGAGCAGTTCGTATTCGCATGAAGGACTTCCGACCCGACCCTTACGCGGACCCAGTAGAAATCGGGAAGGCGTCGTTCGTGGACACGACGTATCTTGAGAAAATCAGCGGGATCGCTTTCGAGAGCGCTTCAACGAAAGATGATGTGTCGTTCCGCCTCAACATCAAGAGGATCATTGTCCACGGTTTGGACGACGACGATGTCAGCCCACTAGCTGCTATACCCACCACACCGGTACGCAAGCGTGAGCAGCACGATCGACCGGGGAAGCGACCGAAGGGGTCCGCCGCATACTGGATCGGCCATCCCGAGACTCGATAGGCAACTCGCTCCCCCAGCCCGCGTCTGGAAGGGCGCCAGCGCAGTTCTGTGTGGGCCCGTCTTCGTCATCATCACCTACGTATCCCGCTTCGTCCGGTGCGGCTGTCCGCAGGGACGCGGACGCGTCCCGCCTACCCAGGTAACGAAAACACCATGCCCATCTCAAGCATCCTGAAATCTCGTCGCGTTCTGGCCCTCATTTTGTGCACGCATGGATGCGGGGATGATGAAACGTTAGGGGGGCAGCCACCACAGCTGGGGGACGGAGATGGGGGTGGGGGTGACGGTGACGGTGACGGTGAGCCAGACGATGATGTGCCGGACGATGATGACGATGATGTGTCGGACGATGATGATGGCGATGATGTGCCGGACGATGATGATGGCGATGATGTGCCGGACGATGATGATGGCGATGATGATGATGATGACGATGACGATGACGATGATGACGATGGTGGAGACGATGATGACGATGATGACGATGATGACGATGATGACGATGATGACGATGATGACGATGATGACGATGACGATGACGATGACGATGACGATGACGATGACGATGATGATGACGATGATGATGATG
>JAZGFE010000283.1:0-3541 GCA_036479215.1 Nannocystaceae bacterium | reverse complement strand
TCCCGCCGTCGGTCTCGATCACCCACGGGGCGTCATCGGTCGGGTTCTTCTCGAACTCGAAGTTCCTGTGGCGCGCGTTGGCGATTTGCGCGCTCGTCGGACGACGCAGGGGGATCATGGTGTCCCCGCTCCTAAGTAGCATGAGCTCCTAAGTAGCATGAGCCGGGTCGGAGAGCGGCATCACGCCGCTCTTCATAGGTCGCGTTGGGCCCCAAACGTTCGCTCACTTCATGCCTGAGCTTTCGCACCATCTCGGCAATTGCAGGATCGACAATTCTCTTCTTGGCGGTCTTTTTGGATTTACCCATAATGTTCTCCTCGCAAGCTTGATCCTCAATCAAAAAAACCACAAGTCATTACGAGAGCGTCCCCGCGTCTTGATTGCGGCTAATCGGGCGCTGCGGCACATCCACCCCGCTCAGGATCGGATCCGCCTCGCCCTTTGAGCAGCACGGAGTACGTCTGCAAAGCATAAGCCTCGCTTATGCCGGTACCATGGCCGCAGTGGAGGGACGGCAATCGAAGACTCAAATGTATTATTGGTCGCGAACCATAGAACGATCAGAGTATAGGAATATCCGACGAATGGCGCAGTCCTCTCGACCGCATTCTTGGTGCGAGCTGCTCCCCGGGCGTGGATCGCAGTGTGAGCTGGTTTGAAAACAGAGGCTCAGGACGAAAACCGCTGATCAAATGGATCGGTAGGTGACTATGCGACAACGGCACCTCGATATTTTTGACGAATGGGATCAGACTCGTGGTGGAGCAAGGACACGATGCCGCCAGTGAAGAAGAACGCCCCTCGCCTGACTGAGCAGGAGCGCCGCGACCCGAAACTACAGGAAGCTGTGAGGCTGTTCGGACAATTGGTCGAGGCTGAGACTGGCCCGGGGGCGAGCTTCTCGGAGTATTCACGTGTGGCCCGTCGGGTCGTCGCGGCAATGATATCTGTGTCAGAGTATAGTAATTGCGATGTCAATGAATGTGAGGATCCCAAAGATTGATCGAACCTGTCCGGTGCTGCAGCGAGCAGTACGGGCCATGAATGAACTCGTCTCGCTGCGTTGCGAGAATCCCGAAGACTTCTGGGCCTGCTCGAAGGCGGTGCGTGCTGCGACGGCGGAAATGACGTGGGAGAGCGAGCAACAGCGACTTGAGGCGGCGGTGACCGTTGCGCCAGTGATCGAGGTCGACGACCAGAAGTATCGTCACCTTCCGAAACAACAATCGTCGGTGCTGCTCCACGGGCTATTCGGGGCACATCGAGTTTCAGAGAAACTGTATCGGCTCATCGGTATGCGTAACAGCCCGACACTCAAACCGCTATTGTGCAAACTTGGCGTTGTCGATGGCTCACTACTACCGGACCTGGCCGACGAAGCCGGGGAGCTGGGCGTGGATCGCAGTGTGAGCTGGTTTGAAAACAGAGGCTCAGGACGAAAACCGCGGATGCTAGTGATCGCTGACACCGCGACCAGGCGAAAGCCAACATCACCAGCAACTTCACTATCCCCGCAACCACTGGACCGCCAAAGGCGTCCGCCGCTACAAGGCCAGCCCCTCTCGCTCTATCCGGCTCCAAAACTCAGTCGTCGGCCACTACGACGCCTACATGGGCAGGCAAGAAGTAGGCGGACCAAGATCCCAGCCCAAAGACCCTGGCCATCGCCTCTCCACTGCTCGAGCATCGGGAGAGGACAGGGCCAACCCACGCCGCAAACTCCCTCGAGGGGCCGACAAGCTCCACAAGAGCCGCATCGCCAAAGTCCGCGTCAAATCCAAACACCAGGCCAATGCAGCCACAGCACGGGTCCTCTCCAAAAACCGTCGCATGCGTGGATGAATGGACCTCGGCAACGGACGCATTGCTCTCGTTCGTGCGATGGGCGGAAAAAAGCGATTCCGCATCCGAGCGACCCACATCTTCTTCAAGAAACTGCCGGCCATCAAACCGCGCCCGTGGCTCAGGCCGGCGGCAGCGTTTGCAATGCGGGCGGCCGACCAGCTGTTTGCCGACGCGATGACCAGGGCGATCGACAAGGCACGGGAGTAGGCGGGTAACAAGAAGCGTCGGCCTGCTAAGGCCGTAGAGTGAACGGATACGTCACGATGACGTTATCACCGTCCTCCGGCAGGGGAAACTTCCATCGCTTCACCGCTCGGGCAATACAGTTTGCTACTACTCGGTCCTTCAGCGTGGATTCCTGTACCACCGAGCTGCCCACCTTGCCGGTTCCGGCGATGACGAAGGCGACGGCCACGCGACCCTCACTATCGAGGCCATCGGCACAGTCGACGACCTCATTGATGTGAGCGCGAACTATGCGGCGAATGATGCTCTTGTCTAGAGCACCCTGGACTTTGGCTTTACCCTGCCGGACCGTTGTTTTCTTCGTGGATCGAGCTCTTGGTGCAGACGTGTTCTTTGGCTTGTTCTTCGACGCAGACGGTTGTGTCGGCTGCACGAGCCCAAGGCCTGAAACGCCGTAGGCCTCCCCAATCTCTCCGCCGTAGAGACCAGGCCAGGCGCTATCGGGAAACCCTGGTGGGGCATCAACTTGCCCTTGGGCCCCAGCTGCGCGAGCGGCCATATCTGGATCGACGTTGTGATTGGAAGACGAAGAATCGCTCCCTTGAGCTGTAGTCAAAGGGCCAGGTTCGGTGGATTCTAAGTCAGCGCGTTTCGCTTCGACTTCTTCCCTGATCTTCTGCGCGGCCTGGTTCGATGCTTCAACCTGTTCTTGTGTCGCGCAGGTGTTTTGCACGCACTTCAACTCGCTTTGGCAGTCAGCCCGACGTTGGCATGTTTCGCCCACTTCGCCCCCGAGCTCGCTGCAGGCGAGGGCGAGTCCAATAGCGAAAGTCGGGAGCGATGCCGGCCAAAGAGAGCGACGCTCAGTTCGGAGTACGTCCACGGGGTTGGAGAGCATTGGCCAAGAATATCGGAAGAGATCAGCGATTCAAGTTGGTTGCATGTCCGCGCGGTATCTTCCCGCGGCTGGCCGGGCCGACCATGCGTATGGCGTGTCGCCCTCGCCAGGACAGAAACATGGGAGCACGGGCGAGGCGGTCGTGCGGCATCGCTGGACTCGTGTAGAACCGCGCAGCACGCTGCCGCGACGAATGGACCCACGCGGTGCAGGCAGAGCACGGACGGTTAGCGGGCGGCAAGAGGTACTGTGGCGGGCCGGCACCCGGTTCGATCTCCCTGTCAGCGATCACTAGCATCCGCGGGATTACGTGCGTGGGCTAGGAATGCGGAATTTGAGGGACCTACGCAACCGGTAGCAATCAGGTTAGTTGCCGCCTGGATTGGGATCACAGGCTTGTCGATGACGTCACGTCCAAGATCTCAAGCGGGGTGGGTTTGATGGGGGCTCCTAAGTAGCATGAGCCGGGTCGGAGAGCGCGCACGGGTGTGAAGTGCGCGCATTGCTGGGTCGGTGTCGTGCGATTGCGCGCGTGTCTGAAAAACTCGGAACCCGATCAGGCCAAGAACGCCCCGCGCCTTTACGGCAAAGTTTGCGACAGGGTGTGGGCT
>JAZGFE010000282.1:0-76437 GCA_036479215.1 Nannocystaceae bacterium | reverse complement strand
AGTTCATCACTAGAAGAAATACCCCTCCCAAAACTACACATCCCTCCACAGTCTCGCTCCACCTCCAAACAAAACATTCCTCCTCCTGACCCCGTCTGCCTCATACACAAAAAATCTGACACCCTCGCGACCCGTCCGAGAACCGTGCGCCGGCCCGGGCCGGCGCGTTCGACGTCTATCCAGCCGCGCTCACAAAAAAACCCCTCCCAGACGGAAGGGGTCGTCACTTCGTACTCCGACAGCAAGCTAGTAGCGACCGCGGCCTCCGCCTCCGCCTCGGCCTCCGCCGCCTCCGCCTCCGCCTCCGTCTCGCCGGTCTTGGGCTTCGTTCACCTTGATGGTGCGCCCGTCGAGAGTGGCGCCATTCATCTCCTGTTCAGCCGTGTCGGCGGCTCCGGAGTCATTGAAACTGACGAAACCAAAACCGCGGGAGCGACCCGTATCTCGGTCTGTGATCACCTTAGCTTCGGACACGTCACCGAACCGTGAGAACGCGTCATGCAGACCTGCGTCGTTGGTATCCCAACTCAGGCCACCTACAAATAGCTTCTTCGCCATGCTGCCTCGATTTCCGTGGACACGAATCTCGTCGCGCCCATCTGCTTTCTTGTTGGTTGTCCGGCGTTCACTCGTGCCCGTAGTCTCGGTTCTCCAGAACAAAGCCCCTTCGAAGAGCACGAGCCCACCACCGAAGCTGCGGCGACCATACGCGATCTGAGGACGGCATGCACGCGTCGGGCCTCGGCGCCGGTATTGCGTCGCTTGCGCCCGAACGGGACCGCACGAAACGAGGCGCACCAAGCTCTACTTGGCGGATCTACGTGGGCGTCTCGATATCGCTCACTACCACGCGACGTCTAGAAAAGCCGGGCCAACAGAGCCACGACCGCGGCTTCCACCCGCAGCACCCTACGCCCAAGTGACACCGTGCGCACGCCATTCACGCTGCGCAAGCGCTGGATCTCGTCGGCCAGCAAGCCGCCCTCCGGCCCTATCACCAAGACAGCTGGCGACAGCTCACCTCGCCCCAACGTGGATCGACCGTCGGGATGAGCGACAAAGATCGGAGTCCCGAGCGTGGGCAGAACCTCGTCTATAAAACGACCCCATCCGCGGCACAGGGACACCTCGGGCAAGATGGTGTCCACACCTTGTTCCAAGCCGAGCATGAGGTGGCGACGGAGCGCGTCGGGTGCGAGCGCAGAGCTGTCCCAATAGCTCTTCTCGACCCTCGCACTATGGAACAACGCGAAACGTTTAACGCCCATCGCCGTGGCGTACTGCAGCAGTTTCTGCAGACTATGCGGGCGCGGAAGCGCAACGGCCAAGGTGAGATCAACGGGCGGAGGCGGATCCCTGTCGAGCAAGAGGGTCATCTCAAGATGGCCCCGCTCCAATCGCTGCACACGACCCGTACCCATGGCCCCGCCCAACTTCCCCACACGAAGCTCATCCCCCGGCACAGCTCGATGGATCTTGCGCACGTGTTGGCACCTTCGATCGCGTAGCACCACGCGATCGGGCGCAACAAAGTCTCCGGGCTCCAACAAGATCAAGTTCACAGGACGCTCATAGCTTCCGGTCCCCCCCGAACGCAAGGTGGAGCGACTCGTTTCACGTTCGCCTGCGTACGCTCATTCATCGCGCAGCGTCGCCGGCACGCGCACCGCGAGCGTCACCACGCGCACAACCATGAACATGCACAACGCCACCCACAACAAGCGCGCGTCCTCCACCACGTAGCGCCCCCAAAGCGCCAGAGGTAAGAACCCGAAGCCAAATGACACCAGCATGCTCCGGCTCATGATGCGCCCGGCGGCCAGCCCGAGGAAGTAGCCGTCAAGCACATACGCGACGCTGCCCACGCCCAACAGGGGCAACAACCACCATCGCTGTGCGGCGAGCGACAGCCCCACCTCGGGATGGTTCGTCAGCGCGCCGAACAGGGGACCTGGAAACGCCGCGAACGCGCCCGCGAAGAGTAGAGCTGTCACAACCCCGAAGCGGAGTGCCAGTACGAGCAGAGGCCGAAGCCGAGTGCGCTGGTTCGACCCGAACCACAGCCCCGCGAGACTCTCGGTGGCGAAGGCGAATCCATCGATGAAGTAACTCGCCAGCGACAAGATTTTGAGCAAGATGACGTTGGTGGCCAGCGTCATCACGGACAAGGCCGCCGAGAAATTCGTGAAGATGGCGAACGCACTGATGAGGGCGAGCGTACGCACGGTAATGTCCCCGCTGAGTCGGGTGAATTCACGCAGTGGAACGGCGGCCACGACATCGCGCCAGCGCAAGCGCGCCTGGCCCCTCCACCGCGGCCATGCCAAGGCGAGTCCCGCTGCCAACATGAGGTACTGGCTGACCATCGTCGCGTAGCCAGCTCCAGCACTGGCCCAGCCCAGTCTGTAGATGAAGACGTAGTCGAGGACGATATTCGCCCCGTTTCCGACCAGCGACATCAACAGCACGCGCCGGCTCGACTGGATACCCAACAACCATCCCACGAGGACAAAATTGGCGAGGGCTGCGGGAGCGCCGAAAATACGCGCGTCAAAGTACGCCCGGCCCGAGGCCTTCAGCGGCTGTGTGCCCTCAAGTAAACCAAAGCATAGATCCGCCAACGGCCTGTGAAGGAGTACCAGGATCACGCCCGTGACCAACGCCACCCCCATGCCGCGGGCCCCCACCAAGCGCACGTCGAGCCCGCTTCCGCGACCCATCGCTTGGGCGGTGAGCCCCGTCGTACTCATGCGCAGAAAGCCGAACGTCCAGTACACGTAGTCGAAAAGCACGCTGGCGAGGCCGACCCCGGCAAGATGCCGGATCTCGGGGAGATGGCCGAGCATCGCGGTGTCGACCAGACCCAACACGGGCACGAGCAGGCTCGCCGCAACGTTGGGCCAGGCCAACGCGATGAAGCGGCGAGAGAGCTCACGCGGATCTTCTGCAGACATCGAGGCGGACGAAAGACCCAGTGGGGAACAGTACAACCGTGCCGGCTCGGGCACCGCGGGCAGCGATGCAGCGCCTGGTTTCGCCGCCGTGTGCCCGACGCGTGGTGGAGATCCCCGACCAGCGACCGGGCACCACGAAAAACTTGCACCCCGCCCGCCCCGCCATGCGCGGTCTTCACTGATTCAGCGAGACTCGGCGTCGGCGCCACCCGCTCCGTCTACCCGCGATCGCCAGGGAAATGCTCGCCCCCTGCTTCCCCAACGCGACGCCCCGCCTTATCGGACCTACCGACCGACGGTCCGCTGGGCGAACAACGGTGTTCCTCCGCGCTCCACACAGCGTGTCCATCACCTTTCGACCGACCCCTCACAGACACGGCCGCGGCTCACCCGCGGCGCGCCGGGCAGGTTGCGAACCCCAGGATGCATTGGTAAGGTCCGCGCCGGCCGCCCCCCTGAGGAGCCGTAACCGGCGTTATCTCGAACCTATCTCGAACCTATCTCGAACCTATCTCGACCCTATCTCGACCCTATCTCGACCCTATCTCGACCCTATCTCGGCCCTATCTCGGCCTCGATCGGCTCACCCGCCCAGCGAAAGCGAGCCCGGTGCCATGCGTCCCGTGCTCCCTAATGTCGCTCCCCGTGGCAACCCGATTCGCGCACTGCGAAGGCCGAGATCACCGTGAAGGGTCGCTGCAGACCGAGACAATCGAAGCAACCGAGACGACCGCGAAAGAAGACCTAACGTGGCAGCATTCTTCCCCCGGTGGACCAATCAGATCCCGCTGGCGCTGGCCTTCGGCTTCCCCCTAAGCGTCGTAGCGATCATCTGCGCAGTTTGGTATTGGGCATCGCCTCGGTACACGGACGCCGGATACCGCCCCGAACAGCCCGTCGAGTTTTCACACCGACTCCACGCGGGCGAGATGGGCATGGACTGTCGCTACTGCCACAACACCGTGGAGCGTGCGGCCGTTGCCGCGATCCCGCCCACGAAGACCTGCATGAACTGCCACAAGCTCATCAAGCCCGAGAGCGAACGACTCGCGCCCGTGCGCGAGAGCTTTGAAACTGGGGAGCCGATCCGATGGAATCGCGTGCACCTGCTGCCGGATCTCGCCGCGTTTGACCACGCCCCCCACGTCGCGGCCGGCGTCGGCTGCAACAAGTGCCACGGACGTATCGACCAAATGGATGTGGTGGAACAAAAAGAGCCCTTGTCGATGTCATGGTGTCTCGATTGCCATCGCGATCCGGGACCTCAATTGCGACCACGCGACCAGGTAACAAACTTGGCGTACAACGAGCACTACGATCCCGACAGCGATCCCAAGCGCAAGCGCAAGCTCGACGAGCTGGTGCCACCGCTGCACTGCTCAGGGTGCCACCGCTAGCCAGGCCGCCACACGAAATGAGCAAGAAGATGATGCCGCAACCATCGACTCTTCGGTTCGTACTGGGCGCGCTCGTGGCGATCACCGCCGCATGCCAGGGAGATCGCTCCGCCGAGCCGCCGGTCCACTTGATCCGGAACATGGACCACCAACAGCGCTTCGACGCCCAGGAAGCGAACCCTTTCTTCGCGGACGGCCGTGGAATGCGTCTGCCCGTGGATGGCACCGTCGCTGTGGGGCAGCTGCGAGACGATGGGCATCTGCACCGGGGTCGCGGACTCGACGGGAAACTTGCGGACGCGTTGCCCTCGCAGATCAAGCTCAGTCGGACCTTCCTCAAGCGCGGCCAAGAGCGCTACGGAATCTACTGCACACCCTGCCACGACAGCGCAGGGACCGGTGAGGGCATCATCGTGCAGCGTGGCGCCGGGATGCCCCGCCCGCCGGCATTCACCGACGCGCGCCTCCTGTCCGAACCATTGGGGCACTTCTACGACGTCGTGACCAACGGCGTGCGCAACATGCCTGGGTACGCCGACCAGATTCCCGTCGAAGACCGCTGGGCCATCGTCGCGTACGTACGTACGCTCCAGCGCCGCGAGTACGCCACACTCGACCACGTGCCGAAGCGCGCGGCGAAACAGCTCGGCTGGACACCCCCGAAGTAGCGCATCCAAGTGTCGTTCAAGCCGGTTTCCGCCGAGCGAGGCCAGGCCAGCACCATCGGTCGGGCATACGTCGGGTCCGTCGGCTAAGCTCCATCTTGTCATGATGGTCTACCCGCGCACCCTAGCCTTCGCTCTCGCCGTGGCTGCGATTTTCCTCGCTCCGCTGGCCGGATGCGGAGGCGAAGTTCCCATCGGCAACGGCCCGGCCGAGTTCGGGACAGCAACGGGCAGCGCGAAGCTTTTTAGCCTCGGCGCCCTGCCGCAGTTTCACATCTATCTCGACGACGAGACCGTCGAGGCGTTCAATAGCGACGACGACGCTGTACTCAAGACCTACCGCCCCGCCACGTTTCGTTACCGTGACCTCGTGTGGGAATACGTTGGCGTACGCCTCAAGGGCAATCTCTCCCTGACACGGTTGGACGCCAAACCGTCTTTCAAGATCAAGTTCAACAAATTCATCAAGGGGCGACGTTTTCTGGGTCTTGAGGCCCTCACGCTCAACAATATGTTCTCGGATCCATCCATGCTACGCGAATATGTCGCGTACAAAGTCTTCCGTGAGTTGGGAGTGCCCGCCGCTCGCGCCGGCTACGCGGAACTCTTCGTCAACGACGAACCCTACGGTCTGTACCTCGACCTTGAAAGCATGGACGACGTTTTTCTCCACCATAACTTCAAAGATGCTAGCGGCGACCTCTACGAAGGAGAACATGGTGACGATCTCGATCGCGACATCTGGAACTATGAACACGACGAGGGTGAGGACACCATGCGCGTCCACCTACAGGAGCTCGCAGATCTCGCCACCGACGACGCGTACGATCTTTTCTACGCCAACGACACGCCACTCGACACCCCGAGGGTACTCGACTTCGTGGCCGCTGAGACGTTTGTGGGACATTTCGACGGCTACTGGACCTCCCACAATTATTTCATCTACCACGAGCCCACGCTCAACAGGTGGACCTGGTCGCCGTGGAGCCTCGACCAGACCCTCATTCGAAAGACCAACCCCTTCCGGAGCAAAGGATATCTCGCTCGTAAGTGCCGCAACCGCCCCGATTGTCTCGTCGACTATATCGGCCGCGGCATCATGCTCGCCGACACCGTGAGCACCATGGGTCTGCACGACGAGATCGATCGGGTTTTGGACTTGATCGACTACGCTTCCCACAACGACACGCGCAAACGCCACGACAACGACGCGATGGTCTCATCGCAAGCCCGGACGACGACATGGATCCGCAACCGACCGGACAGTTTCCGTGAGACGCTCGACTGCCTCGTCGATGGCGCGGAACCGGATACGGACGGCGACGGTTTTGGCTCCTGCTTCAGCGACTGCGACGACACGGACGCTAGCGTGCAGCCAGACGCCGAGGAGGTCTGCGACGGTATCGACAACGACTGCTCAGGCTTCGCCGACGACATTCCCGAGTGCCCCTGCCGCATCGAGTTGGTAATGGGCCGAGAGTTCCACTTTTGCACCCATAAATTCGGGTGGTCCAAGGCGAGAAGGTTCTGCGACGATCAAGGACTGGAGCTAGCGCGGTTCGACAACCGCGAACAAAACGACGCGGTTTGGGCCATCGCTCGAGAGATCGACTCGGGTCGATGGGCCTTCGGTCTCAGCGATCGCCAAGAGGAAGCGGACTACCGCTGGATTGACGGGTCCGCGCCCAGCTTCTTCGCCTGGGACAGCGGCGAGCCCGCAAACATGCTGGCATGGTTTGACTGCGTGTTCTTTAAAGGCAGCAACAGTGCACTGTGGCGTGAGAGCAATTGCAGCACCACCGCGCCCTTTCTATGTAGCGAGATCAAGTAGTCGCGTGCGCATCGCTCTCAGCGTCGACTTTTCGCCCTGGTCTCCGTACTCGGGCGGCGCGCAAAAATCGACGCATCAACTCGCCAGCGCGCTGTCCGAGCGCGGCCACGACGTCAGCGTATTTTATACCAAATCGGTCAGAGACGAAATCACGCCACCGGTGGATCTGCCCTATGCGCTCAGATGGGTACCCCTCATGGCTCTCCGTACGCGGCAGAAGGTTCGGCTTCGCCCGCTGACATGTTTCTGGATGCGCCCGGCCGTACAACGTTGGCTCGATGAGGAACCCACCAAAATGGCGGTCGTTCACTCTCAGGGGGACGAGGGCGCCTTCTTCGGGAATCTGCGGCACAGGTCTGGATTGGCGAAGGTAGCGACACTGCGTCATCCTCTGTATCCCGATGCACGCCGGTCCGACACGCGGACCGGACGAGCGCTGGCATGGGTCCGGACCCCGAAGTACGGGCTTCAGCGGTGGACGGCCCTCCAAGCGGACCTCTGTGCACCGGCCAGCGAGGACTCGGCCCGCCTGATCACCGCGTACTACGGCGTCTCCTCACAGCGCCTACGGGTGATACACAACGGTATAGACGACATCTTTTTCTCCGACGGCAAGGTGGCACAAGCCGATCCAAGCACAGTCGTTTTTGCCGGGCGGCTGGAGCCCAGCAAGGGGCTCGAGACGCTCCTGGACGCATGGGCACGACTCGGATCCACCGCCCCACAGCTTCTCGTTTTTGGGCAAGGCGACGACGCGCGCTATCGGAAGCTCGTCACGCGACTCCGCCTATCGGACAAAGTGACGTTTCGAGGATGGACCCAGGGCGCGAACTTGGCGAACGCGTTACGTGCCGCCACCATAGCGGTGGTGCCCTCGCTACACGAGAGCTTTGGGAATGCGGTCGCCGAAGCCATGGCCAGCGAAACGGTGGTGTTGGCGACGCGGGTAGGCTCGATCCCCGAACTCGTGGAGCACGATCGAAGCGGCTGGCTGGTGGAACCCCAAGACGCGCAAGCACTCGCCAACGCTGTTCGGCACCTCATGGGTGATCTCTCCCTTCGCCGGAGGTTGGCACGTGACGGCAAGGCGCGTGCCATGGCCGGTTTCCGGTGGCGACACGCCGCGGCAGCCTTCGAAGATCTGTACGTCGAGTTGCTTCCGGGGTCGCCGTAGCGGGGCTCGGGCGATGTTCCGCGCGATCTGAAGCACATCGCCCGAGCCCCCCGCATGGCAAGCACGCGCGTCGCGCTGCGTTTCGCCCATCGCGCAGACCGACGCGGCGGGAACGGGCGGGCCACAGGCCCCGAACGCTGTCAGTATGAGCTGAGGCGTAAGTCGACCCTGCACCCGGCCAAAGCGCGTGGGGGGCCCACTGTCGCGGAACCCGATGTCCATCCCCGCCAGGCCCCTCACAGCACGTCAACTTCTGATTTGGCTCGGGCACCAACGCGCCAGCGCGCTCCCGGCCGACAACATGGTGATGGTGTTCACGATGGAAGGCGAACTCGATCCAGATCGATTCCACCAGGCGTTCGCTTCGGTCGTTGCGGACTGCGAAGCCCTGCGTACGGTGATGCTAGACGATGGGATCGAGCCTCAACAACGGGTGTGCGCTCCTGCATCGATGCCCATCGCCCACGCGTTCACAGATCTGAGTTCCGCCGCGTTTCCACAGCAAGATGCAGACGCACTACGAGACCATTGCGCGGCCCAGACCTTCGATCCCACGCGCTGCAACTATGCCTCGCTGCTGCTTCGTCTCGCCCCTCTCCGCCATACCTGGGTATTCGTACAACATCACCTCATCACCGACGGGCGGTCCGTCTCGATCCTCTTCGACCATGTTTCGAGGCGCTACGCCGGCGAGGCACCCACGCCGATTGCGGCGTACTCCCTGTACATTGACCAAGAGGCGACCTACCGCCAAAGCAAGGCTGCCGCACGCGACGCAAAGTTTTGGGCCCCAAGACGCACACGCATGGTCGAAGTCCAAGGTGGATACGGCCCCGTGCCCGCCCCCGAAGGTCCCCTGCATTGTCGTGTCGAGCGAGACCTGGGCCTGGCCCGCTCCGTCGCTATCCGCAATATGTGCGAAACGAGGGCATTTCGCTCCCTGTCCGCCAGTCTCTCCGCGACCGTACTCTTCAAGACCGTTCTATTCGCTCACCTACGGCGCGTCCGGGGCGATGTACCGTTGGCTGTAGGTGCGGCTCTGCACAATCGCGACAGTCGCAAGACCAAGAATGTAGTCGGCTGCATGATCGAGGTCGCCCCGTTCTCGGTCGAAGTAGGTCTTGACGAGAGTTTCGCTACACTTCACAAGAAACTGCTCGATGAGACAATCACGGTCCTCCGCCGCGCACGACATGCTGTACCCAACCCGCTGAACAAACCGGTCTACGACGTTCTATATAACTTCCACACCGCAACATTTTCGCAGTTCGCCGGACTGCCCACCCACACCGAATTTAGAACGGGTCTCAACAGTTCGACGACCTCCGCCGAGACAACGGGATCGACGACAGCGGGTGGAGACACACTCGTGCTTCAGGTCCACGATTTCGACCAAACTGGCCAGTTGCATCTTACCTTCGATTTTCACGCTGCCCGCTTCCCCGCGCCGCTACGAGAACGCATCCCCGACCACTATATCCGTCTCCTCGATGCCCTCCTCCTCGACCCGAGCCAGAAAATCGGCCAGATCGATCTCCTCAGTCGCGCGGAGCACGAAGAGCTGCGTAACACCTTCAACCCGCCGCGCAATCCGGACGTACCCAAACACGTCGTGAGCATGTTCGGTGGGCAAGTGCGTCTCCGGCCAGACGCCACCGCCGTCCGCTTCGGCACAGAGGCCCTCACATACGGACAGCTTGCGAAACGAGTCTTCCGCCTCGCTCGCGTGCTAAACGATATGGGCGTAGGTCCCTTTGTCACCGTTGCCGTGGCACTTGAGCGTTCCGTCGACCTCCCCACGGCACTACTGGGCATACTCCAAGCTGGCGGCGCCTATGTACCGCTCGATCCGGGACACCCCGTCTCTAGAAACGAGTTGGTGCTGGACGATGCCGACCCCGCGGTGCTCCTGACCCATACCGCCTTGGGTTCGTCGCTCTCGCTCCCACAGGGATGCCAACGCTTGTGCATCGACTCCATCGACCTCGAAGCCTGCGAGGACCTTGAGGCCCGGCCATTCGACACCCATGCGGCCGGCTCGAACGCGAGTCACCTCGCTTATATCATCTTCACGAGCGGCTCCACCGGACGCCCCAAAGGGGTCTGTGTCCGCCATCTCGAACTCGCCAATTTCATCCGCTCGATGGCCTCGACTCCGGGAATGAAGCAGGGCGAAGGCCTACTGGCGGTCACCACGATCTCCTTCGACATCGCAGGGCTCGAATTACTATTGCCACTGTGCGTGGGTGGGTTTGTGGAAGTGGCGAGCGGATCGAGCACCGCGGACCCGGCCGCCCTCGCGGCGCTGCTCAGCAAGGGCGATCTGCAGGTACTACAGGCGACACCTGCGACCTTCCGCATGCTGATCGAAGGGGGATGGCCGGGTACCCCGGGTCTGCGCGTACTGTGTGGCGGCGAGGCATTCCCGCCGACTCTCGCCCAGCCACTACTCGATCGCTGCGATCAGGTGTGGAACATGTATGGACCCACCGAGACCACGGTTTGGTCGAGTATCCAGCGCATCGAACCTGGTCAGCCCTATATCACCATTGGACGTCCAATCGACAATACCGAATTATACGTGGTCGATGAGACCATGAATCTACAGCCCTGCGGTGTCGCCGGCGAGTTGGTCATCGGCGGTTTGGGGGTCACCGCCGGATATCACAATCGCCCCGAACAGACCGCGGACCGTTTCGTTGCCGACCCTTTCCGACCGGGCACCATCTATCGCACTGGCGATATGGCACGAATGCTGCCTGATGGCCAAACGCTCTGCCTCGGCCGGTTGGACCAACAGGTCAAGATTCGCGGTTTCCGGATCGAGTTAGGAGAAGTAGAGGCCGCCCTCGCCGCCCAACCACAGATCGCCGAAGCCGTTGTCCGCGCGCAACCGAACGCTCGCGGTGAGAGCCGCCTCGTCGCGTACTTGGTCGCCCACAACTCGACCCACACCTTAGATCAAGACGCCGCTCGACTCGCGGTCCGGGAACAGCTCCCCCACTACATGGTCCCGAGCACAATGATGCAGCTTCCGGCATTGCCCCGAACACCGAACAACAAGATCGACCGCAAGGCCTTACCCGATATCGATCTCGATCTCGAATCACAGGGGCGCGCGGGCACAGGGGGGGCGCCACAAAACGACTTGGAACAGACCTTCGCGGCCTTGTACTGCCGGGTCCTCGACCTGCCGCAAGTCGGTCGAGATGACAATTTCTTCGATCTGGGCGGCGACTCCCTGTCGCTGGTCCGGTTGCACCGACACCTCGGTCAGGTATACGATCGAGCCCCGGCTCTCGCTTCACTATTCCAATACCCAACGGTCCGTACCCTCGCGTCGGTTTTCGAGCAGGGCGCACCGACGGAGGCCAGCGCACTGATTGCACTCAACGGCGCGCGAAAGGGCGCCGCCCTCTTCTGTATCTGCGGGATCCAGCTGTACGCAGAAGTGGCCCGCGCGCTGCCGAACAATCCCGTCTACGGCATATACGTGCCGGAAGAGCGCGCGTGGCTCGATGCCGCGGCCTCTCCGGACGGGGCCTACAACGACCTCCCCAGGGTGGAAGAACTCGCGACCGCCTACGTCAAGGCCATCCGTCGGAAGCAACCACAAGGTCCCTACAGTGTCGCCGGCGTCTCCTTCGGTGGCGTGTTGGCGTACGAAATCGCCCAACAACTGCTCGCCGCAGGCCAGGAGGTCGCCATGGTGGCACTGCTCGACACCATCTTGCCCAGTAGCCAACGGCGGGTACTGCCACGCTGGTTCGTCGCCCATCTCCAGCAGATTCGCAACAAGGGACTCCGCCACCTCCTGAACCGACCGAGCGTCCGCCTGCGCCTCCTCGGCAACTCCTTCGTCGCGAGGCTGCTGCGCCGGTTTCGGAAACTTTCGCGCCGCCGCGAAACCGTTGGCCTACCCCGCTCCGAAGCCGACGAGCAACGGGACGCCGCGGCCTTCGTCGCGCAACTCTATATCCGGGCGATCCGCGACTACGAGGCCCGCATCCGCCCGTACGAAGGTCGCACGCTCCTCATTCGTGCGACCGATCACCCCCCGCCGACAGGCTATGAGCGGGATTCGCACTCCGGCTGGCGTAAGCTGCTGGCAGGAAACGTTCGATGCTTCGACGTACCAGGAGATCACCTTGGTATCCTCTCGGGTGCCAACGCTGTGCGTCTCTCCGAGCACCTCGCAGCGGCACTCGCCGACGTTCGGCCCGTAGCGCCAGATGCAGACGAAGCCCAAGGCCGATAGCCATGCCCAGCAAAGACAAAATACACCAAACGATCAAAACTTATATTCTCGCCGAGCTACTCGACGAAGACGACGCCTCCGAACTCTCTGGCGATACGGAGCTCGTACGCACCGGTGTGCTCGACTCCATCTCCACGCTCAAGGTGGTCGCCTTCATCGAGGATGAGTGGGACCTGGAGATCGAAACCCACGAGGCCAACGTCGACAACTTGGGCTCGATCGACGCCATGACCCAACTCGTCGCCTCCAAACTCGGCTGAAGACGGCGCCTGCATGCTACTACACGCCTATTTGGCTGAGTCTGCCAGGGTCCACCCAAAGCGCGTAGCGATCGTAGATCCTGGCCACGGGTCGCAGACCTACGCGCAGCTCGAGTCGCTAAGCGACCAAGCCTGCGCCTTGTTGCAGTCGCATGGAGTTGGCCGCGGTTCTCGAGTCGGCATCGTGTTGCACAAGTCCACCGATGCCGTGGCCGCGCAGTACGGCACCCTCAAGACCGGAGCGGCTTACGTACCCATTGATGCCGATGGGCCGATGATCCGCGCGGCTGTGATTCTGCACGACTCCAAAGTGGACGCACTCTTCGTCGAGGCCAGCCTCCTCGAGAGTCTCTCGCAGGCCCTCTCGCAAGCCCGCGCCCCACTCGATCGCCCTCCCGCGATACTTGTGCTCGATCGGGTGGGTGGCGGTGCGGGCCTGCGCCGAAGGGCCGAACAGGCCGGAAATCTCACCGCGACGCCCGTTTCCACCGACGACGAGGACCTAGCATACATCTTGTACACCTCCGGCTCGACCGGCCGCCCGAAAGGCGCGATGTTGAGTCACGCAAACGCCTCAAGCTTCGTGGAATGGGCTAGCTTGGCCATCGGGCCCTGCGAACGCGACCATTTCTCGGCCCACGCTCCATTTCACTTCGATCTCTCGATTTTCGACCTGTACGTGTGCGCCCGCGCGAGTGCACGTTTGGTGCTTGTCTCCGAAAGCGTCGGGAGGCACGCCCACGCGCTGGGTGACCTGCTCGAGCGCGAGGCCATCAGCATTTGGTACTCCGCCCCCACAATCTTGCGGATGCTCGTGGAGGCCGGAGAATTCGAGAGACGTCCGCTCCCCGCCTTGAAGCGGATCATCTTCGCTGGCGAAGTTTTTCCCATCGAAGCCTTCCGTCGACTTCAGCACCAACTTGAGGGACGGTGCTTTTTCAACTTCTACGGTCCAACGGAGACCAATGTTTGCACCTACTACCAAGTCCCCGATCCCCTCCCAGACAGCGTCATGGCCCTGCCAATCGGCAAGGTATGCGAAAATCTGGAGGCCCGGGTCGTCGACGCCGAGGGAGTCGTGGTGCCCCCCGGGACCGAAGGTGAACTTTGGATCACGGGACCGAACGTCATGCAAGGGTACTTTCAACTCGAGACCCGCAACCAACGGGCGTTCGCCCAGGGCCCCGACGGCCGTCGCTTCTATCGCACAGGCGACCTGGTCGTGGCGGGAAGCTCTGGCCGATTGGAATTCCGAGGCCGACGGGATCGCATGGTGAAACGACGCGGTTACCGGGTCGAACTCGGTGAAATCGAAGCCTGCCTCCAGAGCCATCCAGAAATCAGAGCCGCGGCCGTAACGGCCACCTCGCGCCGCGACGAGGGCATATCGGTGGCGGCGCACCTCGAACACGTCGACGGGCGCAAGCTATCGGGTCTAAAGTTGCGCAAGTTCTGCGCAACCCGATTGCCGCCCTACATGATCCCCGACGTCTTTCGGTTCTACGCTGCCCTACCCCAAACTTCTACCCACAAGACCGACTACCAACGTCTGTCCGCCAACGAAGCCGCGCACGAGAGATAACGGCCATGCAACCCTGGGAAAACCGAGAACTCGAGAGTATCCGAAAAGAATACGAAACACTCGCTCGCGACCAACTGGCCGGTGACGCCCCTGCCCGCGATCGCAGCGGGGAGTTTTCGAGCGAGCGCTGGCAGAAGGCCGCAGATCTCGGTTTGCTGGGCATTTGCATGCCCGAGGCGTACGGGGGGCAAGCGCGGCCGCTCAGCCACTTCGTCGCTGCGTTCGAGGGAGTGGGCGACGGGTGTGGAGACGGGGGTTTTATCTACGCCTTGGCATCGCAAGTTCTAGGGATTCAGATGGCCCTCAAACTGTGCGGTGGAGACGTGATCAAACGCAAGTATCTTCCTGGGCTCATCAGTGGCAAGTGGACCAGTGCCCATGGTTTCACGGAGAGGAGCTCGGGCAGTGACGCCTACTCCATGGAAACACTCGCTGAAGAGACCGACGCGGGCTATCTCCTCACCGGGTCCAAGTGCTACATCACCAACGCACCGGACTGCAATCTGGCGATGGTCTTCGCCCGCACCGCCAAGGACCGCAGTCCGTTCGCACTCAGCGTGTTCATGATCGAAATGGACCAAAAAGGGGCCTCGCACGGCGAGACGTTCGAAAAACTCGGCATGCGAACGGTACACATGGGCGAGCTCAAATTCGACCGCGTCGAGATCCCCAAGAACCACTGCGTCGGCGGAACCGGCGCGGGCATGACCGTGCTCGCCGAGAGCACCGGATATGAGCGCGCACTGCTACTGACCACGGCATTGGGCCCGATGAACCGGGCAGTGAAGCAATGCATCGCTCGTGCTCGAGAGCGCAAACAGTTTGGACGCCCGATCGGCGCCTTCCAGGGCGTATCCTCCCGAGTGGCCAACATGATTGTGCGACAACGGATCTGTAGGACAGTGCTCTACGATATGGCTGGAAAATTGGGCAACGGCCGCTCGATCCGACGCTTTGCCCAGGACGCCGCCATTACAAAACTCTTCGTCAGCGAGAAGTTCATCGAAACTGAGATGGACGCGATGCAGGTGTTCGGCGTACGAAGCTACCTGCTCGAGCACTTCGCCCAGCAGGATCTACGCGACGCCCTGTCGAGCACGATTTGGGCGGGGACCGACGAAACGCTGCGCAACACCATCGCCAAACTGGCGGGCCTTCCCGTTCTCTGAGAGCCACCCAATGAGTACAACGACGCGAGCCCCGATCCCGGGCGAACCTTCGAGTAGGCTCGCTGTGACCGACACGGCAACCGACGCCGACACGGCAACCGACGCCGACACCGACACCGACACCGACACCGACACCGACACCGACATCGTCCAGCGTTGCCGCGCGCTCGTACCTCGCTTCCTACTGCGTGCAGAGCAGCACGACCGTCTCGGTATCTTCCCCGAGGCAAATTTCCAAGACCTCAAAGATGCTGGGCTACTGAGCATCATGGTCCCGAAGACGCACGGAGGACTTGGCTCGAGCTTTGCCACCTATACCCAGGCCATCGAGGCACTCGCCCAAGGCGACGCTGCGACTGCGCTTGCCTTCAACATGCACAATATAGCGATCGGGAGTCTCGCAGAGGTCAGCGTCGCCGGCATCGGCGGTAGCATGGCCCGCCGCATGGTCGCGTTCCGCGACTGGGTATTCCGCGAGACCGTGGATGGCAAGAAACTGTTCGCATCGGCTTCCTCAGAACCCGGCATCGGCGCGCATTTTTCGAAGTTCAAGACCGCCTATCATCGCGTAGACGGCGGGTTTGTCCTCACGGGCACAAAGTCCTTTGTGTCGATGGCAGGATTCGCCGACTACTACGTCGTTGCCGCTCGCGCGCAGGACATTACCGGTGGTGACGTCGCACCGCTATCCTATCTCGTTGTAGAAAAGGACAATCCGAACATCGAGTTTGAGTTCACCTGGGACACCCTCGGTATGCGCTCGACTTCGACAAACCCGATGCACATCAACGGCGCCTTCATTCCGAAGGACCGCCTGTTTGGTGGTAGTGAGGGCATGGCACTCTATAAGATTGTAAAAGAGCCACATTGGTTGGTCGGGGGCTACAACGGCGTGTACCTGGGGATCGCGAATGCGGCATTCGACGCAATGATAAGTTTGCTTAAGAAGAAACGAATCCCCGGAACCGACAAGAGCCTCACGCAAGACCCGCGCGTCCAGTATCAGGTGGGCGAACTTGCAGCGCGTCTGCAGTCGGCACGGCTTGTAACGGCCAACGCGGCGAGCCTCGTCGACACGGCACGCGGTACGGCGCGGGCGAACATCGCCATCCATCACGCCAAACTGGTCTGCAGCGAGCTCGCCCCCTCGCTCGCCTCCCGTGCCATCCGGTTGTGTGGCGCCAGTGCCATTTCCCGGAAACTTCCCCTAGAACGGCTCTACCGAGATGCTCGCTGTGGCGGGCTCATGCCAGCGACGAGCGACGAATGCCTGCTCTACCTCGGCAAGTCCGCCCTAGGATCCGATATGAGCAACCCCGACGAGACCCACTGGTAGATGATTCGGGTACCGCGGCGAACTTCTCCAGGGCTGCCGTGCCATCGTTCCCATCTTCAGATATCAGCAGGGGCGCGGACGGAAGCTGCTCGCTCGCGGGGATGGCAACGCCCGCGCGGCGGTCTTGGCCGCGTGGCGTTACATGCGCCCCCGCGGATACAGCATGCGTCATGCCTCCCAGCACGCGGGCACCGCCGTGAGCACCGGACCGAGAGACGTGAGGAAGCGTCAGTCCTTGCATCGAGATTCTCGCTCACCGCAGTGGAAGCGCACATGAAAGTGTGCCGTGTGCCCCTCGGCGTGACGAATCACCGCAACCCTCTTCCTGGACCGATTGGGGTACTGAATCCACTTTTCGCGATCCGCTTTCCGGATGCCGGCCCGCAGTGCGGCCGCCCGCAACGGGGACTGACGGCGATAGTTCAGAAAGATGTACTCCACATGTCCAGTCTGGACGAGCGCGTGAATCAACGCCCACGCCGCATCCCAGTCCACCTGCCTCGCTTTGGCTGGCCACGTCCCCGCCTTGACGCCACGCGCGAGCGGCAACCGGATATCAACATCGCGTCCGCTCTGATGCGAGCGGTGAGGCCGCAACCGCCCCCCACCACGTCGGCTTACAGCACCGACCACCACGTCCCCAGCAAAGGTGCTGTTCTGGCGAAAGTTTGCCACCGCGAGTTGCAGCGATTCGAAGGTATGGGTGGTTCCCCAGGCCTGCTCCGGCTTGCTCACCACATACAGGGCATCGTTTCTTGGCAACTGGATCCCGCGCGAAATCTTGCCGCGGTTCGGGGTGCCGACGCTCTTCGCCCCCTGCGGCACCGCGACGAACGGCAAGCGGTTGGGCGCGAGCTTCGTGACTGGGCCAGGACGCGCGGGCTCCGGCACATCGACCCAGATCCGGAGTCGCTGGCCGATATGGATCGTATTTTTTGCCCTCCGGTTCCAACGACGCAACTGCCTGCGGTTGACCTTGAACTTGCGGGAGATTCGAATCCAAGAATCGCCTTTTTGTACCTCGTACGTCATCTGCTCACGCGCAGGAGGAACAACTTTCGCCCAAATCTTCAACTCCTGCCCCACGCGCAGTCGAGGTCGACGTGCATCAAGCTTGTTCCACCGCAGCAAGGCGCCCTTGTTGACGCCATAGCGTTTGGCGATCTCGGCCACTCGTTCCCCCGGAATCACTCGATGCTTGACCCAAGTACGACCCGATCCGGGCCTCCTGGGCGTGCCCGAGCCCGACGCGACCAAGCCGGTGCTCGCGTCGCCCGCGATGGACGCCGGAACGATGTCCAGCGCACCGCCAACCTGTCGGCCTCCACCGCCGCTGGTACCAGAAGCAAGATCGCCAGCGCCGCCCGTCGCCTCCGAGCGAGCTCGCACCACCCCTTCATCGGGCCACGGCTGCGCGGCGCTGGGTACAAACATCTGGCCACCGAAGAACAATACGGCCACCACCGCAGCACCCCACAAGTACGAACTCGAACGCCGATACCACTTGGGCGTCGGCGGAAGATCATCGTCCCATTCGGACCAATCGATTCGCAAGCTAGTCTCTCGCAGTTAGTCTCAGCACCCGCAACACCTCTGGATACACCTTCGCCGCGAAGTACTCGCTACCGGACATGGTAAAATGGATGCCGTCATCCTCACGAAGCGTGCGCTTTTTATTGCGGACCTTCACATACGTGGGCAGCTTCGCGCCCCCACGAGCCAGTAGTGGGGTCGTCGGTACATATTCTGAGCCCTTACCCCGGGCATCCACTGCCGCTTGTTGCAGATTCCGGATCTCAACCAACTTGCGTTCTAGACTGCGCATACCCATTTGCGGGAGACCGAGCCAAAGCACCTGTCGCTGCTCGGCGCCCACCACGTCGAGGAACGCCGTGACGCGTCGGCCGTAGGCCTCCTCCCACCCATCCGACTTCCACACCACACGCCGCCCACGTTTGCGCTTCGAGGTCAGATCCTGCCCGTCGTTGCCCCCCATGATCACGATCACCAAGTCTGGCTGCCGAGACTTGACTTGACGCTTGGCTTCGCCCATCCAGTCGAAAAAATCGGGCCGTGCCAGCCCCGAAGCGCTCTTCGCCTTGCGATTGCAGCGGATGTCCGGGTGAGCGTTGAGTTTCTTTTGCAGAAGCACGCCAAAGCCCGTGGCCGCCAGCGAGTCACCCAAAATCAGTACCTTCCGGGGACCTTCGGCCGTGCCGCGCACAGCCGCGGGGTGCTGGCTCACCTCGGACTCCGGCACAGCGGAACTCTCGCCCACTATCGTCGTCGCCGAACGGCCCGGTTCATGTTCTCCCGGCGAGCGCTCGGTGGCCGGGTCGCTCCCACCGCCCGCCGGCGCGCCAGCAGCGTCGTCCGTAACAGCCGCCGGCACGGGGCCATCGACGCGCTCCACGGGGGGCTCCGTCCGGCAAGTGAGCGCGGCCCAAAAAGCACAAAGCAACGCGACGGCGGCGAGTAAATGCCGGAGCGAAAATCGTGAAAACCGAGGAGGCGATACCAACCAGGACATGAGCGCGACGAAACCCGGGTATAGGCGGTTTGGCACGTTATCGGGCCGATTTCAACGCGCGCCCGCCACATCTGCGAGCTCGACGCCCGAGCTCGGCGCTCGGCACAACGGCGACAGTGGTCACTGCGCATAGTTATCGCCCCCTGCGCAGCTGGCCGATCGGCGCGTCCTGTGGAACACTGACCGCGACGCTGGGCGGCTCGCGCCCGGGCTTCAAGCGCCTCGAATCAACCCACCACAGAACACAATTGGCTCGGACCATGGCCTCACAACGGCAACAACTCGTCAATTCCATCCAACGTTGGAAACTCGCTCGCCAGTGCACACTGTGGGGCGTCACGCTGGCGGCGCTGGTCTCGGTGGCCGCTGTTTCCAGCTATCAGGCGGCCGCCGTACCCGACGACAGCACCTCGATCTCGGTGCATCGAGTCAGCCGGATGCACACCTACTCCGGCATCGGGATCCGTCTCGCGCAAACGGACCGCGGAGCGGTGATCAAGCAGGTCTTCCCCGGCTCTGCGGCCGACGGCACCCTGTTCCCCGGTGCGGTCCTCGTGTCCGTCGATGGTGAGCGCCCGCACTCCGTCCGCGACTGGGGCCGCCTGATCCGCGGCAAAGTGGGCACCAATGTCGAACTCGAAGTCGCCTACGCCGAGGGAGACTGTTCGCGGCCGGCCGGCCATCAAACGGTCACCCTCGAACGCGCCGTGATCAACGTATCACTGTAGCGGATCGCCTTCCACGCGCCTCTCGCTGCGGGAGCACGGCCCGCCAAGCGACCCCGGGGAACCGGGCCCCAAAGATGACGACCCCGGGGAGCTGAGTCTTGGCAGTGATCCCAGAATCCGGGGCCCGCACCCGCGGTGGTTCTACCTCGCGATCCACTCTTTGTGGAGATGTGGCACGTCCTCCAGCAACTGGATCGTGTGCTGGTTCTTCGGGGCGCCAGTGATCTCATCGGGAGGCCCGCCCTCCACGATCTTTCCCGCGTGCATGATGAAAATGCGATCACTCACGTAACATGCCAGCCCGATATCGTGCGTGATGAACACGATGGTCATCTTGAGCTCCTTCTTGAGCTTCATCAGGTAGTCGAGGATATTCGCCCGCACGCACGCGTCGACCATGCTGGTCGGCTCATCCGCGATCAGCACCCTCGGACGCAGGATGAACACCCTCGCAAGAAGCATTCTCTGCATCTGGCCACCGGACAGCTCGAAGGGATACTTGCCCTCGATCTCCGAAGGCACGATATTTACGGCGCGTAGCCCCTCGTCCACGCGCACTTCGATCTCATCTTTCGAGGGCTTTTTCTTGTAGATTCCAAAGGAGCTTCTCAGCTGAGAGCGAATTTTGAAGAATTGGTTGAAGCAACTGAACGGGTCTTGGAAAACGGGCTGAACATCGCGCCAGTGGCTACGCTGGTCGGTGATCGGCTTCCCGCGATACAGAAGTTCGCCCGACGTCGGCGGGATCAAACCGAGCAGTGTCTTCGCCAGCACGCTCTTCCCACAACTCGATCCTCCCACAATGGTGACGATCTCCTGATCTTGGATGGTCAGGCTCACATTGTCCACCGCTTTGATGCGTCGGTCGCCGTGGCCAAAAGACCGGCTCAGGTCGCGAGCTTCGAACGCTGGTTGTTTATTCGGCATAATCGCACCGCACTTGCCTTTCTCCGACGATCCGCAGTGACTGCTCGTTGATTCTGCAGTCGGGTTTGGCACTCGGGCAACGAGCCGCGAACCGACACCCTGAAATCGGATGTGCGAGGTTTGGGGGCGCACCTTCGAGGGGCTTCGTTTCCTTCTTCGCCTGGCCGGGTTCGGCACTCAGCATAGCGTCCATGAGGGCCCGGGTATAAGGATGCCGGGGATCGAACACCACCTGCTCGGCGGTACCGAGCTCCACAAACTGACCGGCGTACATGATCGCTATCCGGTGGGCCACGTGGCGGAGCAGCGGCAGTTCGTGGGTGATGAAGATCATCGTCGAGAAGATCTTCTTATCCAGAAGATTGAAGATGAGCTTGATCACTGCCTTTTGTGTGGTGACATCCAGCGCCGAGGTCGGCTCGTCAGCAATCACCATCTCTGGATCGAGCAACGTGGTCAGGCCGATCACCGACCGCTGCCTCTCCCCAGCAGTGAGCTCGATCGGAAAGGAGTTCAGTACGCGCTCCGCATCCAGCCCCAGCAGATTGAATCGATCGTACAGACGTTTTTGGATCTCGTTTTTGTTCCCCCCTTTCTCGTGGCTCTTGATCAAGTCCATGGCGAGGTGTTTGATCTTCCGTGTCGGATTGAGCGCGTTGATCGCCCCCTGCGGAATCATCGACACTTTTCTGGCAAGTACGTTCTCCCGGATGTCCTTTGGCGTACGCCCCATCAACGACTCGCCCCCGACACGGACATCACCTGAGGTAGGGTAGAGAGGAGGGATGAACAGCCCCATCAGCCCGTTCACGAGCGTAGATTTTCCGCACCCCGATTCGCCAGCAATTCCAAGGATCTCGCCCTGCTCCATCGAGAACGAGACGCCAGCGACAGCGTGTATCTTGGCTCCGAAGCGAGTCAGATAGTGAAGGTGCAGATCGTTGACTTCAAAAATCGGCATAGCAGTAACGGCAACTCGTTGCGAGTAGCTACTTACGCAGTCTCGGGTTGAACACGCCTTCCATCGACGTGTTGAGCGTATATAGCGCAAAAACGACCGCTGTGATCAGGATCGTAGACGGAATGAACGCCCACCAAATGCCATCGCCGAGGGCCTCGTTCTTCATCGCGTCGTCCATGAGTACCCCCAACGAGATACTGTCATAGGGACCGAGCCCGATCATGCTAATCGACGCCTCTACGAGAATGCCCGCAGCGATCTGGATGATGAACACCATGAATACGTACGAAAGAAGGTACGGCAAGATATGCAGTGTGACGATCTGGAAGGTTCCGCATCCATTGACTTTAGCCAAGCCGATATGATCGCGGCTCTTGAGACTTGCCGCTTGCGCACGCACGGACCTGGTGGTCCAAGGCCAGGTCGTGAGCCCGATGATGACAGCGATCAGCTGCAGCGACCGGCCTTCTTCCAAGCTTGCGCTGATCAGAATCAGCACGACAAAATAGGGGATGACGATGAACAAGTTCGTGACGAGGTTGATCAGGTCGTCAATCCACCCGCCCTTGTAACCCGCGTACACGCCGAGGAAGGTGCCGAGGAGCGTGGCGATACAACCTGCCAGCAAACCCACATATAGTGAGGCGCGCAACCCCGTGATCAGCAAGGATACGAAGTCGACGCCCAGGTGATTGGTTCCCAACAGATGTTCGGCGGAGGGCGGAAGATAGGGCGTGCCCGCGCGGCCCACGGTATCGACATCGTAAAACCATGGCAGCACGAGCGCGACGCCAAGGGTCGCTAAAAAAAGTGTTACGCCGAACACGAAGGACGGTGTCTTCAGCAGATTCAGGAATAGCTTCATGGTCTAAAGCGCCTGTCCTGCCTTCACCCGTGGGTCCAAAATCCCGATGAGAACGTCGACCGTGAAGTTGGCGATCAGCACGGTGATAGCGATCAACAGGGTGCATCCCTGGATCATCGGGTAGTCGTTCCCCTCAATCGCTTTGAGCATCGCCGTCCCCAGCCCAGGGTACGAGAAGATCAACTCTGTAATCAACGCACCACCGATCATCATCCCGAGTGAGAGCGCCAGCCCGGTCAGCTGCGGCAGCATCGCATTTCGAAACACGTAGAGAACGATCCTACTCTCTTTGATCCCTAGCCACTGGCTGTACTTGATGTAGTCCGTGCCGAGTTCATAGATGGCCATCGAGCGCATACCGATGGCCATACCTCCGGCGAGAACAGGAAAGATCGACAAAAATGGCAAAGTATAGTGATAAGCCACACTCGAGATAAACTCCCACGTGAACCCTTGCATCACGTCATTGGCATATCCTCCTGTCGCGGGAAAAAATTCCCAGATAATGGCGAACTGGTAGACAAGCAACATCCCGAAGGCGAAGAAGGGGATCGAACAGCTCAGAAGCGAAAGCGGAAAGAACAGGCCGTCTACCACGCCGCGTTTGTACGCTGCGAGCGCCCCTATAAGGTTCCCGATGATCCACCCCAAGACGATAGTCGGGAACTGCAGCGCCAATGTCCAAGGGACTGCCTCCGCGACGATCGTGCTCACCTTCTTGGGATAGTTAAGAAAGGAGGTGCCCAGGTCGCCCTGCAAGGTCATCCACAGATAGCTCCCAAACTGGGTCAGCAGGGATGCCTTGATGGGGTGGCTCTCGCTATCACGAACGATCTCGCCGAGGTTGTTCGTCTCTACCAGGCCAAATTCCTTGAGGTAAGCTTCTTCTTTCTCCTTGGCGGCCTCCGTAGATAGACCCGAGGCGACCTTGCCCATAATAACATCGACGGGGTTGGCGGTCCCCAATCTCGGAAGAAAAAAGTTGATAGCAATGGCGACGATCAGTGTCGCCAGGTACCAGATCCCGCGCGAGCCGATGTACCTTAGCGTTGGATGGTTCGTGAGCATGGCGGTCTACGTAGGGGCGCTATTGTACGGGCTTGATTTCCCACAACATGTTGCGACCGGCGCCAAAACATGGAAGCTGCGGCGGCGCGTACGGGTTGTCCTTGGTGGCAAAATTCGTCCAGTGCTTGGTGCTAAAATCGTAGAATTCTTCGGGGCGATAGACGACCGGCAAAGCGGGCTGATCCTTCATGAAGATCACGTTCAGTTCGCGGTAGGCGGCTTTCTTTGCCTCTTCGTTCGCTAGATTTGGAATGATCTGGATCAATTCATCCACTCGAGGATTGTAATCAGCACCCTTGGGCGAATTGTAGCGCCCCTGGTTTTCGTTCATCTTCTCCCCTTCCGGCTTCCAATTCCTCGACGCCATCACCGCCTTGAATCTCGACCAGGGAAGCGCCGGCGAAAGCGATGCTTCCGGTGTCTGCAACATGAGGTCAAAGTTCCCCGTGGGCAGGGTCTGCCAGTAAAGCCCCTCATCACAAAAACCCTCACGCACATCGATACCTGCGGCTCTCAAGTCCTTCACGGCGATCTTCACGATCGACTCCCAGTCGGACCAGCCGGCCGGGGAGCGGATGCGCATCGTCGGCACCTTCTCCCCCTTGGCGTTCTCCATATGATCCAGTTTTCCGTCTTTGAAGATCGACGTGTACCCGGCATCCGCCAAAACCTGTTTGGCGCGGTCGAGGTCATGCCCTGCGCCATACTTGGCCGCATCTTCGGCTGAAAAGTACGCTGCTTCGTTGCCGAAGGGAAGAATGAGCCCAGGATTGAGATCTGGACTATAACCTGAGACGGCCAGTTCCTTGACGTTGGTATAGTTGATGGCGTGGGCCATCGCTCGCCGATAATTCCGGTCGGAGAGCGGATACCGGGTGGTGTTGATGGTGAACATCGGGATCGAGCCCGGCTCAAAGTAGGGCGGATCTTTGAACCATGTCCCCACACCAGACTTGAACTTGAGCCAGATCCTCGGGATGAAGTTGCTGTTGACATCCAGGTCGCCCTTCTGCAACGCGATACTGAAGTGGTCATTGCTCTTGTAGATTGGATGAATAATGTACTTCGGCTGGGGCATGCGGCCGCCGTATAGCGCCTTGTTTCCCCAATAGGCATCGCGTCGCTCCAAAATGATCTTTTCAGGCGAGTACGCGTGTAGATTGTAGGGGCCCGACACCACCGGGTCCTTGTCCATGCTGTCTTTTTGAAGCTCGGAAAAATTGCCGTCGAGGGCCTTCAGGCGCGCTTCCAGTACGTGGCTGGGAAGGATCTGGAACGACTTGAGGATATTCAGCAGTGCGAGCTGGTTGTTCTCTTTCTCCTTGTTGACGTGGAAGGTGACCTTCTCGAGCTCCTTCCCGCCGCCTCCCGCCGGATCGGCAACCTTCTCTACGGTGATTTTGGATACGAAGTCCCAAACGTAGGATACCGGGGCGCTCTTGAAACGCTTGCCGATCTCGAAGGTGAACGTGACGTCCGCTGCCGTCAACGGCTTGTTATCACTCCAACGCGCCGCGGGGTTCATGATGACGGAGATATGATCGGCGGTCTGCTCGTGGACGCTCGCCAACAAGGGGTCCATCTTGCCTGACAAGGTATTGTAGAGCACCAGGGGCTCGTACATCAGGTTGAATGGCGGGCCGTATATCGGCCACGCGGGCTGATCGATGAGCGGATTAAAGGTATTGGGTGCGCCCCACTGGAACCCCGCAAGATAGAGGGTCTCCGCTCGAGGAAAAGTTGTCCTTTCCTGTTGGCCGGCCGAGCCCGATGTTCCGGACTTGCCACCGCATGATACCAGGCAGCCCAGCAGGGCGCCGACGAACAGGAACTTGGCTGGGTTCTTCATCTTGGCACTTGCTTTCGTCACGCCGCGGGACTCGACTCGGTCGGGCTCGCCGCGGCCCAGACTGTGGCCGAATCAAGGAGGTCACCCACGAAGCCGGCGACGACGAGGCGGCCCCGCTTATAGCAAGGTCCCGAGCAGATCGCCGGTCTAAAGCTAAGGTGCGGCGATCTGCCCCCCTCGCGGCCCGCTGTGCTCCGCGGGGTGCGGCCTACACGCCAACCCATCGAACTCTACCCCTTCTCCGGAGTTCTTCCCCCCGCGGGGCTCGGGCCAGCGCCACCGACATCTGGTTGTGCATGGCCGCCTCTCGGATCCACTGGCTCACCCCATGGTGGAGTGGGGTCAGCGCGGCGACGCACGGGCGATCGATGCCAGAATCCTATGCGTACGCGCCGCGTACGGATACCGCGGATGCCCCCCGCGTACATGGTGTGTGGGGCGAGCCAGGAGCAGATGCGGCTCCCTTCGGGCGATACCCGACGCTGTTCAGTCCTGCGTCTCCTCGTGGCGAGTCGCCGCCGGCACCGCCCACACATCGTCCACAAACACGGCCCCCTTGGCGTCCGCGTCCACCAACACCAGGCGCACAGACTGACGCGACCATTCCTTGGGTACCCTCCAGCTCAGCGGACTGAGGCCCCACTCCCCGCCACCCAAAAGCAGCGCCACGGTGTCGTCTCCCCATTGCTTGACGAGCATCACCTCGAGCCCGCGTCGGCGACCTGCGTACCCGAGCAGAAGCTCCAGCTTGCCCCCTTTGGCCGGCAAGACGAAGGCTGGCGAACGAGCCTCTCCTTTGGCCTTTAGCCCCCGTCGCGCCGCTGCACTCGAGAGCAGGTACTCGCCACCAAGGGGACCGATCGCCGGCAGTTTGCGATGCATGCTCCGCACGGGTCCGCGCCCGAAGGCTGCGCCGCGCAGCGTGAACCCCTGCGCTGTACCGTCCTCGAACCCTGCGATCACGCGTGTGCCCGGCGGTGCTTGGCGCCGTTGCGGCAAGCGGAACTCGACCTGAGGCGCACGATAGGGCGTCACCATCCCCGCTTCGGACATATAGCCAACCAGTGGCCGCACCCGTTGTGAGCCAGTCCACCTCCGTCGGAGCGTATAGGTCGAGCCCAGGGCACGACGCAACCACTTGGGCGCCTCCCCTTCCAGCCACACCCCAGCGTACTCCCCCTCTTCGATGGCCTGGGCGATGTTCCGCCGCAACTTTTTTCGGTCGTCAAGCTGCACATCGCTCAGATTCATCGAGCCCACATGCCCCGGCCCACCCGCGATCACAGACCACCACGGCCTTTGCAGGGCGAAGACGCGGCCGCCCGATCGAAGCTCCGCTCGCAGATCTCTCGCGCGCGCCTGGGAGCGTGCCTGAGGCAACGTACGCCACGGGTCCTGCCAAACGTAGCTACGAGCCAAGGCGCTCAACCCGTGGTTTTGGATCGGCTGATAAATCGGCTCCGCAATCAGTGCGAACAGCAACTGCGCCGCCACGAGACCCAGGCCCACGATTTCGACGCGTCCCCCCACGGGCAGGGACACGGCGACGAAAACGGCGACAAAGCACACTCCCGGCAAAAACGCATTGGGCTCCGCCCACTGGGTCGAATACCCCAGTGCGCTGACCAGCAGGCCCGCTGCGGCCAGGACCCCCCAGTAGCCCAAGCCCCGATGCGCCCTCAAGACGGTCCACAGGCGACGACGTTCCCCACGATCGAATCGTCGCGTCGCCAACCACCACGGCGACCAGAAACGGATCGCCCAGCCCAACAAGAATAGCGCCACAAAGGGAGAGGCGTGCAAGAACATGCCCCAAGTCTTCGTGGTGAATCGCTCGCTGTTGAACGCATGCGTTTGATGCAGCTCGTAGATATAGGTCCACAGCCAGCCATCCGTCGCGGCCTGCCCCCACAACACGCCCCCCCCCGCGACGGCAGCGATAGCGACGACATAGAGCCATACATGACGCGGCGCCACCCATAGTCCGCCAAGCGTGCCCGCGACCACAAACGCCGAAGATGTTTGCTTTGTCCAAAACGCCGCCGCCATCAGCAGGCCCGCGAGCAGGGTCTTTCGCCTGTCCCCCCAGCCATCGCGCAGCAACACCGTGGCCCAAAGTGTGAACGCGAGGGCCAAGGAGTCGGGCCTCGCGAGGTCGAACCAGCGGAAAGTAAAGACATAGCCGGACAAGAACAGCCCGACCGCGCTCCAAGCATGGGCCGCGGGCTTGCCTTCGCGGCGAACCGCACGCCACAGCGCAGAGCAGATCGCCACAACCGCGACCACCGAGACCACGCGCCCGAGCGCGTAGTCGAGGGGAAATACCTGGCCGAGGGCCGCGAGCACGAGGGGATAAAGAGGCGTGTAGAGGAAGGGAATATATTCGATACTCGGTGCCGGGTAGATCGCTTGTCCGCGCTGCAGGCGTAAAGCTTGCAACAAGCTGCCCCCCTCCATCCACTCGAGTTCGAGCGGATAGCCGATCCGACACGCGACGACCCAAACAATCACACCCACCCACATCAGGGTCAACCCGATCACAAGACGACGCATCCAGTCGACGGAGTTCGCTGGCGGTCCGATCACGATCGCTCCGCTCCGAAGGACCCCACGACTGCGCCCCGGCGACGCAGACAACAGTAGTAGCCGGCCGGAATTTGCCCCCCTGTGCGCGTGTCGTCCAGCATGGGATGTTCAACGCACGCCCACACGTAGGCCCGAGAGCCCGAACGCTGGCGCGCCGACGTCTTCGACGGACGACGAGCCCCATGCCAGCCGATGTGGCACAGCAAGTCGGGCCGATACTGCGCAAGGTGGGCCCGCGTGGCACGGATCTGATGACCGGGGCGCGCCCCCTGACCAACGTCGGGCTCGGCGACTTCCGCTAGGGTGGGATCAACTAGGCCATATGCATCAATGGCGTAAAGCCCGGACGCGTAGGGCAAAGCCCCCGCGGCACCGACAATGAGGCGGGTTTCCGCGGGCAACAACGCCTTCATGCGTCGTCCCGCCTCCACGCGGATCACCGAAAATTCGTGCATCGCCTGTACGCTCTCAAAACGCCGCTCAAGCCATCCACCCTCCCGGTCCCGAGCCTGGCGCTGCGACGCCGACCACCACGCGCCGCCCGCCACTGCCACGGTGGTCGACAGGAGCACCATCGGCGCGGCGCGGGACCAGCGAGTGCAAACCCAAGTCGCGGCATCCAGTGCCAACCACGAGAGCGCACAACCGCTCAGCGCCGTCGCCGGGAGGAGCAACCGGCTGTACCCCATGAAGTCGCCACCTATCGACCAGGCGTACGCAACAGTGAGGAGAACCGGGAACACCAACACCACGTGGCGAGGGCGCCCACACGCGGCAAGGGGAACGAATAGCGGCAGCGCGAGGTGTCGGCCCCAGCTGAGCACGTACGCCGCACCGTAGGTGTCCCGCAGCGCCACACCGTGGCGCTTGATATGCCAGGTGTTGGGCCACCACGACCCGTAGTAGGCGTGCCGCCACAAGAAATGGACCGCCAAAGGTGCCAAGAATACCAACGCGGCCGCGAGCACCTTCCGCCGCGACAGCGCAACGGGCCCGAAGCCGAGTGCCGTTCCCCGCCTGTACGCTACAGACCGCAACCCGAGCCAGGCGACGCCCAAGCCCGCAATCGGCACGAGGCCATCGAGCCGAGTGAGAGCGACGAGCGCGGCGATCCCGGCTGCGAACACGACGTGGCCGCGCGCCCATGCGAGTGCGCAGCAGACGACCAGCGTGGCGGCGCAGCTGGTCTCGAGGCCACCGTGAGTCCAGACCATGTACTCCGGCACCGCCACAAGAAACACTGCCGGAAGCAGATCACTTGGGTGCCACGTGCTTGCACTTCGCAAACGCAGCGTCCGCACCAACAAGACCGACGCAGCAAGACCCACGGCCGACGCCAGCCGTGTCATGAGCGGCGCGAACGACTCGGGGACCACACCCGCACGTGCTCCAGCTGCCAGCAACGTGATCCAAAGCGGGCTGGTATATCCCTCGACCGCCGGCCCCTCGCCGGGGTTGAACGTGGGCGCCCCATACCAGGCCAGGTTGTGAGCGTACCGAAACGCGATATAGGCGTCGTCGCACAAGAACCGCCACGCCTCGGCGTGCACAACGAACAGGCCCGCAACCGTGAGCAGTGCCCCCAAAAAAGCGACGCGACGGGCTGTCGGCGTGGTGCTCGCAGGCACCCCGTGCCATGCCTCGACGTGATGGGATCGCACCCGCATGCGTTCGCCCAATGGTACCGCCCGTACGCACCCAGGTCTCGATCCACGCAAAAACAGGTGCGCTCTCGGGCCCGAAACCCGGCCGCGGTGCCCGCGAAGGACCGCGAGAAGCGGGTACTAGAGGCCGTCGATTAGCTTCTGGACCCACTCCCGCAGCTCGCCGAGGGTCTCTGGTCCGAGGCCGAGATGCCCCAGGGCCTCCAGTGCACCGGCTTCTGCCTCGGCCTGGGCCTCATGCTCGGGCTCGGGCTCCGCCGCAAATTCGGAGCAATAGAGAATGCGATCGGCCGCCGCCACGAGATTTCCCATGTAGGAGTACGCGAGGGGGTCATCGGGGGAACCGTAGTCGTGATGCGTACGCGCGGCTTCGACGATCAGCGGTGGGAGGTCCCATGCCGACAACAGCCGCTCGCCAGCAACGCTATGCAACATGTCGCACAACCCCATCGACTCTTCGCGTGGGAGGTATTGCTGACAGTTGCGCTGCAGCAAAGCCAAGACTAGCGAGTGTCCCAAATCGTGAAAGAGTCCGCAGGCGAACGCGTAGTCCGCGTTGCCACCCAGCTTCGCTGCAAGGTGCTTGGTCAAATGCGCCGTGAGCAGCGAATGCCGACGCAGTACCTCAAGGCGCGCCTCGTTACGTCCCTCAGAAGACTGGGACTCCATCACCGCGCGCATCAACAGCTCTTGTATTGTTGCCACGCCGAGACGCTGCAGCGCGGATCGGACCGAAGTCACCAGCCCGTGACCGCCATGCAACGCGGAATTCGCAGCCTCCATGATGCGCGCAGCGAGGGCCGGGTCTCGCTCCACCACGCGCATGATCTCCCGTATATCGGGCTCGCTCTCCAACGCCAAGCCCAACGCCTCGCGGGCATTAGACGGCAACACAGGCATGGGCAGGTCACCCGACTCGATCTCCTCGCGGAGCTCGCCCACCACCAACGGTCGATTCGCCAGGTGACGGCTGTCTGCAGGGTCAGAAGCTTGCGTTTGTCTCATCGCGTACACTCGGGTCCGGTCGTCGAAGTGGCTTGCCACGAACGTCCCAGCTCCCCAACCGTAGCACTCCCGATGTCGCGGCGACGGCCCGAAGGAGGCCATCACCCCGACTCATTTTTGCGCTCCGATTCACTGGAGGTGCCCGCCTGCGACCAAGGTCGAAGCCACGCCCAAAGCGCCAACAGAGGTACGAGGCTAAGCGGCCCCGGCAAACCGAGCATGTGCCCCACGTTCGTGGTCCGGTGGTGCCACGCGAGGCCAGAACGCATGAGCTCGGGCCAGGCGTGCTCCCACAGCGGATCACCCCACTGTGGCATTTCCGGGCCGGCGTTGGCACCGGCCACGCCCTGGGCCAAGCTCCATGCAGCGAGCGCCCAGAACACACCGGGAAGGTACGTGATGACGGGTGCCAAGCCGAGGGCGAGGAAGGGCAACATGGGTACACAATGCCGCGGGCCGAAGGCCGCACCACCATCCCACATATAGTAACTCGCGTTCAGGATCAGATAGTAGGCCACGACGCCCGCCGCCATCAGCATGGCCACACGATCGATCCGCACCACGGCCGAGCTCCGCCACCCGCTCATCAGTCCCCAAGTCGCGACGAGTAGCAGCGGAGACACGTAGAACAGGCCACGATAGCTCCCGAAC
Source organism: Nannocystaceae bacterium (assembly GCA_036479215.1). Taxonomy (GTDB): domain Bacteria; phylum Myxococcota_A; class Polyangia; order Nannocystales; family Nannocystaceae; genus FL481. The sequence continues at coordinate 44,977 of JAZGFE010000282.1, read as the reverse complement.
ATCAGCTGCATTAGGACCTGAGGGTCGGGGAGAGCGAGTCCGTAACGCACGCGCATGCCCTCGGCGAAGTGCGGAAGGTATACAAAGTCGTAGCCCGTACGCAAAGGTCCCCCGAAGCTTACCTGATGGTACGTTCCCAGTAGGATAGCAAATAGGCTCCCCACCGCCACCACGGTCCCCGCGAACCGCATGCCATGACGGGTCGCGGCGTAGAGCGTGAGCGCCCCAGCTGGTACCACCGCTGGGTACTCGCACAACACAGCCAATCCGAGGCCAACGCCGACCAGCAGCGATGCAGCACGGCCACTCCCCCCTGGCTCAAGCAGCACAATCAGGGCGAAAGGCATGATCAAAAACGACGCGCATAGTTGATGGCCATAGAGCGCGGTCGAGTAGACGAACGCCGGTGTCGCCAGAGCGTAGCCCAGCGCGACAGCCAACGCATGATCTCGATGACCACCGAGCCACCGCAGCGCGACGAGATACAACGCGGCGAAGCCCAGCACGGATACCAACACTGTTGTGCACAGGTTCGAAAAATAGAGGCCGGCCCGAAACGCCATATCATAGCGCAGGCGATCCCCTGCTTCGAGCGCATCGGGTTCGGGAACCCGGGCCGCCTCAGTGTCCAGCGAATCGAGCGGTACAACTTGAACACCGAGAGGCGGGGCTCCCACGGCGCGTCGCAGCCAGTAGTAGGTCGCGTACGGAATCACCGCGAGCATGGACGCCCCAGGGGCCTTATCTGAGTAGAAATGCTCTCCCCGCCGACTCTTGTCCCCCGTGGTGTAATGGGACGAATCGATGCGGGTCGTCTGCTCCTCGACGAGCGCCCGCGTCAAGGCGAAACGCGAGTTCTCATTCCAGGCTGGAGCCGGAACGAAGTAGGCGTAGGTCACCAGCAACAACAAAGCGACCTTCCGCAGCCGCGTGTCCGCACGAAGCGGCTCGAGCAGCGAACCGAGTTGCGACACCTTGGTCTGCACTCACCCGCCAGCCGTGGCGCCGGGGGGCGTGCGCGTGGCTGCCTGGACCATGTCCGCCAATGCGAGCCGAGACTGCTCGGCCTTCCCAGCCTCCGGGGCCTGGGCCAACCGTTGCAGCATCTGATAGGCACCTGTATAGCGCCGGCTCGGATCGCGGTCGAGATTCTTGCGCAAGATCTCGCTCAGTTTTGGCGAGAGGCCGGTCACCCGTCGACTCGCGTGGGAAATGTCGAACAACGAGATGGCGTCCACCGTCTTGAGGTCGTCTTCCGCTCGAAAGCAACGCCTTCCTTGCAACATCTCCCACAGTATCACCGCCACGGAGAACAGATCGCTGCGTTGAGAGACCTCTCCCGTGCCCGTGACCCGCTCCGGTGCCATGTACGCCACGTGACCCGCCTGTTTACCCGCAAATTGGGGCTGCAGCCAACTGCTGATCGACGAGCCAAAATCACCCAACAGTACGTCCCCTTCGGACGACACGAGTACGTTTGCTGGGCAAATATCTCGATGCAACACGTCCAACGACTGGGCGTTTCCCGCATCGTCCGCCACCTCTGCCCCATGGGCGTAGTAGAGTGCGTCGGCCAACTGGGCCAAAATATAGACCGCCACCTCACGTGCCAGCCCTCGGGGCTCGTCGGTGTGGTGACCCAGAAGCGTGGCTAAATCCACCCCCTGAACGTAGTCCATGATGAGGTAACAGGCCCCACGTTCGACACCGTCGGCATGACCCGATGGGATCCCGGGATGGTTGAACGCTCGCAACAACCGTGCTTCGTGTTCGCAACGAGCAACTCGACCCTTTGCTCCTTTTCCCGTCACGTCGGTGATCTTGGCGACGAAACGCGGGGGGACGCCTTCCTCGTCGTCTTCGTGGTTGGCCAGCACGACCCGACTGTGATGCGTGACAGTCGGCAGCGGGCGACCGAGACGGTAGCTGCCGACGCGGCGCTGCTCCTCCATGGCCGAAGTGTGCCCGCCACCGATCCGGCTGTCCACCAGGGCGGCGCGATGTGGCTGCCGCGGCACGCCAGCATTCCTGCTATTACTTTCATCGTGACCCCGACCCCGCCGGTGGTGATCCTCGGCGCCGGCCTGACCGGGCTCTCGGCCGCGTACCACCTCGATCAGAAACCCACGCGCCTCATCGAGCGCGAGCAACGCGTGGGGGGGCACGCCCGGAGCCGAAGACGTGACGGCTACACCTTCGATGTCACGGGCCATTGGCTGCACGTCAAGGATGCCCGTGTGCACGATCTGGTGAACGGCCTCTTTGAACCCAGCGCGTGGCTGGAAGTCGATCGACGCACTCGCGTGTACACCCACGCGACCTTGCTGCCCTACCCCTTCCAGGCCAATTTGCACGGCCTCCCGCCGCAAGTCGTGCACGAATGCCTCACGGGTTTTTTTGAGGCCCAAGTCAACGCTGCCCGCAAAACGCCCGTGCCGCAGACGTTCGAAGCATTCGTCGTCGCACGCTTCGGACGCGGTATCGCGCGGCACTTCTTTGTCCCCTACAACTCCAAACTGTGGGGTATGCACCCCGATCAACTCACTCCGAGTTGGATCTCGCGCTACGTGCCACAGCCGGTCCCACAACAGGTCATCGCGGGCGCGCTGGGCATCGTCCAAGAGAAGCTCGGCTACAACGCACAATTTCGTTACCCAAAACAGGGGGGCATCGATCACCTCGCGCAACGTCTGTTTCAGGCGATCACGCGACGAAGCGAGCGGGACCCGGCCCACCGTGTCGGGTTGGAGACGGACGTCCAGGAGATCGACCCGGCGGCACGGCGAGTCAAACTATCGACCCATGGGGATTGGCTGGGCTACGACCGCCTCATTTCCACCATCCCCCTGCCCGAACTGATCTCGCGCACCCCCACAGCTCCGGCCCAAGTCCGCGCCGCCGCGACCCAGCTGCGCTGGGTGAGATGGCGCTATCTCGACATCGCCACCCGAGTTCCTCCCAAAGCCGATTACCACTGGGTCTACGTGCCAGAACCAGATTTTCCGTTCTTTCGAGTCGGTATTTACTCGAACGCTTGTCCCGCCATGGCACCGCCGGGTGGCGCAGCATTGTACGTCGAGCTCACAGATCGACAACGCGACCCCGACATTGCGAGCATCGTGCAATCTCTTTGTCGCCTGGGCGCGATCCACTCGGCGGAGGATGTCCTGTTCACCGAAGTACGAGACATCGAGTACGCATACGTTGTATTCGACCACGCGTGGGAGAGCGCAACCTCAACGATCCACAGCTGGCTGAACGAAGTTGGCATCCGGTCGTGCGGCCGCTACGGAGCGTGGGTCTACAACTCGATGCAGGACTGCCTCGTAGAGGGCATAGAGGCCGCAAACTGGGCGACGATGCCCGCGAAGGAGAAGAGATCCGCACCGTGAACAGGATACCCGTTCCCGAAGTCAGTATCGTCATTCCTGTGTACAACGAGGAGCGACTTCTCGCCACCAGCGTCCGCGGGTTGGTCCAAGACCTCGGCGAACATGATCTCGCCTTTGAAATCATCATCGCAGAGAACGGAAGCGACGATCAAACCTGTACCATCGCCGGCGATCTCGCTCAGCAAGACCCGCGGATTCACACTTTCTCATACCCCCGCCCGAACTACGGAGGTGCGCTTCGGGAGGGCATCTACCGGGCGCGGGGGAGATTTGTCCTCTGTGAAGAGATCGACCTCTGCGACCAGGATTTCTTGTTCCGAGCCCTCTCGATCCTCAGGAGTGGAAACGCAGACATGGTGATTGGCTCCAAAGCGATGCCCGGGTCCCGCGATCGCAGGCCGCTCCTTCGCCGAGCCGCCACGCGCGTCTATAACCGCATGCTGCGAGCCACGCTGGGATTCAGCGGGACGGATACCCACGGTCTCAAGGCCTTCCGACGCGAAACGGTGGTTCCCGTTGTCGCGCAGTGTATCGTCGAACACGATGTGTTCGCGTCGGAACTTGTGGTTCGCTGCGAACGCCGAGGACTGTGCCTCGTGGAGATCCCGGTCGAGATCGAAGAAAGGCGCGCGCCCTCCATCGACCTACTACACCGCCTCCCACGGGTCGGCAGGAACCTCGGCCGCCTGCTCATCTCCATCCACCTCGGTTCCCCACGCGAGCCACATCGGAGCGACACGCATAGCGAACCGGGGCCGCCGAACGAGCCGCGCAGCGCCCCCCCCCCCAGCGACGACCCGAGCGACGACGAAGATTCGCGTCGATAGCGCACATCGGCATCCACGCGATTTCCCCTACGTCTTTCCAGCCGCGGCGAGACCCGCTACATCGAGACCTGATGTCCTCCACAACCGGTCACACCACCGTCAGTGTCGATCTCGACGATGTGGCCTGCTACCACGCCATCCACGGCCTGCCGCCGCCAACGGATGCCCAGCGCGCGCTCGTGCTGCAGCGCTGTCTCCCTCGTTTTCTAGAACTGTTCGCCGAGCACAAGGTCAAGGCGACATTTTTTGTCGTCGGTCGTGATCTCGCGCGCGAGCTGGCGACCGCCGGCGCTGGGACTGGCCTCTTGCGCCGAGCGCTTGCCGAAGGACATGAGCTCGCCAACCACTCCTTCGACCACGATTACGACATGCAATCGTGGTCGAGCGCCGACATCTACCGGGACCTGGCGAAGTGCGACAAGCTGTTGCGCCACATCGGCGCCCACCCCCAGGGTTTTCGCGCCCCCGGCTATCTGCACCACGAACGCATGTTGGCGCAAGTTGCTGCCCTCGGCTATCGCTACGACAGCTCCTCACTGCCCTCACCCACATACTATTTGGCCAAGCGAAGCATGCTCGCGTGGATGGAGCACCGTGGTCGCAAGTCGTCCTCCCCCCGCGGGGGATGGCGTAGCTTCTTCGGCAGCGCCTGGCCCAGGTTCCTCCCCGAGTTGGGCCTGTGGGAGTTCCCCATCGGGGTAAGCGGGATTTTACGACTGCCGATGGTGGGCACAGCGCTGCTCGCCGCGCCCAAGCGTCTGTCGGCCGCGTTGCGCCATCGAGCCCTCGTACAACCCGTGCTGCACCTGCAACTACACGGGATCGATCTCGCCGACCCCGGCCTTGGCGGCGACGGCTACGACCCGACCCTGCTCGAACGCCAGCCCGAGCTTCGCGTGTCCCTCGACCACCGTCGCGACGCGCTCGCCGAGCTTTTTTCGCACAGAGGTGGCGGGCTGAACATCGCTGCTGTACTCGGGACAAACGGGTAGCGCCCCGGCGACCGGCGACGAACTCTACCTTGGCCCTCGCCCGCTAAACCAGCCCTCGCCCGCTAAACCAGCCCCGACGAAGCGCTGGGGGCACGGCGACGGCGTGCCCGCTTGAGCGATGTCTCGCGGCGGATCGCCATCGTGGCCAGAGCATCCGCCTCTTCGTTACCCGTGACACCCGCGTGTCCCTTCACCTTGAGCAACTCGAGTTTGGGGAATTCCACAATTTTACCCTTGATACTGGCGATGAGCTCGAGATTGGTCTTCGCCTTCCAGCCTCCCACAAGTACGCCCAGGCTCCACCCGCTGTCGGTATACAGGTGGATCAACGTGTCGCATTCGTCCGCATTCAGTGTTTCGAGCGCCCGCAGGATCGCGGTGAGTTCGGCGATATTGTTGGTCCCGCTGCCCAGGAACTCACTGATCTCAATCTCCTCACCGGGTCGTTGAATCAACACACCGATGCCCGCGGGGCCGGGATTGCCCGAACATGCCCCATCCGTATAGATCACCACGGTATCCTCGGTTGCGGGGGTGCTGGGCTGTTCTTTCACCACTGCCACCCCACTGGCTTTGGGATCCGAGCCCCCCATCTCGCTGTCGGGCACGAGTTCTTCGTCGAGCGGCGTGATGTTCTCCGGCGCGGAACGATACGACTTGGTCGCCCCAAGTCGATATCGAAGTTCTACCAAATTGCGTCGTACGATGGGCTTGCCCGAGGGCAGCACGCGAACGAACACGGTTTGGTCCCTGAATTGGTGTCGTCGCCAAGGCATGTTGGAGCGACGGATGATACATGCTCGGCGTCCGAGGTGGCATGTGCGTCCGGCGCAATCGCATCGAACGAGCTGGCCGCCTCGACAAGATTTGCGGCGAGCACAGGGCGTGCGTGCCTCCTGCCAAGGCACGCGCCCGCCTTGGCAGGCACCCGCTTCGCGCGCGGTGGTGTGCGTCGACGCTGAGGATGCGTGTCGCTATCGTGACCACAGGTGCTGCCTCCGACGCTTGTCGTGGGCGACCCGCTCCCGACCGCGCTCATGCTCATACGTGCGTTCCTCGATGGCCTCTCCACGTGCTTCCTCACCGCAGCGTTCGCATGGGGCAGCCTGGCCGGGTGCGCCCGGTCGCCGCCCCAACCCGAGCACTTGGTCCCTCGTGCGGCTGAGTTGCTCATTGCCGTGGACGTGGCCGCGCTCACCGGCTCGCCGCTGTTTTCCACCGGCTGGGCGCACCTCGAGCACGAGCCGGCAGCCCGCAGTGCGACTGACGCGCTGCGTGCTTGCGGCTTGTCCCCCGCGAAGTGGCAACACCTGTTGATCGGAGCCGACGCGAATTTTCACAGCGTACTGGTGATCGGTGCGCGACACATCGGGAAGCCGGATCGCTGGCGTTGCGTGGTGGAACGGCTGGCCCCCCGCGACATCCGCCCCCACGACATGACCTTGCGGGTGCGGGAAGATGACGCGCTGATATGGGCGCTCGGCGAGCACCGGGCCATCGGGCACTCGGTCGGACCCCACCTGATCGCGTGGTCCGATCCGGAGTGGGCGCCACAGGTGCAGCGCCTCGCACAAGGCAAGGGCCCTTCGGTTGTCGCTGGCGTACTGGCGCCTCTGATGGCACGCGTGGATCGAAGCCACGCAATCTGGGCCGTCGCGCGTGTGCCCGCCGACCCCCCTCCACGACTCGACCTCCCAAGTGATGGCGCCACAGCCCTCACCGTGGAGATGGATCTCCGCCACGGGGTACGGATGGAGGCGACGGTGCAATTTGGTACCGAGGCGCAATCGGCCCGCGCCACGGACGAACTGCGCATCGCGCTGGACGCTGCGCGACCCTTGGCCGCGTGGCTCCGAATGCCGACTGGCGTTCTTGACGCAGTTCAGTTGCACCACACGCGCGAGCTTTTTCACCTTGACCTCCGGCTCCGTCCGCAAGATGTTTCGGCCCTCGCCAACCGCCTCAAACCGGGCATGGACCTCCCGCCACACTAACGTGGCCACGGAAGCACGCCCCGTCCCTGTCGCGCCCCGCTCCTGCCAGCTGCTGACGGCGGTGCAAAAAGAGGAGACCACATGAGCCAAAATCACTCCCCCCTCAAGCGTGTTCAAGACCTGTTCGGTTCCAAAGAAAAGCTTATCGAAAAACTCGCTTCGGTGCTCGAACGCGACGACGGGGTGTCGGAAGACGACCTCAAGATCCGATTGAAGCACGCGCCGAACAGCAAACTGTTGCGCTTGCTCCGCGTAAGCGAGGCACTCGAGGCCGCCGGGGGCCGAGACGCACTCGTGCAGAACGTCGCTAAGCTCCGTGGCCATGCGAACGACAAAGACTACGTAGCGAAGCTCGCCGGCCGATCCGCCGCGAGTCTGCTCGACGCGCACCGCAGCCTCAGCCTCGCCGCAAAGAAAAAAGCGACGCCGCAAGCAGTGGCCCCCCGCCCCTAGGCGTCCATAAGGACGTAGCGTGCCGCGCTACGTCCAACCCGCCCCCCCCCGGCCGTGGATGCCACTCAGACGCATGCGCTCATACACGCATACACGCATGCGCTCATACACGCATACACGCATACACACATACACACATACACACATACACGCATACACGCATACACGCATACACGCATACACGCATACACGCATACACACATACACGCGTACGGTCATACACCCCCCGGGCGCGATGTGCCTGGTACGAATGGCTATCGAGTTGGGTACGCGCGGCGCTTCGACGGCACACCGATGTACAGCTCGACAACGGTCCAGTCGTTGTAGGGTTGTGGGAGATAGAGCGCACGCTCGTCCCACCCATCCAGACCAGAACCCCACTCCAGGCCGTGGCCGTAGCTCTCCTCCTTCCATTGGATGAGCAACTCCCCATCGCCGCCCTCAGGCGGAATGCGGAACAGCGCCGATGTTTCGAAGTCCGCCACATACACATTGCCGCAGATGTCGACTCCAAGACCGTCGATGTACCGGATCCAGCCGACTTCGTCGACTACAGGGATTCGACCCCATTTTTGGGGCACCCCGTCCCCGCCCTCCGCCGCCACGGGCAACCGATAGATCCACGCGGAGAAGCGCCCACCGATAAATAGGTTCTTGTATTCCCGGTCGAATGTGAGCACGCGTGGACCCACCGCCTTGCCGACGTCGACATCCTCGCCATCACTTTCATCCTCGCCATCACTTTCATCCTCGCCATCACTTTCATCCTCGCCATCACCTTCATCCTCGCCATCACCTTCATCCCACTCACCTTCATCCCAATCACCTCCATCCGCCTCCCACCACGCCGAGGGGACTTCGTACTCCTTGGCGAGCAGAGGCGTCGCGGTTCCGTCGCTGAGCCTCACTCGATAGATCTGATTGTGATCTGCGAGATACACGCTGCCCTCGAGATCGGCAGCGATACCGAAAGCTTCGTGCACCCCGGACAACAAGGAAGCCTGCGAGCCGTCAGGCCGCACCAACGTGAAGGTACCGGCCAGCTCGTCCGCCACGACCAGGTTCCCTGTGGACGTATACGCGAGGCCTGCACGCTGCTTGATCGACAAGTATAGCGCCCGCGTCCCATCGTACCGGCTTTGGTAGATGTTCGTCTCGTCGCTGCCGACCAGATTGCCCACGGCGTCGAACGCGATGGCTGCGGAGCCGGTCGCTAGACCGTCGAGCTGCCGAATGACCGGATCCGGTAGGTTCGAGCAATCGACATCACTGCCGCTGTCCTGCGCGGGATCGACCGCATCCCCCGTCGCTCCCGTCGCTCCCGTCGCTCCCGTCGCTCCCGTCGCTCCGGAGGCGCCACCGCCACTCGCTGCGCCGTCGACCGTCGCCGGGTCCTCCTTCTTCGCGTCCGACGCCACCTTCGGTCCACACCCCACAATGAGGAGCACACTTGTCGGCAAGGTTAAATGTTTGGATATGATGCAGCACAATGCGCTACACTTGGTCGAACCGGGCTGAGTACGAAGCACATTCTTACATGCCCAGCAGAAGAACTTCGTTACAAGGAATGCGCGTGTCGCGCCAATTGTCTCCACAGTGGGCTGCGTGTCCTCGCTACATTTGTGGCTTAAACACCACAGATTCGCTAGTCGCTCCGCACACATCGAACGCAGGCTGCATCGATCACGAGAAGACCGGACTTGCGCAGCCCACCAAAGGAACGAGCGACGGGTAGGAGGTGAGTGGGCAACGGCACGAGAAAAAAAGCGCTGAGGCCCCGGCGTCGTCGACACGCGGTCGTGCGGACTACCTCGTAGCGAGGAAGCTCGACCGCCTGTTCCACGAAGGTCTTCCCCGTGCCTCCCCGTGCGCCTTCGCACCGGCTCGCACCCAGGGGCCGCTGCGTGAGCGCGCGAACCACACTCCGGGCTTTCGATTGCTGCCCCCATACAATCCTCCGAACAACGTGTCCTTTCCAGAAAGACTTGAGCATAGATCGAAGCTGTGCTGCCATCCCGATGTCGTGCCCATCTCGGCCCCACCTCGGCCCCACCGCTGCCGGCGGCTTCATCACAACCTCTTCGGACAACGCTCATCTCCCCCCAACCCACCGCAGTAGCCCTCCCCTTTTCACTCGGCATCACCGCGGAATATCGAAACGGTGACGACCCCCCAGCAACCGGCGCCCCATCCCTCGGATTCCGAGGGCGCGCACGCGAGAAAGGGAGCGACGTTGCCCCGTAGATCCGCCACCGCTGCGACCACCAGAACGGGGGGCGCTCCCGACTTTGCACCCTCCATCAAACAGCGCATCGCGGGTCTGGACGAGCTACGCGGCATCGCTATTCTTTGCGTTGTCGGCGTACATGCAGCCCTCGTGTTGGACATTGAGATCTGGGGCGTCGGGGCTTGGGCCGTGGATCTGTTCTTCGTGATCAGCGGATACCTCATCTGCAGCATCTTGCTCCGCACGCGCGTAGGATACGCCGGCTACTACCGCAATTTCTACGTCCGACGCTGGTTCCGCATCTTTCCCCTCTCGTTCGTGCTCATTGCCCTCGGCGTCATCGCCTCACATCTAACCGGCCGCACCTTTCATAACGTCCTCATCTACTACCTCACGTTCACACAGAACTTCATCGAGATTACCGCCGGTGTGGCGACAAACGCCCCCAATTTTTCGGGTGCACTGCTGGGCTGCGCCACACTGTGGTCGCTGGCCGTCGAAGAGCAATTCTACCTCGTGCTCCCACTCGCTATTCGCGCCCTTCGGCGAGAGCGGCTACCGTGGCTGATCTGCGCGACCATCCTCATCGGCCTCGCCAACCGCTACCTGTTTTTCGCCGAGGACCTCCGCGACGCCCCCCCTTACGCGAATCCCTGGGGCACACATCTACGTGTCCACTACCTCGCACTCGGATGTCTCCTCGCGCTCACACCATCCACGAAACTCCTCGCCGCGCTCGGTGCAACATGGCTCGCCCTCGTCTTACTCGCGCGTCCGAGCCAGTTTCTCGAGTTCGTGGGCGCAGTGGTGATCGTTTCGGTGGTCGCCCGGACGCTCTCCCACGGTCCGCTGCTGACATCACGACCTCTGGCCCATCTCGGCAAGTTGTGCTTCGGCCTCTACTGCCTCCATTGGCCTATCGTCGCCGTGGTCCGCGACTACGTTCCAATCCCGGCTGCCCTGGGGTTCGCCCTCGTATTCCCGTTGAGCTACGGCGCAGCGCTTCTGTCGTCCCACTACTTCGAGCTCCCCTTGCTGCGACAACGAACTCGATTTGAACACACCCCTGCGCCGCCTCCCTCGGCCCAGGCCAATACGTAGTGGACACAATTCCAGGCCTATACGTTGACCTCGCCGTCTTCCTCTTCTTCTTGCTCTTCTTCTTCGTTTTCGCTCTCGGCGCACTCGAGGACGACTGCGGCGATCCTCTCGAGCCTCCTCGCCTCCTCCGCCCCTCCGGCCACCAGGAGCTCGGCGAGCCCGCGGATGGTGGGGTGATCGAATACCGCGCGCAAAGGCAGGTCCGTCTGCAACATCTCACCGACACGGGCAGCAAGCTGAGCCACAACAAGCGAGTTGCCTCCCAACTCAAAAAAATCATCACACACCCCGATCTCGTCGACCGGGAGGAGCTCCTCCCACAACAGCAGCACCACATCCTCGAGCGCTGTTGCGGGCGACACATGGGCCGTGGAACGATCCGCTCGCCCGAGATCCGGCTCGGGCAACACCTGCGTATGCACTTTACCGTTGGACGTACGCGGCAGCTTCGGCATGGGCACGAAGAAGCTCGGTACCATGTAGTCGGGTAGTTGCAACGCGAGGGCACCCCGCAGTTCGGGCAGAGCGACGTCCCCCACCACGTACGCCACAAGCGCAAGGGAAGAAACATCGTCCGCACTCGCGCCAATCGGTGTTCGCGCGACGACGGCACACTCACGTACTCCCGAAAGTGCCTCCACCGCCCGCCGAACCTCACCCAATTCGATCCGGTGGCCTCGCACCTTCACCTGGTCATCGAGACGGCCCAGAAAGTCCAGGTCTCCGTCGGCCCGCCAACAGACACGGTCTCCGGTCCGGTACATCCTCTGGAGCACGGAACCCACCAACGACAACTCAACGAAGCGGTCCTTCGTCAGCTCGGCACGATCGAGATACCCACGGGCAACCCCAGCACCACCTACCCACAATTCGGCAGGCGCGCTAATGGGTGCCAAGCGCTGTTGCGGATCGAGGAGCCACAACTCGGCACCGGGAATCGGGCGCCCGATGGGTACCGGGCCAACCGCGGGTAGCTTCCCACAATCGTAGACGCTACACCACACGGTACCCTCGGTAGGACCGTATTCGTTGTACAACCTAGCGTGAGGCAGTTGTTTGCGCTGCAACTCGACGACGGAGCGGGCGCAGGCCTCACCCGCTACAATCACCGTACGTAGCGAGCTGAGGTCCGTCTCATCGGCCACTCCCAGCACGAGCGACAGAAGCGAGGGGAGCAGAAGCGTAGTGGTCACCCTGTGCTCTCGGATCAGCGCAGCGAGATGCGCGGGGTCCTTGCCGGAGCCCTCCGTTGGCAAGACCAACGTCCCCCCCTCGAGCAGGGTCCAGTAGATTCCCGCCACAGAGCTATCGAACGAGAACGACGAGGGCGCAAGATAGCAAGCTGGTACCTGCTCGTAGTGTTGACGACGCGCGAGAGTGGAGCTGAGCAACTGAGAGTGACTGATCTCCACGCCCTTCGGCCGGCCAGTTGTCCCCGAAGTGAAGATAATATATGCGAGATGGTCAAGCTGGCCATCGTGCACCGGCGGATCCACAGCTTCGGTGTCGTCGATCTCGACAACTTCGATTCCTTCGAGTAGGCCGTCGGGTTCCACACCTCTCTGAACGCAAACAACCGGCACTCTCGCGTCGTCAAGCATCAACCGCAGGCGCCCGGGAGGGTGCTGTGGATCGAGAGGCACATATCCGGCGCCTGTCTTCAGCACGCCGAGGATCCCCACCACAGCGTCGATGCTGCTGTATGCGAGTACCCCGACCACCGCAGCAGGCGCGACGCCGCGGGACTGCAACTGCACCGCCAAAGCGTTGGCGCGCCGATCCAGCTGGCGATAGGTCAAAGAGGAATCGGCGGAGACCAGCGCAACCGCGTCGGGAAAACGTTTTGCGCGCTCTGCGATCCTCTCTTCGATCCGCGGGCCTGCGGGACGAGGCGACGCCACCCCCACCGAGAGCCTCCGTAGGGCCTCCGTTTCTGCCGCGGCGACCAACTCGAACGCCTCGCAGCCAAGCTCGGTGGAGCTCCGAAGCCCGGACTCGAGCACCTGCAGGTAGCTGTCGAGCGCGAAACGAGCGACATGATCGGAACTGCGCTGGGGATCATAGCGCAGAGCAATGCGCACAGTCTCGCCCACACGTTGTACACATAGCCTGTAGTTCCCCTCACCCGCGCTCGCATCCACGCGCTCAATACGTAGGCCAGTTGCTCCTGGGCTCGGAATATGGGTGTACTCAAAGCTCCACCCAAGGCGCGCCGCTCGCAAGTCGTGCGAACCGTAGTACTCGTGGATCTCGCGCGCAGCCTGCAGATCCACGGCAATGCGATCGGCAAGCGCGGAGAGGGTTTCTCCCTCGCTAAGTTCCACCAGTAAAGGAAGATCGCGAGCCAACGGGCCCAGCGCAACATCCAGTCCGTCATACACCCGCCCCGGACTGCGAACGCCGAGCCCCACCGTTTGATCGCCCGATCGCCTTGCAGCCACGATAGCCCAGCACCCCAGCAGGGTGGCCTCCTCACGTCCTGCCCCGTCGCTCGCCGCGGCCAAGCTCGCCGCGAGCCCGGTCGACAGCTGAACCTCCACCAGGCTGCGAAGTTGACCGCCCCCCACGTCCGGTGGACTCTGCAGGGAAGAGACGCCGTCAGAGCCCGGAAGTGAGTCCGAGAGAATCTTCCACTGGGCCACGGCCTGCTCAGCGCCCGGTTCATCGCCGAGTCGCTCCATCCACTCGCTCAAGTCCGCGTACTGCAGCGGCCCGTCGTCAACGGTTGGACCTTCAAGCCGCCGCGCAAGCTCTTGTACTACGAGCACGGCGGTCTCCGTATCGGCAGATCCGGCCGCGAAAGTGAGTACAAGCCCGCCGCCGCGCGTGATAGCGAGCCGCGCCGGTGCTCCCTCGGCGACCGCATCTCGCTCCGCACGACATAGATCTCGGGCAGAGCGATCGCTACGTCGCACTCGCGCAGATTCCTCGGCGGCGCCTATCACCTGGACTGGCAGGGTCATACCACTGAGGACCCGCAGCCTGGTTCTCAAGATCTCGTTTTGCGCCACCACGGCGGAGAAGGCACGCTCGACGGCTTCGGGATCAACGTCACCGAGTTCACCCACAAGCTGAACCGCCGACTCTGCGCCGCCGAGTTCACGACATAGGTACCAGGCATCGATTTGCGCCAGCGACGGTGCAAAACCCTCTGTGGGCGCACTTGTATTCATCCTTCGCTCCCATCGTAAGGCTCTGTCATCGCCACGAGCACCTCTCGCTCTCCCTCATAGGGGCGGCGGCCGTGGGCCACGCTCATGTTGTCCAGCAGCATCACGTCACCTGCCCGCCAACGGAACATGGTTGTCTCGGCGTCGTAGGCAGATTTTAGCTCGGCGACAACGGCGGTGGGGATGGGTGTCCCGTCGCCGTAGCAGGTGGCGTAGGGCAGATCGTCCATGCCGAACTCGTGCAGCAACGACTGGCGAATCATCGGTTCGAGGCTCGTATAGTGGAAGAAGGCAGCATGATTGAACCAGACGGGTTCGCGCGTATCGGGGTGGCGACGCACCGCCGGCCGTACCGATCGCGTCCGCAGACGACCGCCATCTTTCCACTCGCATTCAATCGCGTTATCCCGACAGTATTTTTCCACCTCAAGCCGGTCCTTCGTGCGATAGACCTCCTGCCAGGGCAACCCGAATCCGTCGTTGTAGTTGCGAACCAACATCATCTTCTTCTTTTCGAAGCACGCACGTGTGCTCTCGGACACCCGTCGGTAAACCCCGCGAACATCCGAGATCGGAGTCTCACCCCCAACTGCTGGTTCCACGTGGCAGTAGAAGAACAGCTTCCGAGGCCAGCACAGCCAGTAGGTACCCTCATTGTGCTGGTTGATGGTTTGATCGGAGGGATGCGTGGTCGACGTGTAGACGTGCGCTCCGCGAGTACTACGCGGCGTCGTGCGATCTTTGTATTCGAGAAGGTCACCCTCCGAAGCAGCTTCGACGAAGTTTCGAAACGCCTCCGGGCTGGAGATCGCAAAGCCACGAAACAGCAAGGCCCGGTGCTCGAGCAACAGCTCATTGAGCTGCGCCCTCTCTCTTCTTACCCACTCCAGGAGATCCACCCCCGGCGACGTGGGTTGGACGAGCGTCGGTAGCGGATGCGCGTCTTGGAGAGGCTGGGTGCGAATCCAATCTCGCGCACTGCTTGTCACCGTACGGCGGCGAGTCCCACCCGGTCCACGCGGAAGGCCAATCGAGGGTTTTGTGGGCATCTGTGGTTCTCCAGCGACGCGAACACGCGAACGTCCACCACGCAACGCGGCGAGATTGGCGGTATTTCTTCGACCCAAGGCACCCCGTGCAGACCGTGCACGTCCCGCGCGTGCAAGGTCGACGGCAGCCACAAGGCCCGACAGCGGTAGGTCAAGGCGATTCTCTGCGAGTTTGAGCGCGACTTCAAAGTCGCCTGCGATCCGCTGGGCAGAAAACAGGTCGAAACGAGCCGTATCATATTTTACGACCACCGCCAACTCGTGGCCAACGTCCGCAGCGACGCTGAGGGGCAAGTCGTTCCAGTCGATGAATTCGAATTCGGACAGTCCGAGACTCTCGGCCCATTGCGCGAGTGAACCATGCTCACGCAAGTACCCCTGGACAGAAATCAAGCTCTCGAACAGCGGAGACCGGGCCCCGACTTGACTTTGCGCCTGTGCGTCCACCAAAGCCGTATGTTCGTACTCTCGGGCCTCGAACTGCTCGTTTTGATGCAGCGCGAGAAACTCGCGCAACGTCTGGTCCGGGTCGAAGCGTACGCACACTGGGAGCGTGTTCATGAACAGCCCGACGATGTTCTCGACTTGGGGGAGCAGCGCTGGTCGCCCCGGGACCACGCCGCCGAATACGACGTCCGCGAGCCCGGACCAATGGGAGAGCAGCAGACCCCATGTGCCTTGGACAAGCGTATGGACCGTGACACGAGCCTCGCTAGCAAGACGACGCAGCGCACGGGTCTCATCGGCCGCGAGGGAAAACTGTAGCTTGTGGTGAGGGCCGATACTCGAGGCCTCGCTTGCTCCACGATCTCCTGGGAGGGGCGTGGCCTCGACGAAGCCACCGAGATGCCCCCGCCAAAACGCGGCAGTACGTTCCGCATCACGCTCGGCATACCAAGCGACCAACACGCGGAAGGGAGGGCCCGCAGACTTGTCGAGCGGCTGACCGCCACGCAGTTTCGCGTAGTCACCGAACACCTCTCCAAGCAAGTCTGTCATCGACCAGCCGTCGAGAAGGAGATGATGAAAATTCCAGATCAGTCGCGTGCGCTGGTCGTCGAGACGCACAGCCCACACGGCCATCAGTGGTGCACGATCCAGACGATAGCCCGCCTGAAGATCGCCGCGCATCCGATCGAGCTTCGTGTCCACCACATGTTGTGGTTCCTCCCGCAAGTCCAGCACCGTGAACGGCAGCGTGGCCCGTAGCTCCACCACCTGAAGAGGATGCGCGAACCCCTTCCAGACGAAACGGGTGCGAAGAATCGGGTGGCGAGCGACGGCGTGTTGAAACGCCTGCTCAAGAAGATCCAACTGAGACGGCCCCTGCAGCACGGCGCTGAGCTGTACAAAATAACTGATGGAGTCTGGTGCCGCCTGCGCCCGAAACAACATCCCGCGCTGGAGAGGCGTGAGGGGATAGATATCCTCCACCGGCCTCGACCCCGTAGCGCGCGGAAGCGTGTCGGCGTCGAGCGCCGCGAGGGGGAAGTCACCGGGCACATAAAACGACGAGGCGTCCAGGAGTGCGGTTGTTTCGACCAAGCGCTTCAGCGCCCCAGCGTAGTGATCGACGAACGCATGGACCGTCTCGGAGTTGAAACACTTCTGACTGTACCCGCACTCGACGCGCAAACGCCCGGATGTTACGAGCAGCGTAAGCTCCCACCCGTGAGCACGGGGCTCCTGGGCACGGTGTGTGCCTCCCGCGGGCTCGCGTATCAGGGAAAATGCTGAATCGGCGGACAAGAATTGGTCGAACTGGCCAAGATAGTTGAAAAGAATCGATGCTTGCGTCCCCTCCTCCAACCGACGTCGCACCTCGGCGTCGGCGTGGACGTAGCGCAGGAGGCCATACCCGATGCCACCACCGGGAACGACGTCACGCGACTGTCTCACGCGGCGCAACGCTTCCACGGGATCTCCGTCACTCGACACGTCGATTCGGAGCGGATACATGGCCGAGAATACTCCGATGGTCCGGGCGAGATCGCATGCTTCGAGAGGTGCATCCCGACCGTGCCCCTCTGTGTCCACGAGCAGTGCTCCCTCTCTGCCGTCGGCCCCTAGGGCCAACGAAAGCGCTGCCAATAGCAGGTCGTCCGTCTTGCAGCCGAGCTGGCGAGGAAGAACAGACAAGAGGCTATGCGTGGTATCCGTGTCGAAATCGACGACGGCGAGAGCAGCATCACCGTGCACGTCCGGCGCTTCTGGATGATCGACGCGGAGGCGACCGGCATCGATCGCGGCCCAATGCTCGAGCTCCGCCTCGACCTCCGAACACTGCGCGAGCTCATACAGTTGCAAACTTGCGCGCTGGAAAGCTGTGGTCTTCTTGGGCAGTACGATATCCTCACCGGCACTGCTTTGGCCGCATACTCGGCTAAGGTCCTCGAAGAAAATTCGAGCCGATACGCCATCGAGCACCTGCTGATGGAAAATGCAGACAAGCCGCTGGGGTCGGTCGGGTCCGCGCTCGAACAGGAGACAACGCAGCATCGGACCCGTTCGTAGGTCGAGCGTATCTCCTGCTTCTTCACAGATCTCGAGCAATCGAGCGTCGGCCTCGTCGCAGTGGTCAAAGGTCGCCAACCGCACAGAGTGCGGCTCGCGGCTATATTTCGCCAACGGGGCATCGCCCGACAGATCCAGTCGCAGTCGAAAAGCGTCGTGGTGACCCGCGACAGCGTCTAGCGCGGTTCCGACAAGGACCGGGTCCAAGCGCGAACGCAAGTCCACGGACCACACTTGGTTGGCACGATTGCCGTCCACACGCGCGTGTGCCAGCGACCACTTCTGCATCGCGGTGAGTGTGTGCGCCCCCTCCACCCGGCCCTGCGCTGGCGTCGTCTTGTTCGCGATGCGCCGGGAAACTGCGGCCAACGCCTCGATGGTTTGGTGCTGAGCCAACTGCGCCGCAGTAAACGACACACCCTCCCGGGCAGCATGGTTGATAATCTGGAGGACCAAGATCGAGTCACCTCCCAGATCAAAGAAATTATCTCGAATCCCCACACGATCGAAACCGAGCGCCTCTGCCCACGCCTTGCAGAGAAGTGTTTCCACCTCATGTCGCGGACCCGCGTGCTCCGCCGGACCACCGAGGCGTGACTGCGGGGGCGGTAGCGCAGAACGGTCGAGCTTGCCGTTGGCCGTCAGGGGCAAACTGGCGAGCACGGTGAACCTCGCCGGCAACATAGAGTCCGGCAGGCTCTGCTGGAGATGGGGGCGCAGAAGCGGGGGTAGCTTGGAGCGCCGCATTGCGGCCTCCGTGTCGTTGGCGACCGCGCCCTCGGTCGCTACGATACGATGCAACGGCGCGCCGAGACTCACTCGGGGTTCACCAGGATAGATCACGGCATCAAAGGCGTAGTCGTCCTTTGCATAGCTGATATCGCAACGCATGCCGGCGGCCTGGGCCAGCTGCCAAACCTCGTACGGCTCGATACCCCCAAGCGGGTCTCTTGCGTCCAGCGCGGCCAGATCCACATCTTCGGAGGCCGCGTCTCCTAGCCAAGGTACCAATGCGCGCTCGCGTGAGAGGCGGGCATTTGGAATACCCGTAAAGCGCTTCCCCACGCCGACGCCTGCAAAATGACGCCCCAGCGCTTCCAAAGTGCAGATTTCGCTCCAGGGCAGCCGATCGAAACCGTGGCACGCGTGCCCATCTCCCACATGCAGGACGGCGTCGTAGCGGAAGCGCACCATCTCGTTGTCTGAAGGCCCCTGCCGCAACGCAATATCGACTCGCCCAATTTCCCCGTGGCGCTCAGCGTACACCGCGAAGAACTGCGGGGACAACGTCAGTTCCTTGTCCAGCGCCACGTGACTGTGCACGCGAGCGGACAGCGCGGCCCGCTTGAGGGTGGGTTCGGCGCGGTGCGCAGCGATCGAGGCGTGGAAGGCAACGAGCAAATCAAAGTTGCGCACGTCGCCAACGAAGATGCGCCCGCCATCGGGCATGCGCGCGACCACTGCGTCAAGTACCTTCGCTAGATAGTCGGAGTCGGGAAAAAACTGGATAACTGAGTTGATAATGATGGTGTCGAACGGCCCCTCCAAGGCGTCGAGCTCATGTGCCGCACCGGTTGCCAACTCGACTCGGTGCTCGAAGGACGTCCCCCTCAACTGGCCCTGCAAACCCTTGATGGCCTCCGGCGAAAGATCGAGACCGACATAGCGCTCGCAGTCCGGCGCGAGCCGGAACAAGATCAAGCCCGTACCGCAACCGATCTCGAGTACGCGACACGGCTTCAGCGCCGCGATCCTGTCCACCGTCTGCTCCACCCATTCCACCATCTCGGTCTCAGGAATCGGCTGCCCCGTATAGCTGCTATTCCACCCCCTCAAATTGAGTTCGGAATCGTCACCCTCGTCGGTCTCGGTGCGATACGCCTCGTCGAACACAGCCCGCCACTGATCGAAAGCGCCGTCTCCCGAGTGCGGAACGGGAGCGGCGACAACATAGGCATGCAACCGTCGTTGACCGGAAGCATCGGCGCTGGCGACCACGGCGGCCTCCAACACGCCGATATGCCCTCGCAACGCGCTTTCTATCTCGGACAGTTCAATCCGCATGCCGCGAATTTTCACTTGGTGATCGAGGCGGCCTTGGAAGTCCAACGTGCCATCCTCGAGCCACGCGGCGCGGTCCCCTGTGCGATAGAGGCGACCGCCATCGTTACCCGAAAACGGGTCGGCGATGAACCGTTCGCGGCTCAGGTCGTCTCTATTCAGGTAGCCCAGCGCCACCTGAACGCCTCCGATGTAGAGCTCGCCCGTGGCACCCACTGGCAACGGACGCAACTTCGCATCCAATACATAGAGCTGAGTGTTCGCTATGGGCCGGCCGATCGGCAGCGAGGATCGCTGCGATCCTCGCTCACAAGCCCAGTGGCTCACGTCGACCGCGGCCTCGGTGGGTCCGTATAGATTGTGAAGCTCGGTCTTGGGAAAAACCGCGAAAAACCGTGTCGCGAGATCCGCGTCCAGCGCTTCGCCACTGCAGATCACGCGGCGCAAGCTCTGGCAACCGCGTGCGCCGGGATAGTCGAGAAAGGCGGCCAGCATCGACGGCACGAAATGCAAGGTCGTGATGCACTCGCGCTTGATGACCGATGTGAGATACGCCGGGTCGCGATGGCCACCGGGCTCGGCCACAACCACCGTCGCTCCCGTGATCAGGGGCCAAAAAAACTCCCAAACCGAAACGTCGAAACTAAACGGCGTCTTCTGGAGCACCCTTTCACCCGGCCGTAGCCCAAACGCCTGCTGCATCCAGAGCAGGCGATTGGTGATGCCGGCATGCGTATTCATGACGCCTTTGGGCCGGCCCGTGGAGCCCGATGTGAAAATGATGTAGGCGATCGCGTCGTCGTCCGACGCGGGGGCGACCGGCGCACGCGGTGTGTCGTCGACGCGGTCGCTCACGTGCATCAGCAGCGCCGACGAGGGCGGCAGGTTGGCGACGAGATGTGGCTGCGCGAGGATCACGAGGGGCTTGGCATCATCGAGCAGCCAGCCGACTCTCGTGGGCGGGTATTCGGGGTCGAGGGGCACATACGCTGCCCCCACCTCGAGGACCGCCCACAAGCTGGCAACGAGTTCGGCACTGCGCTCCATGCAGACGCCGACCCGACCACCAGCGCCCACGCCATGACCCCTCAGCTCGTGTGCAAGCGACAAGACCCAGCGGTACAGCTGGGCGTAGGACAAGCTCCCATCACCGAAACGTAACGCAGCGCCGTCGGGGGTAAGGCGCACCTGCCGGCGGAGCAACGCGTCGAGCGTGCCGGCAGTCGGAAAGACAGTTTTCGTGTCATTCCACGCTTGCGGGGGGAACGTTGGGGCGCCGTCGATTGGATGGATCGTTCGCAAAACAGGTACGCCGGGACGGGGGGAACGGGAGCGGGAACGGGGACGGGGACGGGCGGGAGCGGTTTCCGGCAACCACAGCTAGTCATGCTACCATGGCCACATGGAAAGCGCGGATCGGATGCTCCGAGAACGCAAGAACTGGTTGGACGTCGAAGCCTACGTCTCCGAGCAGCAGTCGTTTCACCACGTTTACGACGACGTGATACGACGCACGGTCAAACACCTCGATGGGCGAAGCCGCGTACTGGAGATGGGCAGCGGAACAGGCATCGTCACGCTGGGTGTCGCGCCGCATGTGAACCACATCCGCGCCTACGATATCGCGGCCCCGATGGTCGAGTTTGCGCGGGCCCGAGCGAACGATGCGGGGGTAACAAACGTCGACATCCGCGAAGGAGACGTGTACCAGCTCCCCGAAGCGGACGGCTCCTTCGACGCGGTGCTGTGCCCCTACCTGCTGGACATCGTGGAACGGCCCGCAGTGGTTCTGCGCGAGGCGTACAGGCTGCTGCGGCCCGACGGGGCGCTGATCACAGTGACCGACATCTTCGTCGGCGAGCACCCCCTCCGCCGGCGTGCACGGCTGCTGAAACGAACGTTGCGCAGGCTTCTTCAGTCGCGTGTCGTGTCTGCTCGCCCAAGTCTCGAACAGCTCCGCGGCTGGCACGAAACCGCAGGCTTCCGGGTGAATGCCGACGACCACTGGCCGGTATGCCAGGACTACTGGAACGCGTTTCTGTACTGCCAGCGCAAGTGATATCGCAACGGACCTCAGCAGTCCGTATGCACCAAATGGGTGTGGATCCAGCGCGCAAGTTCCAGGACATGGGGCTCGGCGAGCATGGTGCCGTGTCCGCCAGGCACGAGATGAGCGGTCACACGGCCGTCCACCCAGCGCGACCACCCGTAGTCGGCGTCTGGCCAACCGAAATAGTTCGACGCTCGGCAACGTACGACCGCGACATCGCCTCTGAAACGCCCCATCCGATGGCTTCCGAGTCCCCGCAAATGGGCAGCATACAATCGCTTGTACCTCTCGGGGAGATCCTGCCCCTCGAAAAGTTCCCGGACAGCCGCAATGTTGTCGTAGCGCGATCGGGACGAGGGCCGTACTTTTCGACGGACGCGCCGAAGGGCGTGCGCAAACAGCTTCAAGAACGACCCGTGTGCAGCGGCCCGGTCAGCCGCCCACTCCGGCCCTCGGAGCGCGAGCCCCCCGAGGCGTCGAAACAGGTTTACCGGTTGCCATCCGCCGAGCGGCGCACAATCGATAAGCACGACGTGGGCGACACGTTTGCCCAGCTCATCGAACTGTCGCGCCATCTCGTACGCCACAGTCGCGCCGAAGGAAGACCCCCCGACGAGGTAGGGACCCAGCGGATCGTGTTTCAAGATAGCCCGCACGTAGAGGGCCGCCATTTCTGTGACCGAGTCGAGCGGCGGCTGCTCGTCATCCCGCCCGGGCGCCTGCAAACCGTAGAGAGGACGCCCATATTCGGCAAGTGCACTCCCCAGAGCTTGATAACTCATGCACTCGCCCCCGATGGCGTGCACGCAATACAGAGGTCGATGGTCTCCCCCAGGTTGGATGGGCACGAGTACGTTGGAAGCCACGGTCGCGTCCCCTGAGCGGACGCGAGCTGCCAACTTGCGGATCGTGACATGCTCGAACAGCACCGCGACGGGCAATCGCTCACCACTTTCCTCGGCCAACCAGCTCAACATGCGAACCGCGATAAGCGAGTGCCCACCGAGCGCAAAAAAGTCATCGTCGACCCCCACCCTGTCCACGTTCAGCAGCTCGCCCCACTTTGCCGCCATTTGACGCTCGAGCTGCGTTTCCGGCGCGGCATAAGTATCGGCGGTGGTCTCTGGGGCCACGGCGGGCCGCGGCAGCGCACGCTTGTCTACCTTGCCGTTGGCCGTGGTCGGAAGCGTTTCGAGCCCCATGATCTCGGAGGGGCGCAGAAACACGGGGAGCCGTCGTGCGACGAAGTCCTTGAGAGGAGCGGTATCAACCACTGTGCCAGCCACATAGGCCAGCAACCTCGGCGGTGTCCCGTCCACGATCACGACCGCGTCGTCCACCGACGGGTGCTCCCTGAGGATCGCGGCCACTTCACCGGGCTCGATACGATGGCCTCGAATCTTGACCTGGTCGTCGAATCGACCGAGAAACTCGAGTGTACCCTCGACCGTCCATCGCACACGGTCGCCCGTACGGTAGAGCCGCCCGCCGCTCGCGTAGGGATCGTGGATGAACTGCGCCTCCGTTCGTTCCGATGGGTGGAGGTACCCGCGAGCCAGTCCGGGCCCACCAGCGCACAACTCTCCAACTACGCCCACCGGAACGCGCATGCCCGCCCGGTCGAGCACGCGAACGGTCGTGTTCGCTATCGGTCGCCCGATCGCTATCGATCGCAAGTCCGAGGGAAGAGGACGCTTGATGGGATACGTGGTCGTAAATGTGGTGACCTCCGTGGGCCCGTAGCCGTTCACAAGCTCCACCTGCGAAACCTCCTCCAGAAAGCGTCGCACGTGGGGGACACTCAACGCCTCACCGCCGATGAACACCACGTCGAGGCAAGCGAGCGCCTCAGGCCGCTCTTGCACCACATAGTTAAACAACGAGGCCGTGAGCCACAACAGTCGCACACCGTGGCTCTCCAAACACCGTTCGAGGGACCCAGGAGTGAGCAAGGGATCCGTGAAGATCGCACACGTGCCGCCATTGCAGAGCGGCCCCCAGATTTCAAGGGTACTCGCATCGAAATGGAGAGGAGAGTGATGCAGCACCGTCGTCCCCCCCTCAAGCCAATCGTCGAGACCACCGCGAACGAGCCGGACAACGCCAGCGTGACACACCTCTACGCCTTTGGGGCTGCCCGTGGATCCCGACGTATAGTTGATGTAGATGAGTGAATCCGGACCGGTATCGACGGAGGGTGCAATCGCGTCCACGGAGGCCAATTCAGCCTCCAACTCCGTCACCACGAGGCGCGCAACTCCGCCATCTCCAAAGCAAGGGGGACTCGCCTCGTCGCACAGCACCAATTTTGTCCCCGTGTCTCGCAACAACCACGACAAGCGCACTTCGGGATCCGTGGGATCGATCGGCAGATAAGCCGATCCGGTTTTGAGTACGGCAAGGAGCGCGACCACGCGATCCACCGAACGAGCGACGCACACACCGACATAGGGCTGATCCCGCGCCCCCCGTGCGCACAGGAGTTGCGCGAGGCGATTGGACCGAGTCTCGAGTTCGGCGTAGGAGATTCGGGTCGTGCCACACACTGCAGCGACACGTTCCGGATATAAACCGGCCATCTCAGCCACCAGAGAGGGCACAGTATCGGTCGCCGGATACGGGACCCGACACTCCTCAAGCGCAGCGATCTGCATGGCCTCACCCGCCCGCATCAATGGGAACGCACCCAAAGGACGGTCGGGATGGTCGACAACCTGTTCCAGGAGATAGCTGTAGTGGTCGAGCATGCGCTCAACGGTATGGGCGTCTAGGATATCGGCGTTGTATTCGAACGCGATCCGCAACTCGCCGTCGAGTGGCTCGACTTCCAACGTCAAGTCGAACTTGGCGGTGCCACTAGAAACCACCTCGACCTTGGCATCCATGCCCTCAAGCGACAGCGACCGACGCCACTCGTTTCCAACAGGAGCGTTCTGTAGCACCATCGCTACTTGAAAAACGGGATTTTGACTCAGGTCTCGATCTGGGTTCAGGCGGCGGACCAACTCTTCGAAGGGCAGGTCTTGATGCTGCATCGCACCGAGGGTCAGCTCGCGAACTTGCCCAAGAAGCGTGTCAAAGTTCGCAAGGGTATCGACGTTGGTGCGCAGCGGGAGTGTACTCACGAAATAGCCGAGCAGATTTTCCAACTCCGTGAGGCCGCGATCGGCAAACGGACAGCCCACTACGATGTCGCTCGTATGTGTGTAGCGAGCGAGCAACACCTGAAAAGCGGCGAGGCACACCATGAACAAGCTCGCGCCACGTTCACGGGAGAAGGTGTCCAGGCGATCCCGCAGGCGTCCCGTGATACGCGCCTCTCGCCACCCACCAGCGAACGAGCGCACCGGCGGCCTGGCCCTGTCGATGGCCAAATCGAGAGGCACGGGCAAATCGACGAGCTGTTCGAGCCAATACTCGAGATGCCGGGCCGACCTGGCTCGACCGGGCGCGCTGCGCTGCCAGTACGCGTAATCAGCGTACTGAATTCGCTGCGGAGCGAGGCATGGCTCCCGGCCTGCGCACCGGGCAGAATAGGCGGCGCTCAACTCGGTGAAAAACAGAGAAAACGACCAGGCCTCCGAGATGATATGGGCCTGGGTGAGCGTCAACAAATACGATGCCTCGCCCGTTCTCAGCAATCGCACACGCGTCAGTGGGCCCTCGGCGCAATCGAAGGGGATACGCGCCTCCAACTCCGACAGAGCCCTGGCCTCAAGCGCAGGGTCACGCTTCCCCCGCAGGTCCTCCACACGGAGCCGGAACTTGACCTCCGGGCCCACAAGCTGCTCGGGTACGCCGTCGCGCTCGACCATCGTTGTGCGCAGGATTTGATGACGCGCGTACAAGTCGTCGAAAGCCTGCTCCAGTGCTCGGATCGACAACGGCCCGTGCAGCCATACGCGCACGGGAATATTGTATGCGGCCGTATCGGGCGCAAGCTGATGTAGGAACCACAGCCGCTCTTGCGCCGACGAAAGTGGCGCCGTGTCTCCTGCCGGGCGCGGCGTCACGGTGGCCAGATCTCGACGCAGCAGTCCCTCTTGCGCGAGCCTCAAGGCAATCGCCGCGGCGGTGCTCCCCGCGAGCCGGGGTCGCCGACGTTTCCTCGAGGCCGTCCGTCGCGGCGCCGCGTTGTCGGTAAGGGGAGTCGAACTCTCGCGCGTGCGCCTCATCATCTCGCCCATTCATCTCGCCCATTCGTGCATCGGACTGCGGTCGCTAAGCCGACCGCCGATGGGTACCACGGAAGCGCACTGGCTCGAAAGGCCGAGGTGAGTGGCCAGCGCACTCGTGAAATCCCTCATTCGCTCGAACGCCCGCATCCCGGCCGGCTACGCATCGGGCTCGCGGGTTCTACTGCGCGCGGGCTCTACTCGAGTCGAGCAAACCAGACCGAATCCGCGACTCCATCCTTCATCGCCGTTCCCGCCCACCCCGTCACGCCGCCTACCCCCTCCAGCTCCACTCCCGTCAACCGTCCACCAGGCGATACCAACGCTTCCGCTTCCGCAAAACTCTCCCCTCCATCCGTGCTGCGCGTCAATATCGACCCTCCCTCTCCCGCCGATATACACGACACGTACACCGTTCCGCTCTCTCCTTGCGCCGCCGTCGGCGTTATCTGACTCCCCTCTACACCCCCCGCAACCTGCACCTCCGAACCCCACCCCTCTCCATCCACACGCTTCGCTCCATACGCCCTCGACGTCCCGCTGCTCCCGTCCGACCACGTCATGAACAGCGAACCATCCGCCAGCTCAAGCGAGCGCGGCCCCTGAGTCGGACACGCAAAAATCTCCCAGTCCGTGCTCGTCGCAAACACTCCATCCCCCACCGGACCACCCGCTCCACCACTCGCAAAACCCATGTTCCGAATGTTCTCTACGTTGTGCCGCCAACTCAACAACGGCGAACCATCTCCCCCAAAACGAATGTCCACAGGACAACAGTCGCAAGGCTCTCCCGCAAGATTCGTCCCTACTTTCACACCCCCATACCCCCGCGAGGGGTCCCCGTACTCCAACGACACCGCGTCGCTTGTTCCAAACGCCAACCACAACATCCATAAATCCCCATCTGCCGTCAGCGCTCCTTTGCTCAGTCCGACGCTACCCGTCCCCGCTATGATCGGATCCTGAAACGTCAACGTCGCCAACGACCCCTTGTATCCATAGCTCTTGTACTTGCCCGCGTCCGTGAACGCCCCCATCACCGCAACCCACGACCCGTTCGCGTCGACAAACGGATGTGCCCACGACGACACCACCGGCACAACACCTCCTCCCACACCAACCGACGCCCCCCAACTCCCTCCTCCATCTGTGGACTTACTCACACGCACACGCGCACTTCCGTCACGACGGTCCACCCAACTCACAACCAACGTCCCGTCCGCCGCGATCGCCAGGTCCGCCCCTCCCATCATCGTTCCCGCCGGCGCATCGTCAACCCGCACAAAACCTTCCTCTACGCTGCCTCCATCCCCATCTCCTCCATCCCCATCGCCGCCATCCCCATCTCCTCCATCCCCATCGCCTCCATCCCCATCGCCTCCATCTCCATCGCCTCCATCTCCATCGCCTCCATCCCCATCGCCTCCATCCCCATCGCCTCCGTCCCCATCGCCTCCGTCCCCATCGCCTCCATCTCCATCGCCTCCATCTCCATCTCCTCCATCCCCACCGTCTCCATCGCCATCTCCTCCGGTCGAGCTCGACGATGCGCCCGACGGGGTCGCGTCGGGGGGAGTCCCATCGCCCACACAAGCCGATCCGAGGACGATGAACAGCAGCGGGGTACCGAAGACAGCTCTTCCAATGCGTATCATGATCTACCGAGGAAAATGGCACGACTCTCGAGGCTGTCAAGTGAGCCCGAGTGGGCCCACGGCCACCGACCGAGCGACGAACATCACAGAATTGGCACAGCCGCCCGGTCATCCTTTGTTCAGCGCACCCTCAGTTTTACGCGATGCGCGATCCGCGATGCGTCCCCGACGATACGCAACCCGGCGCGCGCGGCCAATACCCGGGCGGCTTGCCCTCCGACCGAGCCATCCGAGGGGGCAAATGTTGCGCGACGGCGGGCTCCCCTCCTACTCTAGATGCTGTCCCCCATGTCGAACAACACCGTCGTTCTTCAGTCCGAGGACTTGCCACACCTCAAGCCCCCAGCCGACCCAACGAAGCGGGCCTTCGTGGTCGTGCTCGCAGGCGACCGAATGGGCGAGATGTTTCCCCTCAACGATGGGCGCACCACGATCGGCCGCGGCCTTCAGACCGATGTGCGGATCAACGACGAGGGGATCTCTCGCACCCACGCAGTGATCGAACATGTCGACGGAGAATACCTGCTCTCGGACGCTGGCTCGACCAACGGCACATACTCCAACGGTTCCCGTGTCGACAAGTCTGAACTCGCGGAGGGTGACAAGATCCAAATCGGTGCCACAAGCGTACTGAAGTTCACATACCACGACGACCTGGATGAGGACTTCCAGCGTAGCTTGTACGAGTCTGCGCTACGTGACCGACTGACAGGCATTTTCAATCGTGGCTATTTCAACAACCGACTGGAAAGCGACCTAGCTTTCGCGCTACGCCACGGCAAGCCCCTCGCTCTTTTGATCTTCGATATCGATCACTTCAAGCAGGTCAACGACACCTACGGCCATCCCGTGGGCGACGCAGTGCTTCGGGAACTGGCGCAACGCGTCCTCGGCTCGACTCGATCCGAAGACATCTTCGCGCGCTACGGAGGCGAGGAGTTTGTGTTGATCTGTCGAGATGTGGATGCCATCCGAGCCGCACGTGCGGCGCACAGGATCCTAGAACTGGTTCGTTCCACGGCCTTCTCGATCGAGGCGCACACCCTAGATGTCACCATCTCGATGGGGCTCGCGGACATAGCGATGCTCGAAGAGCCCAGCGCCAATGCGCTTGTGGCCGCAGCCGATGCCGCCTTGTATGTAGCCAAGCGCAATGGCCGAAATCGCATCGAGATCTCCGACCCGCAGGGCGAAAACGCCGCGGGGTGAGGGTGTGAAGCTCCCACACGTCCCTCGGGTCGCGCCCACACTGAGCGGCAGACAGCATGCCCAAGCCACGCCAGCGCTGCACACCGCACCGGCCTACCTGGCGCTGCTTTTGACCGTCGTCGCGTCGGCCTGCGTATGTGGCCCGGAGACGAGCCTTCCACCGGTCGCAGCGCGCTTGCACGGGCCCGAACCGACCGGGGCCGCAGGCAAGGCCCCACCGAGAGATCGTTCGCAGGTGGATCCTTCGGCGACTCCACCCGAGAACGAAGATGAACTTGGCACCGGGTGGTGGTTCACCAGCGGACCGGGGTTCGAAGCGATGCTCGCTCGGCAACATCGAGACCACGCGACAGCGGCAACACAGCTCGATCGACTCCTCGCGAGCAAGGGACTCGGCACCGCCGACCGCGGTGCGGCCGAGTTTCTGCGCGCCTTGGAGCACCGGAACGCACGCGCGTACCTTGCCGCCGCCGAGGGCTTCGCTCGAGCCCGCGCATCCGAGGGCCTCCCCCGCCTCGACACTCGCCTGGCCGTACTTGAAGCTCAGGCGCGTCTCAACGCCGGCCAGCCGGCCCGCGCAGAAGAGCTGGTGCGAGACCTCCCCAGCGACGGCCCGCTGCGAAAACGGATCGTCATGATTCGCGCCGATGCCTATCGGCGTACCGGTGCGCCGAAGTTGGCTACGGACTTCTACCGCCTCTATCTCGCGGACTTTCCCGGAGACAAGCGCCAACACGAAGCCCGCGCAAAGCTGGCTGCGCTGCTCGTGGCGAAGGGCACGACGAAGAGCCGAGCCGCTGCAAAGCTGCTCCTTGAGAAACTGGTTTTGGACGTGCCGCTGAGCGACTACGGCACTGCGGCCTACACCACATTGCGGGGCCTGTACGGCCGGGGGAAAACCCGCCTACCACCCGATATGGAGCGAAAACACGCGATGGCCAGGTTACGCGCGCGCGCGCGTAAAAAACAGTATCGGTCGCTCTCACGCGACGCCAAGACCTTCCTCCGCAAGAAGGGACTCACCGACCGCGAGAGGTGCGAGGCATTGTACCTGCAGGGAAAATCGGTGTTCCGACAGCGGCAACGAGCCGCCGCCCGCTCCGTATTCCTGAAGGCTGCAACGCAGTGCCACGCTGCCAAATGGCAGGACCTGGAGGTGAAGACCCGCTACCAAGCCGCGAGAGGGGCATACGCCGCTGGGCAACATGCAAAGGCTGCCCTGGAGTTCGAGAAGCTAGCGGCGTCGTTCGCGACGCACAGCTACGCCGACGACGCGCTCATTCTCGCGGGTGAATCGTGGCAAGACGGCCAACAACCCCGCAAGGCCAAGGCGATGTTCGAACGGGCGCTGAGTCGATTCCCCGATGGCGACATGGCGGGCGACGCCCGACGACGACTGCTGCTGCTGGCCTTCACGGACCGAAGGCCCGACGACGCGCTCCGACTCGCCGACGCGCCCCTTCTCGCAGGCGGACTCCAACCCAAAGAGCGAGCCAAAGTGCACTACCTGCGGGGCCGCGCGCTACAACAACTCGGGCGAACCGAGGAGGCCATCGCCGCGTGGGTCACAACGATCGAAGTGCTGCCTCTCTCCTACCCTGCGCTGGCCGCCTTCTCTCGATTGCGCGAAGCAGGAGAGGCGTCATTCGCCGCTGGGCTGGAAGTCTTGCAAAAACCGCAGCGGAGCACAGCATCGGTGCCCATCTACCAGCTCCCCGCCACTGCGGCTGCACAGCGAGCGCACCTGCTCGCCCGCCTTGGTATCCACGAGGCCGTGCGGGAGGAGCTCGAGCACGCCGAGACGCGCGGCTGGCCTGCCATCGCGGTGTTGGCCCGCGCCGGCTTGTACCCCGAGTCCCAGCGCATACTCGCGGGCTTGGGCTCGCGCTGGCGTCAGCAGCCTCCCTCTGGTGCAAGTCGCCCATTATGGAAACTCGCACACCCCCGCCCATTCCACGAGATCATCACACCGCGAGAGGCTCGCTATCAGCTTCCGAGCTATCTTATCTACGCGATCATGCAGACGGAGAGCCGCTTCGATCCCGCGGTAACATCGTGGGCCGGCGCGCGGGGCCTCGTGCAACTGATGCCCGCCACGGCAAGGGGTGTGGCCCAACGGGCTGGCGTAAAGCTACACAAAGGTGCGCTCTTTGAGCCCGCGACAAACCTAGATCTAGGAATGCGCTACCTCGCTCGACTCGCCGCTCGCATCGATAACGACCGCACGGGGGTGGTGCTCGCTATCCCAAGCTACAACGCGGGTGCGGGATCAGTGGATCGTTGGCTCAGAGAGCGCGGCGACTGGGACTTGGACCTCTGGCTCGAAGCTATCCCCTACGCTGAAACGAGACGCTACGCACAGTCGGTTTTGGGGCGGTGGTACGCGTATCGCTGGCTGTATGCCACCGCACTCCCCCCAGAGGAACGGATTCCCTACTTGCCTCTCTCCCTCCGACCCACGCGAGGAACGCGTCTCTCGTCTCCGAGTTCCTCTTCGCCCTCCTCTCTTCCCTAAATACTCGTTCGACGATCCGCGCGGGGTCACCCTATGTTTCGGGCTCAGTATCCGCGAAATCTAGGGAAGGTCTTCAGGCGCCACACCAAGATGAAACAAGCAGGTCGCCTCGTCTCAGGAGTCGTCCGGCCGGCTGTCTTCGTGAGCCCACGTTCTTCCTTCACACTGAGCCACCACGCGCAACGCCACTACACATCACTACACATCACTACACATCACTACACATCACTACACGCCACTACACGCCACTACACGCCAACACGCCACACCACGCCACACCACGCCACAACGACATCTCAGCACACGCATCCGACGACATCTCAGCACACGCATCCGACGATACCCACACGACCACAACTCGGGACGACGCGTAGCAAAGAAGATGCGCGGTTTGTACCTATGATGGGCTCCTCAAACGAATTTTCCGCGCGCCGCCCTCTGGCGCAACGACTTCCCGGCGCGCATCATGGGCACCCATGCGCCTCGCTTCGATCGCCACGTCTGTCAGCGTCTTTTTTCTCACACACATCGGAGCGTGCGAGGTGGAAGCCCCCCATCTTGGCGAAGACCGCGGCGCGGACCCAGTTCGACTCGCCACGGCGTACACCACGTCTAACGGCCCAGCGGCCACAACCCGCATGTCACGGCGAGTCGCAACTCCCGGAAACGCGGGCCACTCGGTCCAGCGCAATCACCCGGACGAGCGAGGCCCGTTTGGTGACTCGACCGAGCCCGGTGAACCCGATGCCCCCCATTGCCGCGAGACGGACACGTCCAACGCCTCCGACACGACGCGCGGCAGCGGTCGCTGTCAACGTGTTCGCAGACTTCGTCGCTTGCGCGAGCGCATCGCGGGGCAGGACTTCGAGGTCCCCGAAAGCCCCAACGTGCGCCCGAGTCTCGTCGTACTCGGGCAAGCCCTGGCCTTCGACAAGGAACTCAGCGGCAACCGGAACATGTCCTGCATGACCTGCCATCATCCCAGTCTGGCCAGCGATGACGATCGCCACCTACCTGCAGGGCAAGGAGGCACCGGCCTCGGTGCGGATCGCGTCGGTGGCCCGATCATACCCCGCAACTCGCCTCCGTTGTTCAACTTGCTCGCCACGCCCACGATGTTCTGGGACAGTCGAGTATTCATCAACGAAGCGGACCAGCTCGAGACGCCGGCAGGCACCGAGCTAACCGCGCAGATGCGCCACGTATTCGAATTCGGCGTGGTTTCAGCCCAAGCCATGTTTCCCGTGACCTCGTCCGATGAAATGCTGGGCGATGCCGGAGATAATGAGCTCGCCGATGCCGACTCGGTCACGCAGATCTGGTCCCGCATCATGGCCCGAATCGGTGCCATTCCCACCTACGTCTTCCTGTTCGAAAATGCGTATCCCGGCACCCAGTTCGAGGACATGAGCTTCGCTCACGCAGCCAATGCCATCGCGGGCTTCGAGGTGGACGCCTTTCGGTCGACAGAGAGCCCTTGGGATCGCTTCGTCCGGGGGGACGACGACGCGCTTTCCCATAAGGAAATCCGGGGGGCCCTCGCATTCTTCGATGCGGGGTGCGCGAGTTGCCACAGCGGTCCCATGTTCTCCGACTTCTCGCACCACAACACCGGCCAACCGCAGTTCGGCCCGGGCAAAGGCGACGGCCCCCTCGGACACGACGACTTCGGGCGCGAGCAGGTCACAGGCGACACGGACGATCGCTACCGGTTCCGTACTGCGCCCTTGCGCAACGTCGAGCACACCGCGCCATACGGACACACGGGAGCCACACACTCGCTCCAGGCCTTCGTCGCTCACTACCGTCGGCCACGCATCGCGCTACGCGACTACGACATCCAACTACAGGTCACCCAGCCGGAGCTATGGCCCACACAAGTCGACAATATCGAGGCTGTGTTGGCCACACTCGATCCGGCTGTCGACGCGCTGCACCGCATTCGGCCCCGACGGATCGTCACCTTCCTCCGTGCCCTATCCAGCGACGATGCCGACAGCCTCGACCACCTCGTCCCCCCCCTGGTACCAAGCGGTTTGCCTGTGTCTCGCTACTAGGCCGCTCAGCGTGGCGGAATACACCTTCAATCCCGCCGTTTCAAGCCGCTCGACAGCATCTCGCTGACCCGCGTCGCCACCTGGACCCGCGCCGCGGCCACACACCCTCGATAGGATCCAAACCCCAGTACATCGGACAAGTCCCGAGCCTCGATCACCATGACCGACGTGCCGTCCGAAACCGCCGCAGACACACGCCCCACAAGACACGGCACATCGTTCCATCTACCCCCCACCCCCTGCGGCGACGCTTCCGACGGGCCACCCAAACCTGCCCGCATCGCGGGCCTCTGGCCCGCGATGAAATTCGGCGGGCACGCGACCAGAATCCACCGTACCTTTGTCCGGTCGTCGCTACGCCCTCCGCTACACCCTCCACCGCACCGTGCAGCCCCGCCTCCAGACTCCGCGCTTGTTCCGCCGCACGGAGCTCAGCCACCTCGCCCGACGCTCCCGCCTCGCCCAACGACTCATCGGTGCCTGCATCGCTGCGTTGTGGCCTATCCTCGCCACGCTGGGCTGCTCGGACCCCGATCCACTCCCATCCAAGTTCCAACTCGACGAGGCGGCGGAGAAGCTTCCCAGGCCCAAATTTGTACCGTCGAGCATCACCGGCTCGATACGCAAGATAGCGGCGAACCGGCTCGAGCCCCTACACTTCGGCGTCGCGGATACCGTCGGCGGCGTGACCCAGCTGCTCATTGACACCCACTCTGTAGGGCCCCTACAAGCCGGCTCGACCCTCGGTGTGCTGGATGAAACGGGCCTCACCTTGGCCCAATCTGGTGCGATGCGGACGAGTGCTCATACCCTCCGCCTCTACACCCCGGGAACCGTCGCGCCATTGTATTCGAAAGGGCTGACCATCACGGTGGTCCAGGCCCGTCCGCCTCGACTCGTGGCCGAGCTCGACATCGAGGCCTTCGCCGCGGGAACGTCCATGAGCCGTCAGGGGCCTCCGGATCGCCCACTTTTGTTGGTGGTGGACGACCGTGATCTCGACGCACCCCACGTGACGCTGCTGCGCGCCGACGGCCTCGGCTGGCAGCGCGACAGCCCCCAGGTCGTGTCCGTACCCGGATACCGCGCCGCATCCACCCAACACGTGCCGGCCATCGCAGCCACGCTCCTGTTCGACCCCGACGACCCCAACGACCCCAACGACCCCGACGACCCCGGTCCATATGGGATCCGTGTCGCGTGGCGAGTCGGCTTGCCCGGCACCCACGTGGATTTTCTCAACGTACAACTGCTTCACGTGCCATCCATCGTCGGCCAAGCGACAGCCGTCTTCACGCTCGATGCCGTACAGACCCAAGCAGCAGAGTGGGCCACGCTCGGACGCCTGCTGTTCGTCGGGAACATCTTACTCACGGAGTACCGCATCCACGCGAATGCGGAGCACCCCTTCCCCGGAGACCGCAAACTAGCGATGTCCCGCTGGCGAGCAGGCCACGACGCTCCGGATCCACCCGAGCAGGTTGCTACCGTCGGCGCCATGGATCTCGACGCGCTCGACACCGCCATCGACGCCCGCGCCGTCGAGCTCGGAGTCCCGGCCCCGCTATCGGTGCGAGTCGGGGGTCGCACCGGCCTCGCTACACTCGACATCTGGACGCGCACCGTGACGGTTGCGGCCTTGCACGAGGAACGTCCAAGCTTCGCGCGTGAGGCTATCAACATCACAACGATCGTCGGCGCCCTCCTCTCGCGAACCACCGCGAGCCTCGAACCCGACGGCCAAATCCAGGCCCTATTCGTAGATGTCGGAGGACGCAACGCGCCCCAACTTCGCGTCCTCGACCCGCAATTGCGGCCGGAGGCCGCGCCGACGGGTCCCATCGTAGCGACAGTGTTGCTGGGAACACCGTTCTTCCTCGTCCCCTACGGCGACGCGGCGCCGGTCCTCGCGGTGACCAGCACAGGCGCGGAACTGGAATCTCAAACGCTGCTCGGCCTCCATTGCGATGAAATCGCGCCGCGACAACTGCCCATGGGCGACGACCGCAACACGGTGGGTCTCGCGTGCCTACGCGACGGCCTGGTATACTCGGGTTCGCTCACCGCTACAGCTACCGCCCGCGAGTTTGCGGAGGACGAAGCTGTCCTACCCGAGCTCGACAGCGAATCCGAGCAGGGCCGGTAGCCGGGCCGCGGCCGCCGCTCGTGCGATTCAACGCGGATCTCGAGCAACAGTCCAGCCCCCTCCAGTCCATGGCCCAACGCCTCCCGAGTCCACGCCAGTTGGCGATCTCCATCCTTCGAGATATCGAACGACGACATGGTTTCTCCAATCGCCTCTTGTCGCACCATCTCGATCGTTTCCCCGATTTCCATCCGCGGGACCGCGGCCTGATCACCCACCTCGTCTACGGTGTGTTGCGCCACAAGGCCCGTCTCGACCACCTCATCGACACCGCCGCCGATCGACCCACTCGCTTGCGCGGCGAAATACGGGAGATCCTCCGCGCCGCAACCTTGGAGCTGCGCGAGCTCGGTCACCCCCTGCACGCGGTCGGATCCGAATTCGGCCGTCTCGCCCGGGCGCTCGACAGCCGCGGCCGCCTCACCGGGCTGACCACCGCGATCCTCGCCCGCATCGACGCCCACGGAGCAACCTGGGATCTCGAAGCACAGGAGGCCAAGCCCCTCGACGCGCTCGATTGGAGATGGTCGATTCCGCGTTGGCTCGCGGGCCGCTGGATCAAGGCCCTCGGGCCTGCGGGAGCACTCGCGCGCGCCAAGGCGATGGCGTCTCCACCCACTATGGATCTCCGCATTGACCTGAGCCGAATCAACCCGAACGAAGTGGTGGAACGTCTTGCGAACGAGCACCCGAACTGCGAAGTGACACGCGTCGCAGGACAAGCCCAGTGCCTACGTGTCACGAGGGCGGGGGACCTATTCTACTCGCCGCTGTACGAGGAAGGACTCATATCGATTCAAGCGCTGGGCAGCCAACAGGCGGTGCGGCTGCTCGCCCCCGCACCAGGAGAACGAATCCTCGATGCTTGTGCGGGCATGGGCACCAAGACCCTCCACATCGCGGAAGTGATGGCGCGTAGGGGCACCATCGTCGCCGTGGATGTCGATCCCGCACGCGCCGCGCCATGGGGGGCGGCGGTGCTCCGGGGACAACTCGAGACGCCGAGTCTGCAGATCTCGATACGCACCGCCAACCTCCTCGAGCAGCCCGACTTGGGGCCACCGTTCGACGCCGTCCTGCTCGACGCACCTTGTACGGGGCTGGGCAACCTTGCCCGACACCCCGAACTTCGATGGTCGCGCGGCTTCGGTGATATCGACGACCGCGCGCAGTTGCAGCGACGGCTGATCGACGCTGTGGCAGGCTACCTCAAGCCAGGCGCGCGCCTGGTCTACGCCGTATGCAGTCTCGAAGCCGAAGAGGGTTCGGACGTGTTTCGCACATGGGCCGAGCGTTGCGGCGCCACGATCGAGGAAGAGCAGACGTTCACACCCGAGCATCAGGGCACCGATGGTTTCTATTGCGCGCGCGCTCGCTCGCTCGCTCGCCCTGAGCGACGTCGCGCCACCCGCAATGAGCCAATGAACCCTCCGTTGCCAACTGCCGCCACGCAAGCCCAATCCGACGGCAGCGTGCTACACACGGCACCCATGTGCGATCGCCCCGTGCTCATCGCGCCGTCTATCCTCAGCGCCGATTTCGCTCGGCTCGGCGAACAGGTCGCGGCCGTCGACCAGGCAGGTGCAGACTGGATCCACGTCGACGTGATGGACGGCCGCTTCGTGCCCAATCTCACCATTGGCGCGCCGGTGGTCCAGTCACTGCGACCGACCACACGACTCGATCTCGACTGCCACTTGATGATCGTAGAACCAGAGCGTCGCGTCGAGGACTTCGCACGGGCCGGAGCCGACGTGATCACCGTGCACGTTGAAGCCTGCCCCAACCTGCACCGCAACCTGCAACAGATTCGCGCCCTCGCGCACCACAGCGATGACGCGACACGGCGAATCCGCGCGGGCGTGAGCCTCAACCCCCACACGCCCATCTCCGCCGTACGTCACGTGCTCGAGCTTTGCGACCTGGTGCTGATCATGACCGTCAACCCGGGTTTCGGCGGGCAAGCGTTCATCGCGGAAATGCGCCCCAAGATCGAATGCCTCCGCGAGGAGATCGACCGACGGGGCCTCGACACCCTGATCCAAGTCGATGGCGGCATCTCTGCAGACACCATTGGCGATACCGCTCGTGCCGGCGCCGACTGCTTCGTCGCGGGCTCTGCCGTGTTTCATCACCGGGACTTCGGCACGGACTATGCCTCCAGCATCAACGAGCTACGCCGCCGCGCCTCCGTCACGCCCCACTAGCTCATGAGGGCCGAGACACGGGCCACTGCCAAAACGGTTGGTGTAAACTGGGGGCACACCTCACGAGGGGCCCAGATGCTCACGGGGCCCAGATGCTCACGGGCCGCGGCCACACAGTTGGTGTAAACTGGGGGCACACCTCAACGAGGGGCCCGGATTCATGGACAAACGCTACGCCGATGCAGGGCAGGCCATCGAGGGCATGCGCGACGGCATCACCCTGATGTCGGGTGGCTTCGGCCTCTGCGGCAACCCTGAAGCCCTCATCCGCGCCGTCGCCGACGCACGGATTCTCGATCTCGATCTCATCTCGAACAACTGCGGCATCGACAACGCGGGACTCGGCGTCTTGCTCGCCAACGGACAAGTTCGCAGCATGACATCCTCCTATGTGGGCGAGAACAAGACGTTCGAGCAACTATACCTGTCGGGGAAGCTCCAGGTAACGTTGGTGCCGCAGGGTACCTTGGCGGAACGGATTCGCGCCGGTGGCGCGGGGATTGGTGGGTTCTACACGCCGACAGGGTATGGCACGCCGATCGCCGAAGGGAAAGAATGCCGCGAGATCGACGGCCGATGGTACATCCTCGAAGCACCGCTCCGGGCCGATTTTGCGATCGTCAAAGCCTGGAAAGGAGACGCTCACGGCAACCTTGTCTATCGACATACGGCGAACAACTTTAACCAAGCCATGGCGACCGCCGGGCGCGTGACCATCGCAGAGGTCGAACAACTCGTGGACGTTGGTGAACTCGAGCCGAACCATGTTCACACGCCTGGGATCTTTGTCGATCGCGTGATCGTAGCCCCGGACGCACCAAAGGCCATCGAGTTTCGCACCACGAGGGAGGCCTGAGATGCCGCTGTCGAGAGAGCAGATCGCTCAACGGGTGGCCCAAGAGCTAAAGGACGGCTACTACGTAAACCTTGGTATCGGCATGCCCACGCTCGTGGCCAATCACATTCCTCGCGGAATGGACGTCATTCTACATAGCGAGAACGGCCTTTTGGGTATGGGTCCATTTCCCACCGCGGATGCGGTGGACGCCGACCTCATCAACGCAGGCAAACAAACCGTCACCGCGCTCCCTGGGGCATCGTTCTTCGGCAGCCCCGAGAGCTTCGCGATGATCCGAGGGGGACACCTCGACCTGTGCGTCCTGGGGGCGATGCAAGTCTCCGACGAAGGCGACCTCGCCAACTGGATGATCCCTGGCAAGAAAGTCAAAGGCATGGGCGGTGCGATGGACCTGGTCGCGGGAGCGAGACGCGTCGTCGTGTGCATGGATCACACCGCGAAAGACGGTGCGCACAAGATCCTGAGCCGTTGCACACTCCCACTCACCGGCAAAGGCGTAGTGAACGAGTTGGTGACGGATCTGGGCTATTTTCGCATCGACCAACATGGCCTCATTCTGGTGGAAATCGCGCACGGCACGACGGTTGACGAGATCCGAGCCAAGACCGGATGCGCCTTCAAGATCTGCGACCCACTGCCCACGATCCAACTCTGAACCCGCCCGGCATTCGCGGAGCGCCGCCGCCCCGCCGACCGCCCTCCCGTTTTGGAACACGTGGTAGGCGGCCCCTTCGGCTGCGCTGGGCCTCCACCGGAGCGGACGCTCCAGTCCAGGTCGCGCCGCGAGCGGCTATCGCCATGTCTTAGGCGAACCGAACATCTGACGATACACTAGCTTGTGAGCCGGCGTCTGCCCCGTATTTTGGCATTGATGGGAACGCACGCCGAACTCGATATCCTGAAACGACAGGTACCAGCGGAAAGGTTCGAGGTCATCGGCTTCACCTCTCCTACCGAAGCCTCAGACGCGCTACTCACCAAGGAGGTGGACGTCGTGATCGCGGACGAGGACCTTGAGGATCGAAGCGGGCTCGACTGGCTTCTGGAGGCCCGCCGAGAAGATCCGTACACCTCCCTGATGCTCGTGGCGAACGAGGCCCACGGTCTCGATCTCGCCGTCGACGCGATCAATCGCGCCAACATATGCAAGCTCCTGACCAAGCCCTGGGATGTTGAGGAGCTCCTCGATGAGCTTGGCGAGGCTGCCTCACGCTATAATACCGACAGCCGCAAGGACCGAACCCTTGTACTGTCGCAGAAAAAGGTCACACGACTATCGCAACATTGCGAAGAGGTGATTCGAGACCGCAATCGAATCTCGAAGGCCCGAGCCGCTCCGATCTACCTCCAGGCGCCCTCACGCGCGTCCGATCCCGCCTCCGCAGGGGCGGCGAATGACAATGCTCCCGGCCTCTCGCCGGAAGCGGTGACCGACATCGGGGACCTGCTCATCACCCTGGTGGGAGTGGATGCCCCCAACA
Organism: Nannocystaceae bacterium; assembly: GCA_036479215.1. Classification (GTDB taxonomy): domain Bacteria; phylum Myxococcota_A; class Polyangia; order Nannocystales; family Nannocystaceae; genus FL481. Next base: position 4,843 of record JAZGFE010000282.1, on the reverse strand, counting down.
GTGAGTCCGTCCGGATTCGCCAGCTCATGCAAGGTTGCCTCGACAAGCTCAACTGGTCCGCCAAAGAAGTTCGCTCGGGCACCCTCGCGGCCGCGCTACATCACGCGCTGATATCGGCGTTTCCCGGTGAACGAAAGATCGAGATCGTAGGGGGGCCGAGTCGGCACGCCACTGTACTCGGCCGAAGACTCGCCCAAATCCCAGGTTTCGAAGACGCAGCTGCCGTGATCGCGGCCCACCACCGCACGGACCACGCGGGAGATACGAGAAGTGGCGTCCCGAGGGCGGCCAAGCTTCTTCAGATCCTGTCCCTATTCGACGAGCTGACCCACGACGCATCCCTGCTGGCCGGATCCGGACAGGAAGCAGACCCAGACTTCGCGCTCACTCGAGCCACCGAGAGCATACTCAGCGCCGCGGGCAAGACTGTGGATCAGGCCCTGTGCCACCTATGCCTCAAAGAGCTCATTCCGCGATGCCTCGGTCGTCTCGAGCAGGCCGTCCCCGTCAACCAAGCCCGGGCGGGCATGGTGCTCAGTCGCACCGTCTATGCCGAGAATCTTGCGCTGGTACGCACCGGCACCGCCCTAACGGAAAAATCGATCGAGAAGGTACGATCTGCCTCCGAGATCATCGGCTTTGGTGACGTGTGGATCTCGGACACGCAAGCGGCCTAAGCAAGCTCCCTGTGAGATGCGGGCGGATCGGCGACGTCGCCCACTCTCGCTGGTTGCACGCCCTCACAGACCGAGTCGAACGCCCCGCTGACGGCACTCCCGCCGAACGTCACGGGACTTGCGGAAGGACAGCCGCCGCACCGCCGCCTTCGCTTTGGCAGCGTCCCCGAGCTGGCATGCCGCACGACCCATCACGTAGATCGCCCCTTGGCTCTTCTTCTTGTCGCGACTACGTCTGGCCAAATCGTATGCGCGAGCGGCCTTTCCCGCCGCAAGCGCCTTTTTTGCGGCCTTGAGCAATCCCGCTGCACCCGCTGGCGGAGCGGCAGCCTTCTGCTCGGCACGCACGCCCGGTGGAGGCACCGCAACCGCCTTGCCAGCACCTCCCACGGATACCGAGGACGGTTTGGAGCCACGCCTTCGCTTGGATCTACGCCCTCGAGATGGCGCCGCCGTCCGAGACTCGGCACGCGAGTCCGCGTCGGCCGGCGCGGACTCGCTCGACCCAGCAACCGCCACTGGGCTCGCAGCGGCCGCGCTCGCGCTCAACTCGGCCACTGGACCCGACACAACATCCGCTGGACCATCCACAGCGAGAACCGAATCGGCATCCGCATCCGTTTCCGCACCCATCGCTTGCGCGGCGGATGGCGCAGAGACCACGGCCCTCGACGTCACGGGTGCATCGACGACCATGACAGACGCACTCACCACGGCCGCGACGCGTTCGCCTGGACTCTCGTCTCCCCGCAACGAACGCAACCCACCCACGAGGAGCACCAGCAACGCAAACACAACCCCAACCCCCACCAGCCAGTGGGGCGACCGAGGGTCTTGTCTGTGTGCCTCCTCGTCGAGCATCGCCCCTCCGCGGTGCCCACGACTCTCTTGGACCAGGTCCTCAAGCGCGGCGCGGATCAGCTGATCTGTGTCCGGGAGTTTCTGTTGAGAACGTGGCCCCGTTTCTTCCATCGGACGGCGTGACACTCGTTCGTGCCTCGCTCGAGCCTGTACCTCCGCAAAATCGCCGCTGGGAGCTGCCTCAGCAAGCTTACTCGGCTTCGGCAGCGATCTCGACGCGTCGGTCGGTATCGGGTCCTTTGGGTCCGCGACACGCATAGCAGCGAGGTTCGACGTCATGTCCTCGGCGCTCTCGGGCCCCGGCGCCTTGACGCTGACCGTCGAACTTTGCTCGCCAACCGACACCCCAGACCGCAGGCCCGGCGGAAGCGGCGGGGGGGCGGTTGAACGCGACCGCGCGGCAACTTGCGTTCGTGTTCGTGGAGGCACCTCTTCGACGGAGGGCGAGATGACGGGCTCGCGAGGCATGTGACCTGGTGCCAGTGTAAACCGTATTCGCTGGAGTGGTGGCAACCAAAGTGATGTGAGGGCCACACCACGACGGCAGAGACTGGGTCGGGACGCACGTTCAGCTGAAAGAGACCGAACCGCGGACGGATTCGCAGCAGATCGCTGCCGGTCGGCGCGCCACTCCGTGGGCGTGTACAACCATTCGGGTGCCCGCGACCTCCGCAGGACGGGGCACGATGGGGGACCACGCTGCTACACTACGCGGATGTCGAGGGCCCACATCGGTCGTTTCTTCGTCTGCACGCAGCTACTGTGTGCTGCGGCTCTCTTCGCGGGCGCTTCATGCAACGGCTCGGAACCAGCGCCGCCGCCGGCGCAAACGGTCGGGCCGAAACCGGATGGCAAGCCGGCAACGCCCGCGGATGCCCCCAACCCAACCGCCGCGGCCGCTGGGCGCGATGACACCACCGTGCACAGGCTCCCGCCACACCCAGACGAGGGTAGTACCGGCAACGCGACCCAGCAGGACGCCACGGGCGGCCGACCGCTCAAGCACACGGACACGCTCAAAGACACGGACATAGCGAGGCCCGCCACAAAAAAAAACCAAACAAGCGTCGTCGCACAACTTCTCGCGGCGGTACGCGACCCGAAAATCGGCGACGAGGGGGCGCACAACAAGCTGCGCGAAGCCAAGAAACTCGGGGCGACCGTGCGCGAGCGTGCAAAAGCGGCGAACGCCCGAGGCGAGTCGCTGTTCGCAACCCCGCCGCGCGCCGCTGGTTTCTTCGAGTGGGCACGCGCGACGGACAAGCGATTCCCCGACGCAACCTTCAATCTGGCGAAGCTGGCTGCGAACAGTGGCGATATCAACCAGGTGAAGACGCTCCTCACCGAAGTCGCCGACCGCGGTGGCAAGAGACTTCTGCGGACCATCGAGTTCGATCCCACCTTCGCCCTGGTCGCCAACGATAGCGAAGTCCAAGAGCTCAAGTGATCACGCCGCGCGTCCGGGTCCTCTTCGTATGTTACGCAAATGTCTGCCGTAGCCCGCTAGCTGAGGGCATCTTCCGCCAGTTAGCGACGGAACGCGGGCTCGCCGAACGCATCGAGATCGACAGTGCCGGCACATCGGCGATGCACGGCAGCACCCCCCACCCTCGCAGCATTCAGATCGCCGCCCTACATGGCATCGATGTCTCGGGCATCAGCCGCCAGATCATGCGGGACGACATTTATACGTTCGACCACATCGTACTCATGGATCGCGCGAACCACAGGGCGTTGACCCGCCTGGCCACCCCCTCCGCATTCGCACCGGAACAAACGCCGCGCGCTCGCATACGCCTGCTCCTACAGATCGCGAATCCTCGCGTGAAAGCCCACGCTCTCGATGTCCCCGACCCGATCAACGGTGGCCCCACCGCCTACCCCCACTGCTTTGAATTGATCCAACAAGGGTGCCAAGCGCTCCTCGAAGAACTGACATCGAACGCATGCGGTGGCCCCAGTCTTCTCGACTAGATCCGCACCCGATGGCCCCCTACGGCAGCCAGGCGCGTGGCCACGAGCTAGGCGGCCCGACTCTCGCCCCGCCACAAAGCTTGGCACAGCTCGAACCAGCGCTGCGGTGCCAGCACTCGCGTCGCCCATTTTCTCAAGCTCGGGTCGGTAGGCCCACGTGGATCGATCGCCTCGATTCGCTCCTCCAAACACGAGCTGGCCGACACCGGGGGCAACTCGCCGTCCGCCAGCGCCGCATAACACCGTGCCAGGTTCCGATCGAGATCCGCGATGACCGAAACTCCCTGACACAAGGACTCCAAGGCGCTACGCCCCAGTCCGTCCGCGCTCGCCGTGAGGCAAAGGTGACTAAAACGACGGCGACGCAAGATGTTCCGGTGCGGCATCCGGGTCATCACTTCGAGACGAAGAGACTCGCCCGTGTGAGCCTCGACTCGATCCAACATATTCTCCAATACGCGATTGCGATGCACAGCCGCGAGGGAGCTCACAAATACGATACCCGGGCGTCGTAGCGACTCGCGCTTTCGCGTGCCGGCCACCAACGGTCGCCACGCTGCGTGCCACCACGGTACAAACGGTGGCACGAAGTGGGCACCCCATCTTGCGGCCAAACCTGGCCGCGTGGACACGAGGGCCCACCCCCGTTCCCTGGCAAGCTGCGTCGCCAGGCGCTGCCGCGCCACGGACAGTCCGCCGTCGAACTGAACAACCGTTCGAGTCCGACCCCGCGCTTCTAGACGCGCCCCAAGTGAACGACCCAATATGGAGATCTGATCCGGCACGAGGTCGACGAAATGCAGAACATCGGCTTGATCGATCAACGCCCACAACTCCGCCCCTCCATCGAGTATCTCAGATACGTCCGCCGGAAACGTGGCTCCCCGATGCACGTCGAGCACCGCCAAGCGGATATCGACGAGATCGCGTCGGCGAAGCTCGTGGGCAAGATAGTATTCCGAGCCGCCCACATCGCTCGCCGCAAGCATCAAGACGCGCACGTCGAATTACATACGGTCCCGCTCGCGCGCCACCAGCCCCCTCTGCCCTCCGATCGCGCGCAGATACGCGCCAGAGCGCCCCAACCCGGCCCCGCGCGGCCCCGCGCAGCCGGCATGCGTCCGGCGGACCCCACAGCCCCCAGTTCCCAAGCCCACAACAGACCGCTACCGCGCCTTCCTCGCTCCCTTCTTACCGCCCTTCTTGCCTCCCTTCTTGCCTCCCTTCTTGCCTCCCTTCTTGCCTCCCTTCTTGCCTCCCTTCTTGCCTCCCTTCTTGCCTCCCTTCTTCGCCACCTTCTTGCCTCCCTTCTTGCCTCCCTTCTTGCCTCC
>JAZGFE010000281.1:0-8656 GCA_036479215.1 Nannocystaceae bacterium | reverse complement strand
AGGCGATCGAGCCAAGTACGCTCCGCGACGCGGCTTGACGGCAACGTTTGCGACAGCGTGTGTGGTTTTCTCGCGGCCCGCCCACAGAAGGAACGAAAGCAGCGGCGACACGCTGGGCGGGGTTTCTCGGCTCAAGCGCAAGCTTGTGCGCGCTTGACGTTGACCAGGGCGCACGGCTAAAAGCCAGCCCAGTCGCGCCCCCGCGGTTTTGGCACGCCATGGGGTGTTCCGCTGCCGCTGACCACCCGACACGGCACACGGAACTTGGGAACCAGGGCTACCAGGGGAACCAGGGCTCCCGTGGCGACGGATCACGATGGGCCTGTGGCGACGAGGCTATGTCGGACCGCAGCCGCCAGGGCATGGACGATTGGGCGGCGACGCCGAGGGTCGGTGGCGATGTCTTGGCGTATTTCGATCTCCAATGCCACGCGATCGTGGGCGATGGCATGGCGTTCGATCCCGTACATCAGACCGTCTCGACCCGAGTAGGGCGCATTCAGCCCGGTGTTGTACCCACGGGAGCTGAGCACCGCAGCGAAGCTCCGCGCCAGCGCCTCGTGTTCAGTGAACAAGACGCCTGCTTCCAGAGAGCGATTCTTCCCTTCGTAGCAGGGGGTGAAGGTGTGTATCGACAGCAGTGAAGCCGCGGGAGCCTCGCGGGTGCGCCGATCGATGGCATCGTGGTACGGCAGATAAAACCTGCTGATCCGGCGGTCTCGATCGCCTTGCGTGAGATGGTGGTTAAGACAGATTTTCCGGCGTTCGGCTTGGCTGCGAAACAGCGTATTGGAGTCGAGATTTCGGTTCGGATCGATGAGGAGTCTAGAAAATCGCGCGAGTATGGCGGAACACCCAAGCTGCGCCGCGAGAGCGCGCGTGATCTCGGCCGCGCCGAGGTCATAGGCCCAGTGGGTCTTCGCAATCCATTGGTCTTCCGCATGCCACCGCCACGGCTCATGAAGATTGGCCGACGCGTGATCGCACGTAATCAGCAGTCGTCCGGGCGACCCGTGAATATGCGTCTCGACCGCATGGGAGAGTTCGTCGGTTGGCGCGTCAGATCCGTCCGGCTGCGTCATCGCGTCATGATGCCAGCAGTATTGCGCTCCCTGTGGCGAACCGCATGCCGGTGCCGGTGGGTGGACCTATGCGCGACCGACGACTCCCGATGTATGTGACTGGGACGAAGGCGATCCTCGCACGATCCCGATGGGACAGGCATGCGAGGCAGCGCTACGCCCCGCCGCTCGGCTGGAGCGTGATGCGGGACCGAGCACTATGAACCGCCCACTCGGTGTGTGGGGGGGTCGGAAGCTCATGAAGGGCCGTGACGGGCAGACTTGGGAACCCCCGCGAGTGTTCCGCGAGGGTGTCCGCGGGGGGAGCCGTCGCCGTCGCCGTCTCGTCCCGTCGTCCCGTGGCTCGCGCGAGGGGGGACTGCAGTCGATTGAGCGTTGCGCGCACAGGCATCCAGAGTGCGGACGGAGGGAGTCTGGCTCCGGCGAGGCAGCGAGGGTCTAGAACAATGCTCCGGCGCCCAGGCCCACCAGCCATGCCTGTCGGCTGGGGAGCTCGGAATGGTCGAGATAGCGGTACCAGTGCCGCTGCACGCGAGCGTTGGCACGCCAACGAACCTTGTGGGTAATCGGCGACAAGTACTCGACGCGCGCGCCACTTATCAAACCGCGGATCCGAGACAGCTCCCGATCCGCGGAGCGGTATTCGGGGACGGAGGGTGCGTGAGCGGAGGAGGAATATTGATCGCGGTGGAAAGCGGCGGAGGCTTGGGCGGTGCCGCGGGCCTCGAGGCGCGCGACCAGCTTGCCGCCGAGCAGTTCTTTCGCGATGGCGACGCGCGCGGTGTGTCCAAAAACTCGCCACGTATCGCCGCAATAGCGATAGCGGAGATGCAGACCAACTCCAGCACCAAGGTATTGCGCGAGGCCGACGGCGGTCGCGGCCCGGATGCGCTGATCAGGGTGACGCTCGGCGGGGGCGATCAGAACCGGGTTGCCTTCCGCGTTTTCGTTCCAGACGGGCACATGACGGTAAGGATTGGCCTGGCATCCGAGTTGGCTCGCGCATGCACGAAGCCGACCGTCAAGCTGGAACATGAACGTGGTGCGCCTCGCCACAAGGTGGGCCCATCCAAAGGTCGCGGCGGCGCCCAAGGTGCGCTGGGCGTAGTCCGGGTCGTCGGCCCGTCCCGCGATTTCGTGGAAGAAACCCGACGACAACGAGATGGTGGCGTGACGATCGACCAACTCCGCCGATGAAGAGACCGAGGCGGCGTAGGTACGGTGATCGGACTCGATGCTGATGTTCGCGGTGGTCGCCACGGTCCAAGTCGGCTCGAGCTGGGCGGAAAAAGTGATGTGGCCGGCGTGGCGCCGATCGTCGAAGGGGGTGGCCGAGGTGATGGTGTCGGCCATCAGGACGGGCGTGGCGCCGGATACCGCGTCGAGCTCTACGTCCGTCTCTACCTCGAACGTGGCATCGTTGCCCGAGCGCGGCCGTGGGCCAAGGCGTACGCGAGCGAGGGCGGCCGGAGAGATGACGGTGCTCCATCGGTCCGAGTAGACGTCGCAGCGCAGCGCGACAGTTTTCTCCGCGCGCGTGCGATCCGAGGGGTCAAGAGGAGCGCCGAGGGTTTCGCGTATGGCCTCCTTTGCGCGCGTGCGAGCCTGTGCCTCGTCAGAGGAGGTGCGGGGTACGGCGTGTGCGTAGGCGGGCGTGCACAGCAGGAAGAGGCAGGCACTCGCAGACGTGCATATGGAAATGATCAGGTCTGGGAAGCGCATCCAGAACGGGGATAGGAATCGAGGGTCAAACTCGCGTGCGTTCACAGGTTGCGGGCGGGACGTGCCTCTACTCGCGGCCGCGATCAGTTGCACCCGCACGAAACGCCACCTCCCGCCCCCCGTCGGCCCCCGCCATGGCCTCGCGCGTTTCGAGGACGTGCCCTTCGAGGCGTGCCTCCATCGGATCGTTGCCGCTCGCCTGCATGCAGGGTCGCTGGGAGGTTCCTCTCGCCCACGCGGGTACGATGGCGCATCCGCTCGAGATCAGGGCGAGGAGTAGCACTGCCCGACTGGCCCCAGCGGCTCGCGTGACTCCCCACTCTGCAAACCCCCATGCTCGCGGGTATCGGGCGCGGACTTGGAGATGATGGAGGTGATGGAGGTGGGGCATAGGGTCGAGGCTGCGGGCACGAGGCGTGATCGCAGCGTGGACGAGGATGTACCGTAGCGCAGGGCGTCGGACGCGAATAGCGAAATTGGGCTGGGAGGACGGAGGCGCGCAACAACTGCGGCGGTATCCTCTGCATGGTCCAACGGGGAACGCTGGACCATGGCGAGGTGATTGAAGCAAGATAGGGGCGTGGGTTCGAAACTCGGTGAAACGGAGCGGGAAGCGGAGCGCGGTACTCGGCTCGCGGAGCGGCTCACGCTCCTCCTTTCTGTCGCACTCAGCGTGGCTGCGTGCGACGGCTCCGATTCCGATGCGGGGACCCAAGGGCAAGACGAGTGTGGACCCTCGGCCTACGTGCCCGGCCTCGTCGCCCACGGTCCCAACGGGTACCGTGTGACCCTGCTCGACTCCATGCCCGGACCCCCCGAAAAGGGCGAAAATCGCTGGGCGGTGGCGCTCGCGGACGCCACCGGGTTACCTGTCTCGGATGCCGAGCTGATCGTTGCTCCGAGGATGCCTGAGCACGGACATGGAACCGCGGTTCAGGCCTTGCTATCGCCCGGCGATACTGCTGGGGAGTACGTGGCCGATCCCGTGCATTTCTCCATGGCGGGCGTATGGGAGATCACGGTGGGCGTGAGCGGTGCCCAGGGCGCCCCCACCGACGAGGCCGTGTTCACGCTGTGCATCGAGTCGTGAGCATGGGAGCTGTGAACACCGTTTGGGTCGCCACCGAGCCTCCCGGCCCTCGTCTGGATTTTTCCGTTGCGGTGTAGGTAGTCGAGAACAAAAACTATTTGCCCCAGAGAACCGGCGCGCGGCAGCTCGGTGAACTGCTGACGCAGCTTCCCGCGGCTTCTGTGACCTCGGCGGTGGCGTCGGTCCAGTCGAGGTGCACGCCGGCAATGTCGAAGGTGGGCATGGCGGAGGCCGCCGCCGCGTCCAGATAACCGCGGAGCACAAGATCGTCGAGGAGATCGCGCGGCATGGGGCGAAGCTTCATTCTCAACTCCACGCGGTCGGGAAGTGCACCCGCGTAGGTGTAGGTCCGGGGAATCCAGGTCTCGGCATCGCCGCCGATACGAGTGCCCACGGGGAGAGAACCGGGTTCGTAGCGGGTGATCTGCCAATGCGCGTGCACGCGCTGGCCCATGGCATCGAATACGCGATCGCCAAACCACCACAAGCTGTCGTCATCGTGGGTGCCGACGGCCATGTCGTCTGCGATATGTCCATTCGCGTAGGCGACTTCTTGACCCGAATAGGCCACCAGTTCCACCCATGCGCGGCGATTCTGCGCCGCACCGCTGGGCCAGCTGTGACCCGCGCTCTCGTTGTGCAGCCACACCGTCATGGCCACGGTGTCTGGACCATCGGGCGCCGCGCTCGGGAGCGGCTTGACGCAGATCGTGCCGCACAATGCAGCGCGGCGAAACGCTTCGGTGGCCAGCATGTGTTCGCGTCGGATCTGCTCCGCTTCGGGGTGATCGGGAAACGCGGTGACCACCACGCCGGGCCCCGGCATGGAGTGGTCGTGACGGCGGCGGTTGGGAAGCGCGCCTTCGGCGTCTGCAATAGCGTCGTCGCTACCTGGCATGTGGCAGCTGTTGCAGCGCTGCGAGTACAGGGCGGGACCGGTCTGGCTCGGGTTTTGGTGGGAATAAAACGAGTCGTTCCATTCGACGAACGATCGCTCCAGCGGTACGCCGCTTGGTGTGATCACGTCGTGGCAGGAGCCGCATAGACTCGAAGAGCATAGATCTCGACCGTCGTGCAGCGGCGAATGAGCTGATCTGTGGCTCTCGGTTTCGGCCGGATGGAGCAGCGACCCGCGCATAATGACGTCGTCGGTGCGGACCAGCTGATTGTTGTGAGTACCCTTGATAGCCGTAACCGTATGGCAATAGTAGCAGGTCACGCCACGAAGATGCGCGGGCACTTCGTCGAGATTGAGTCCGTCTTGGGTCTCACCCTCCTCGAGCGCCATGGGGGCGTGGCAGCGCACGCAGAAGTCGCCCAATGCTCCGCCCGTTGCGACTTGCCCCCAGCGGTTCATGGCGCGAAAATACGGATCGTCGGAGGCATAGGCATGCATGCTTCCCTGCCATTCCCGGTAGTGTTTGGGATGGCATTCTTCGCAGGTTTGGGGATCGAGCAACGCTTCGCGGGACCGTGATGGGGCCTGGCAAGCTGTGGTGCAAAGTGCGGTGCAAAATGAGGTGCAAAGTGCCGTTGTGAACACAAGTGGTCTCGTAGAGCGAATTCGCATGGTCTGTCTATCCCTCGTCTATCCCTCGTCGAGTGCGACTTGGACCCAGGCGAGAAGTGCTGCATAGCCGTGTTCGCTGCGCCGTTCGAATACGGGACCACTGGCGTGTCGTACGCCTCCTTCACGGACAGCGAGGGGTTTAGTGAGCAATGCGGAGTCCTCTGGATGGGCGGCGTCCGCGGGGTTGGACGAGCCCGGCATGTCGGACAGAAACGAGCGTGCGCAGAGATGATTGGCCTCAAGTTCCTTGGTTGAAAGGGGGCCCGAGGCGTCGCCGAGTCGCAGGTCCCTCACGCTGTACACCCAAAACGGGCGCCCGGTGGTGCCGTGACAGCTGCTCTGGGAACATCGATCGGCCAGCACAGGTTGTACCGTCTCCACGAAGCGGTCGTAGTTCCCGCGCGGGATCACAACGATTGCCCCGGGATCTTCCACACACGCGATGGTGAGCGCGCCCATGATGAGCGCGCCCATGATGAGCGCGCCCAGGCTGGGCGCGCCCAGGCTGGGCGCGCCCAGGCTGGGCGCGGAGGAAGTGTGGACGGAGGGGGCGCGAGCGGGGGATCTAGACGCGCCTGCACAGAGGCCCTGCGTTGGGCCACGAGCGGAGTCGCTGGCGACGTACCGATCATTGGGATGATCCGACCGTAGACGCCCCCGAGCGAGGGCACCGCGAAAATAATGCTGAGGCCGATGCGCTGCATACGACTGTGGCCGGGAGAGGCACACGTGGACATACATGTCCATGTTCACGTGTGGCCGGTCGGGGACCTTTGGCGTTGACGGTCTGGATCTCCTCAGGTTTGCTGGGTATTCCCACGGTTTGACCCTCCGAATCGACACGGGCAACTGTCCGACATGCGGTGGGTATTTCTGTTTCCGCCCGGGGCCATCGACGAGCGCGACCCCGCCACCGGGGGCGCGAGGCCGAATTGGGGGGCTCCGGGTGCGGGCGGGGTGCGTGCGGCCCCGGAGTTCCTCTGCTCCACCCCCTGCTGGCGTCTCCTGCCGCGGGCCTGCGCCGCGCCTGGGCGTCTCTTCAGCGGGGGCAGCTTCACCTCCGTTGCTCGGTGGCGGGGGCATTTCACCATCCGGGTCGTCGTCACCTCCCGGGAGGAAACGCCAGATGCGCCACCGGCGCACAGACGTCTGGGTGCGGCACCACCGCGATCTGGCTCCGACGACGTGCGAAGACTGGATTGCGGCGGTGTCGCGGCAGGAGTCGGCTGCGTCCGGTCATTGGTGGACGCTGTGTTCGGATCGTGGGCTGGGGGACCACGATCCGACTCGACTTCCACGCGTAGTCCCTACATGCACCGCTTTCGCGCTCGCATGCCACCGGCGGTTTTCACCGTATTGAATCATCTTTGCATCGTAAATCCCACGAGCGACATGCCGCGATCCCAGATCTGCGATACGCATCTCGAAACCCAGTAACGGTGAGCTCTCGTCCAATAGCGAAGTGGCGAGGGGATCGCCTGTTCGTTGAGAACAATGCGACCGTCACGCCGAACGCCATGTGGTCAAGCTGAATTCTGAATGTGAGCCGATGAGGTAAATCCCGGACAAGGCGTATGATAGCGCACACGCTGTCGCTATCGGACGCGCAGATTCGTGATATAAGGATCCTGCCATGGCCACGTCAAAATCGCGGATTACGAGGATTGTGCTGGTGGGAACTGCAGTGGGCGCGGTGTGGCTGATGCCCGCTGATGCTGGCGCCATCGGTTTCGAGGAAACGAAGGACGGCGCCGACTCACGTATCGTTGACGGTTACGTTGTCGAAGGGTGTGGTTTTCCAACTGTCATGTCGATGGGGCAGGGGGGGTGCACCGCCAACCTTGTGCATCCTCAGGCCGTGACCTTTGCTCAGCACTGCGGCGACGTGTCTTCATTGTCGTTCGGCGATACCGCTGGAATTCACACGGTTGCCGTCGATACATGCGTAGGAACCGGCAGTGGCGACGCGAGAATTTGCTCGCTGTCAGAGCCGGTGACCGCGATACCGGTGACGCCGATCCTATTCGGTTGTGAGATCGAGAAGTATCTGAAAGTCGGTCAGGATGTCGTCATTTGCGGCTTCGGGTCCACAAGTTTCGGTGGAGGTGGCAACGGGACCAAACGTTGGGGCGCTCAGACGATTTCGGGGGTGAGCGACGACTCGACTGTCGTCGGAGACGCCGGTGTGATGCCGTCGCCGTGCCCCGGAGACTCGGGTGGCCCGCTACTCTTGCAGGTGGGGGATGGCAGTTGGCGCACGGCAGGTACGGTCCAAGGCGGAACTACCGGGACCCCCTGCAATTCTGCGTGCGACTATCCTTCTCCGTTTCTGGTCGTGCCCGCGTTTGAGGCCGAGACGGGCATCGACGTGACCCCCTGTTTTGACGGCGCGACGGGTGAGTGGGACCCGACAGCGGACTGTGGAAACTTCTTCGCTGGGGATCAAGAGAGCCATGGAACTTGGGACGACTGGTGTGAGGGGACTCCAGTCTCGAGCTACAGCAGTGAATGCGGGGATCCGTGGGGTGGTGGTGATGACGGTGATGATGATGATGGTGATGATGATGACGGTGATGATGATGATGGTGATGACGGTGATGACGGTGATGACGGTGATGACGGTGATGACGGTGATGACGGTGATGACGGTGATGACGGTGATGACGGTGATGACGAGGATGACGAGGATGACGGTGATGACGAGGATGACGAGGATGACGGTGATGACGAGGATGAGGGTGATGACGGTGATGACGGTGATGACGATGATGACGATGATGACGATGATGACGATGATGACGATGATGATGATGACGATGATGAGGGTGATGACGGTGATGACGGTGATGGTGGCGCCGCCGGTGATGACGTAGAATCTGATGATGAGGGTGATGACGGTGACGAGGGTGATGACGAGGATGGTGGCGCTGCGGATGCGGACGACGGAGGCTGCGGATGCGCGTCGGAGAGGCAGCATGCACCGTCGGCACTGTTTGCGATCGGCCTGTTTGGCTTCGTCGCGGCACGAAGACGCCGGGCGATGGCCACCAGCGCCTAGGAGTCTGTTGCGAATAGCGCCAGCCCACGATAGAGGGCTGTAGGTGTGAGGATCGACAGATCTGGCGGATCATGATCTTGTTGGGGCATGGGAAAAGCCTATCGCTCGTGGACCCCGACCCAAGGCCTGATGTT
>JAZGFE010000280.1:0-5433 GCA_036479215.1 Nannocystaceae bacterium | reverse complement strand
CTGCTTTCGACGATCACTTTGTAGGCAGAGCCGCATCGGCAAAATCGGTCGAAGTGCCCACAATCATGGGTGTTTTCTAAGTCTGGGCCTGGAACTTCAGCCTAGTGGAAATCGGCAATCAGATGTGGAATGGCCTCATCGTCATGGCAGCACCTACATCCACGGACGAGTTGGCCCTCATGGTCGAGACTTTGGTACGTGACTACGTGGCACAGGCTCACGCAGCCGCGGTCGCTGGAGCCACGCGTGGGCTCGAGCATCACCATCACGAAGCGGTCAAGTCGACCCGCGATGGAGCCGGGAAACCAGCCTCCTTGCCCCACGACACCGACAAGCAATGCCCGCGCTTCACACATGTGCGCGTTCTCCGACTGCCTCTATCATGCTAGTTAAGAGCGCGGACCGTACCCTGGGCGACTGCGCACACCGATGGCGGTACAAGGTGACTTCATGTGGAGGCAGCGCGTCACCGCGCGTTGGGAAGAGGGGTGCCGAGGCTTCGATGCGGTCTTGCAAGAGCAGGGCAGCGTCCTCACGCTACTCGGCTTGCCACCCATGGGCACCGCGGCGTTTGTGATCGTTCTCGGCGGCGAACAGCTCAGTTTCCACAACTGATCCCGATTTTCCCAAGCGACTCCGCAGCTCGCCGGGAGTGATCCAAGGTCTCAAGTTCCAATGCGTAAGTTGCGTCAGGCCGCCTGACGATGGCCGCCATCCCCAGGTGGGTTTCGGTAGGATTTCCCGACGATCTCCACCACATGAGAATCGTGGAGCAGCCCGTCCATCGCGGCGCTGGCGAGGATCTCGTCCTTGAAAAGCATGGTCCATTCGGTCAGCGCTCGGTTCGACGTGATGACCGTGCTGCCCCGTTCGTAGCGAGATCGGATGATGACGTACAGGTCGAGAGGCTCGTCGCCGAGGCGTGCTCGCAGCCCAAGGTCGTCGATGATCAATCGATCTGGGCTCGTGAATCGGAGCATCTTTTTGTCGTGCGTGTTGTCGGCCCGCGCCGCTCGAAGCTGGATGAGCATCTTGCGCGAGATGTGCAGCACGCTGTGTCCTGCGACGCAGGCTCGATGACCAAGGGCCTGGGCGATGTGGCTCTTGCCGACACCGGTCGGACCGAAAACCTTCGGCTTCTAGTCACCGCAAGTCGGAACTAGGCGTCCTCCCCCGCATCGCCAGCAAGGCGCTTCGTACCAATCGCGCTGCGGCCACCGACGATCGCCCCGTCGGATCGATGCGCGGAGCCAGTTCGACGAGATCCACACCGACCAAGCGCACGCTTGCTTTCGCCAGCTCTACGAAAAACGTTTCTACCCATTCGAAGGCCAGCCCTGCCGGCTCGGGTGTACCCGTTCCCGGGATATCGGCGGGATCGATCCCGTCTACGTCCAAGGTCACGTACACAGGTTTGCCCATCGCTCCCAAACGCCGTGCGAGCTCGGCCCCGCCTTCGCGCGTGTTCGAGATGGGCAGGATCTGCGAATGTCGTCGGATCAGCTCGAACTCTTGACGCATGCCGGAGCGGATTCCCCACTGATGCAGGCTCGTACCCTCGGGCATGACCTCGAGCACACGGCGGAGCACCGTCGCATGGTTGAAGCGCGCACCTTCCCAGGTGTCGCGTAGGTCAGCATGCGCATCGATATGTACGATCTGCAGGCCATCATGCTCCGATAGGGCCCGGATGATGAAGGGGTAGGCGGCCAGATGGTCTCCGCCCAGCGCGAGCAGGGGCAAGTCAGGCGCGGCCTTGAGTTGCTCGCACCAGTACCGCATCCGCGCCTCCTCTCCCATTTCGTCCGCCCCCGCATCCAGGTCCCCCCAGTCCAGGTACAGGCCGTCCTCGAGGTCCTCCTCACTACGCGGGCAATAAGTCTCGATGCTATCGGATGCGAGCCGCAGCGCTTCGGGGCCGAAACGGGCCCCCGCCCGATACGTGGTGGATCCATCCCATGCCAACCCCACCAATACGGCGTAGGGCCGGCGCCCGTTCAGCTCGCTTGGCCTCAGCGCCCCGAGAAATCGTTGGTGTTGTGTGAGTTCGTCGTGCATCGCTGGTCTGGGGTTCGAGTGGGGCGGGACCCCTTTCCTACACGATCCGGATGCCCCCGGCCCAGGCCGCCGGATCCCTTGACCCTCGACGGTAGCGATCAGCCCTCGATCTCCGCGGGGCCAACTATCCCCGCACAACCGCCTTGTTCCGCGCCATCGTGCCCGTTGGGCAGGAATCCAGCCCACCGAAGTGCCGCGGCGAACGGTGCCAGCCCGAAGGACGCGCCTCCGTCGACGTAGCGATGCGTGCCCCAGAAGTCGCGTGGGTCGGAGAGCAACGTCAAGATGGGTCGCCCCTTCGCGTCTCGCCCCACCCGGACCGGCGTCTGATGGGCCTCCCCCGTGTCGGTAAAACGCAAATCGATGCTGCCACCGCGCAACTGATATACGAGAGCCTCGGTACTCCAGTCGTCGAAATCACCACGATGAAACCAGCCGACGCCGCGGCCGTCGATGGCGGCATCGTTGAACTGGTACATGTGGAAATCTGACCCGCCCGTTTTGAAGTTGCGGTGATCGATCCAAATCCGGCCGGCCACCGGGACCTCGTGCCGTCCTTGCCCCGTATCCGTCCCTGGCTGGCCAATGGCGCAAGCCTTGGTCCCCGGGGGCGGCAGCTTGCGATAGCGAGCACCGGACTCGCGGGGATCTTGGGCCAAGGTGAGCCACTCGCGACCTTCGCGGTCGTTCGCCACGACCACCCCCGTCGTGTACCGATCCCCCGTCTTGCGAAACTCGAGGTGGAGCATCGAGCCCTCGAGGCGATAGTTGAAACTGTGGGTGTACGATCGCCCCAGCCGACCATATCGGTAGAGACCGCGTCCGTCGCCGTGGAAGTAATAGAAACGCACGGGCTCGCCGAGTCGACGATTCTCGTAGCGGGTCCACACGCCCTCCAGGTCGAAGGTGCGCGCCACGTTTTCGTCGCTAGACGCCGAGCCCGCACCATCGTCATGGAGTCGATCGGCCACGAACGCGGCGAGCAGCACCGAAAAAGCGAACAAGGAAGCGCGACAAGAGGGAGCTCGGACCGCCATCGGGTCAGCATACGAGCCGGGCAACCACCACGCCACGCCCGATGCCGGCCCGCCGCAGCCGGCCCCGTCGCGGCCCGCTCCGCGTCCCTTGCCACGCGCCGGTTGCCAAGCTTGGGGTCGCACGCCACGATGCGCGCCCATGCGACGCCTGATACTCGCCTCCGCTTCGCCGCGGCGCCGTCAACTTTTGGACTCGGCCGGGCTCACCTTCGATGTACAACCAGCCCGAGGCGTGGATGAGAGCTGGCGCACCGGCGAATCCGCGGTCGCCTACACCCGTCGCCTCGCAGCCGCCAAGACCGAGGCCGCGGTTGATGAGCTCGGCCCTGCCGCCGCGGGCACGATTCTGATCGCTGCAGACACGACCGTTTGGCTGCCACGGCCAGACATGCCACCGCTGGGAAAACCTACCGGTCGCGCGCAGGCCGAAGAGATGCTCCGCTTGCTCACCGCTGGCGAGGCCCACCACGTCACCACCGCCTTCACCCTGTGGACCCAATCGGGCGGAGCATCCACCGCCCACGAGACCACCGCGGTCTGGATGCGCCCCCTCAAGACCACGGAGCTCGAGGCGTATCTCGACACCGACGACTGGGAAGACAAGGCCGGCGGCTACGCGGTCCAGGGGCGAGCCGCGAGTTTCGTGACCCGGATCGAGGGCTCCTACACCAACATCGTAGGGTTGCCCCTCGCACAGGTGCTCGAGGCATTGACCGCGAGAGACGGTGGCCCATGATCCCGGTCACGCCGATCTCCGAGCGGGTGGCACGGGTCCAAGAACAGATCGAACGAGCCAAAGCACGGCGCGGGCCCGGGCCGCAGGTGACCGTCGTGGCCGCGAGCAAGCGTCAACCCGTCGAGGCCATCCTCTCGGCGCTCGACGCCGGTCTCCAAGACTTCGGCGAAAATTACGCGCAGGAGTTTCGACGCAAGGGCGACGCGATCTCCCGCGCCGAGCTGCGCTGGCACTTCATCGGCGCGTTGCAGACCAACAAGGCCGGCCTGGTGGCGGGTCGCGCGTTGATCCACACCGTGGATCGCGTGCGCCTCATCGACGCACTGGAGGCCAAAACCGCGCAGCTCACGACGGCCGTGATCCAGCCCGTGCTTATCGAGGTGAATTTCGGCGAGGCGCAAAAGGCCGGGGTGGAGTCGGCCGGGGTGCCGCTGTTGCTGGCGGCCCTCGACGCGGCACCCCACCTACGTTGTGACGGCCTCATGACGATCCCTCCCACGGGCACCCCGGAACACACACGCGCCCATTTTGTCCGACTGCGACAGCTCCGAGACAAGGTCCAAGCGTGCACCGACGCGAAGCTGCACCATTTGTCCATGGGCATGAGCGCGGACTACGACGTGGCCATCGAAGAGGGCGCCTCCATCATACGGGTGGGAACAGCGATTTTCGGCCCCCGGCCGGCGGCCTCCGGCTAAATGGATACGGAGCGAAACCCGTTGGGTGTTCATGGGCCCCGAGCCACGCCCGCCGGGCCGCGCGACCCCGGAATCACCAGCCGTGCGCGAAAACGGCCAACTACGCATGGGTGATCACCTGCGAAGGCCCGCGACGTTCGAGATCGCAAGCCGCCGGAGACGCCACTATGATCGTTGTGTCACCCCACCGCTGGTGTTGATCCGGACCCGCGAGCCGCGTAGTCTCGTGCCGCCATGTTACGCACCAACATTAGCTTCTTCAGTACGCTCCTTGTGAGTACCTCGCTCGTCGTCACCAGTTGCGGAAAATCGGACACGCCCGCCGATCCCACCAGCACCGGAACCGCAACCGGAGCCGGCGATGGTGACGGTGACGGTGACGGTGACGGTGATGGTGATGGTGATGGTGATGGTGATGGTGACGTCGAGCCAACTCCTCCCTACGAGTGCCCCAACGGCGTCGTCACCCTCGATGCTCCCGTCACCGCCCACTCCGACGACGGCTTCTCGAAACGAAACACCTGCAACCTGGCGGCGGGCAAAGAACTTGCCTACACCTTCACCGCACCCACCGAAGGCTTTTACAAGTTCAACGTAGCATCGGATGCCCTCAACGCCGACCCGCTGCTCGGCCTGCTTGCGGGCGTGGCCGACTGTACCGACACCACGCTGCCCGACATCGCCTGCTCGGATAACATGGTGTTCCCCCCCCCCTCGAACCGCAACGGGAAGGATCCTCAGCACGACGAGGACGACTATCGAGGGGAAACGAGTACCGGCGATACCGGGACCGATACCAGCGATACCAGCGATACCAGCGATACCAGCGATACCAGCGATACCAGCGATACCAGCGATACCAGCGATACCAGCGATACCAGCGATACCAGCGATACCGGCGATA
>JAZGFE010000279.1:0-2843 GCA_036479215.1 Nannocystaceae bacterium | reverse complement strand
AAGACGCACACGGAGACCCAAGGGGTTGGATTTCTGCGCGCCCGACGCGCGAGCACTCCCTCGCGTAGAGCCCACCGGCTTCTCAGCCCATCATGATCATGTGCGGGAATCTTCGCGATCAGCGTAGAAATATCGTCGTTCGACCAAGGTCGCTCCTCTTCGTAATGAGCAGGTCGTCCGTTCGACTCGGATCGTCGGCTCCACCCAATCTCTCCTTCCCCGGGCTCTTTGCGCACGACCCCGACAAAGAAGGCCTGTGGATTGAGCACTCGGAGACTTCCGAGGGCTCGCTCTCTTCCACCTGGTGGCGCCGCTGGCCCCGCGCGGCATCCCGGCCGACTCCGCGAAACGCGGTCAGCCGCCGCCCTGCGCCTTCGCGTGCGCTACGGTGCCGACCACGCCGCGCTGGTTGTTCCACGCCGGATCCGGCGCCTCGTCGACCCAGGCTGGGCAATCGCCCCCGTAGCTGCCGCACTGGTCGTCGCCCGAATCGTGCGCCATGTAGCCGAGCAGCGCGCGCAGGCGTGGGCCATAGCGGACCGCGAGCTCCGGCGGCGTCGACAGGTACATGTTGACCTCCGGGCGCAGCCAGCCCAGGCAGTAGCTGTTGACGAGCCCGAGGCGCGGCGCGTTGCTGTCGTTGGCGCCGCCTCCATGCCAGGTCGAGCCCAGGTAGAAGACCGCCGAGCCCTTGGGCATCACGGCGTTGTCCCAGTTCGACAGGTCGGGCAGGTGCCACGAACGCAGGAAGCGGTGGCTGCCGGGGACGACCCGCGTGCCGCCGTTCTCCGCCGTGAAGTCGCTGAGCGACCACATGACACCGAGCGTCAGCTCCATGCCGGCGACATCGATCGGGTAGACCGTGTCGTCGCGGTGCAGCGCCTGGTGTGCCTCGCCCGGCATGATCTCGATCGCGGCCAGGCTGTTGATCCGGTAGCTTGCCGCGTGCGGCAGGAAGACATCGTTGGCGACCGCGATCACGAGGTCGTGGTCGACCAGCGCCGCCGCACTCGGCGCCGTCCTCAGCACGTCGCCGTAGCGGTTGGTCTTGCCGCCGTTGAAGGCGTCCACCGTCTTCAGCCCCTTGGAATCGAGATCGGGTCGCAGCTCGGCGGCCACGGTGTCAGCGATCTCGGGGTCGACGAGCCCGGTTACGGCGACCACACCGTCGCTGCGCAGGACACTGCTGACGGTCTCGGCATCGGCCGTGGCATCGAGATAGGTGAGCATCATGAGTTCCTTCTTGGTGGTATCGATCATCAAACTCAATCGATTTGACGTTCGTTCGGCTTCATCCCACACGTGATCGTGGGTGTCACCGTCGTCGTGAAGGATTCGAAAGTCCTCGACGGCGTGTGACCCCGACCAGGCGATCCGGTTGCCTCTCACGAACTAGAGACGTCCCCACTATCCCGCACCTCGGCCAGAGCGCCAATATAGGACAGTCCCCGTACTGTGCCAAAACTCAGGTTAATCGAAACGCATGCAATTCCGGGAACTTGATCGCTCGCACAGGAAACTCTCTCAGCCGACCTCTTTTACTAAGACTGACGTATGCTGGATCTGATGAGCAGTTTTCAGCTTCATTTCTTGTTGATGATCTTCGCCGGGTGGGTGAATCGCCGTCAGCAGGGCGTCATCGAGTATCTGCAGGAGGAGAATCGGGTGCTCTGCGAGCAGCTGGGTGGAAAGCGCCTGCTTTTCACAGATCGCCAGCGCCGCCGTCTCGCCGCGAAGGCCAAAGTAGTCGGCCGAAATGGGCTCTTCGAGATCAGCACCCTGGTGACGCCAGACACCTTGCTTCGATGGTACCGGAGGCTTATCGCGAAGAAGTATGATGGCAGCAAGAGCCGCAGTGTCGGTCGTCCCAAGACTGCTACCCCAATCGGGGAGCTGATCTTGCGGATGGCCAGCGAAAATCCGACCTGGGGATACACTCGAATTCGAGGAGCACTCTACAACCTGGGGCACGAGGTTGGCCGAAACACCATCAAGCGAATCCTCATTGAAAACGGTATCGACCCTGCGCCTCTCCGCAGTAAAGGGATGTCTTGGGAGACGTTCCTCAAGGCTCATTGGGGCGTCATCGCCGCAACCGATTTCTTTAGCGTCGAAGTGCTCACTCGATTCGGCCTGATCCGATACTTCGTGCTCTTCGTCATCGATCTTCAGACTCGTAGAGTCGAAATCGCTGGAATCGTTCAACAGCCCAATGGGCAATGGATGCAGCAGGTTGCGCGCAATCTCACCGATTGCGGTGAGGGGTTCTTGACCGGCGTCCACTATCTCATCCACGATCGCGATCCATTGTACACAGAAGCATTCAGGGCTCTTCTCAAGCGAAGCGGCGTGAAGACAGTGAAGCTTCCCGCGCGAAGCCCCAATTTGAACGCGTATGCGGAGAGATTCGTTCGCTCCGTCAAATCTGAGTGCCTAGCGAAGATCATCCCCTTGGGCGAGCGTCACCTTCGCAAGGCCGTGAAGGAATACACGGAGCACTACCATCAGGAGCGCAATCACCAGGGGCTTGACAACGAGTTGATCGAGAAGGTGACCGCCGGACCCAAGATGGACGGCACCGTTGCCTGCCGAGAAAGGCTTGGTGGTATTCTGAACTACTACTACCGAAGGGCCGCGTGATGGTGGGCCGAGTTTTGGCACAGAACGCCATCATCGATACGAACGTCGAGCCGCTTGACCACGCGGCGGATGGTATTTTCGGAAGGGACAAGGACCCAGAAGACACGATCGACGGGCCGAAGCCTGGGGCGAGGTCCTCGGTGAATGAAGCACCAAAGTTGGTGGCGCAGCGCAATATTCTCGGCGACGAGATCTGCACGATC
>JAZGFE010000278.1:0-11857 GCA_036479215.1 Nannocystaceae bacterium | reverse complement strand
ATGACGATGACGATGACGATGATGACGATGACGATGACGATGACGATGACGATGACGATGACGACGGGGCGCCCAAGTTCGACATCGGCGACCCCGGCTCGGGCGATCCACCGCCGCACGACTCGAGCACGGGGGAGTGTGACATCCCCGAGCACGAACCCTGCGATCACCTCGACGACGATATCTTCCACGCCATCGGGCTCAACTGTGACGGAGAACCGCAAGTTGACGGCTCGTCCCTCGGAGCGGGTGACGCCTTCGGGGTGCGTGATCACTTCGGCAATACGGACACCTGGGATCCGACCGAGGGCGTCAAATATGTCGCCCTTGGCAGCGGGAGGAGCGCGGATCTAGACATGGCGGGCAACGAAGACCCAGCGAACCCGCTCAACTGCAACGCCGACCTGGGTGCGCAGTGGGACCTGCCGGGCGACCTTCCGGCTCCCATCGACGTGACACCTGTTGACGCCGGTGGAACCGATTGTGGCGACGACCCGGCGCTGGTGGGTACCGGCGACTGCTCCAACTCCCTGCAAGACCAATGGTCCGCAGCGGGAGGCGGAGGCGCTGGGACGGCGTTCGACTACACCGAGATGCGTCTTACAGTCACGGTCCCCTCGACCGTGATCTCTGTCGCCTACGATTTTGCGTTCTTCTCCACCGAGTATCCGTACTACTGGGGCTCGCCGTACAACGACATGTATGTGGGATGGATGGAGTCACGCAACTGGACGGGCAATATCTCCTTCGATGCGGACGGGAACCCCATCTCCCTCAACGCTGGTTTCTTGGAATACCGCGACGTGCCGAATCCAACCGCCGCGACATGGGGCTTCGACACAGATCCAGACTGCGACGAAGTGAATGAGTGCGTGTCCCCAGAGCTGCACGATACCTGCATGCAGTACCGCGCCGGAACTGGGTGGTTGAGCACAACGATGGGAGTCGAGGAAGGCGAGGAGCTGACCATGGTGTTCGCCATCTTCGATCTCAGCGACCCGATTCTCGACAGCTACGTATTCCTGGACAACTTTCGCTGGGGCTGCGAGCCCGGCCTGGTTCCAGAGACCGACCCCATCGAATAGCCGCGTCCTGGGCACACGGGCCAAGCCGAGCCCACACCGCCACGGCCGGACCGCGCGCAAGGCCGGCGGATTCGTTGGGCGCCTCCGCGGGCCCAACAGGGATGCGCAGCGGATGCGCGCTTCTGGCGCCTAGTCCGCCGTGTAGCCGCGCAATGTGTGCTCCCGCCTGCGTCGGCCTAGGAGCGCCCACACACCGCCGAGAGGTCGCCACCCACGCACTCAAACATGCCGGTCGGACGGCCCTTTTTGTGCACGAATTCCGAGCATGTATCATAGGGCGACCGCACCGCGAGGCTCCCCGTGACAGAAACGCTCAGCGCCATATCCGACATCGTGTGGGGTCCTTGGGTCCTCATCCCTCTGCTGCTTCTCACCGGGCTGTACCTGACGATTCGCCTGCGCGGACTCCAATTTCGCGAGCTCGGCCACTCGCTCTATCTCGGGTTGATCGTAAGGAGGGAAGCGGGCGCCGAAGGGGATATTTCCCATTTTCAAGCGCTCATGACGGCACTCGCCGCCACCGTGGGCACCGGCAATATCGTAGGCGTGGCCACGGCCATCGGGCTCGGCGGGCCCGGGGCGCTATTTTGGATGTGGATGACCGGGCTCGTGGGCATGGCCACGAAGTATTCAGAGGCGCTGCTCTCAGTGAAATACCGCATCCAGTCCCCCGACGGCGCCTACTCCGGCGGCCCCATGTACTATCTCAGCCGCGGTATCAAAGGTCCCACCGGCCGCGCGCTCGGTACTTCCTTCGCCCTTTTTGGTGCCATCGCGGCCTTCGGTGCCGGCAACATGGTGCAATCGAATTCCATGGCGGCGGCGATCCACGCCTCCTTCGGCGTGCCCCCGTGGGGCAGCGGACTGGTGATCACCGCCCTCGCGGCCCTGGTCATCGTCGGCGGCATCTCGTCCATCGGACGGTTCGCCGGCGCGCTCGTCCCCACGATGATCGTCGTGTACATGCTGGCGTGTCTCGTCGTTCTCGGACTGCATGCTGGCGAGATCCCGAGCGCGTTCTCCCTCGTATTCGAAGACGCTTTCACAGGCACATCCGCCGTGGGTGGCTTCACAGGAGCTGCGGTCGCTCAGGCCGTGCGATTCGGCGTGGCCCGGGGCATCTTCTCCAACGAGTCGGGTCTCGGCTCCGCGGGCATCGCGGCGGCCGCGGCGCAGACGAAAGAACCCACGACGCAAGCTCTCGTGTCGATGACGCAGACTTTCATCGACACACTGCTCGTCTGCACGTGCACCGGCTTGGCGCTGATCGTCACGGGCGCATGGCGTTCCGACCAAGAAGGCGCCCTCATGACCCAGCTCGCCTTCGAAAGTGCATTCGGGGATGCGGGCGGCATCATCGTCACCGTCAGTTTGGTGATGTTCGCGTTCAGCACGATCCTAGGCTGGAGCTATTATGGGGAGAAGTGCCTCGGATATCTGCTCGGCCCCCGCGCCATCCTGCCCTACCGGATACTCTTCATCGCCGCCATATTCCTCGGTAGTTGGGCGAGCCTCAAGTTCGTGTGGACGCTCTCGGATCTCACCAACGGCCTCATGGCGCTGCCGAACCTCGTCGGCCTACTGCTTCTCAGCGGTGTGATCGTCTCCGAAACGAACGGGTACTTCAAGCGACGCAAGTAGTTCTTTAGAGGTGAGGTTCGCGTTTCCCTGGGATCTGCAGATCCAGTTCGAACATCTCGTCGCCGCGGCGCGAGATGACGTAGAGCTTCATCGGGTCCCAGCCCCCCTTGCCCGACCCCCAGCTCATGTTGGGAATCCACTCGCTGTGCTCGCCGAGATCAGCCACGAGTTCCTGGGTGAGGTCTTGTTTCACCCTCCAGACGAGCCCCTGCACATACTGCGTCACGTATACATTGCCACAGGTGTCCACGGCGACACCGTCCAAATCGCCCAGGCCCTGGATATTGCGCGGCAAACAGACGAGCCGCCCTAGCTCCACGCACTCTCCCGCGGTCGTGTCCGAGAACAGCTCGACCTCACATTCGCCCCCCGCCGTCTTGTCTTCGCACGCGTCATAGTACCCATCTGGAATCTTGTCGGGATCTCGATACTCGACGTAACAAAACATCTCGACTTGCCCCGTCGCGGAGGTGCAATGACCAAGTGAATCGCCATCAAGGATACAAGGCGCCAATTCATCCTTCCCGGCGCAGACACTCCACGCCTCGTCGGTGAGGCCCGCAGGCGGCTCGAGCAACCAACCGACCTTGTCTGCGAACAGCCGCAGAGTCGGCTCATCGCCGGATAGGTCGATGGCGTGCACGGTCCCCGCCCCAAAGCTCCCCACGTACAATACGCTGTAGTCGGGCGAAAAAGACAGGCCGTTGGGGTGGAACAAACCCTCGGCCAAGATCTCAAACTCTCCCGTATCCGGATCGACTCGGCGCACACGCCCCGCCGAATGCTCGGCGACATACACCTGGTCATCAAGATCAACAGCTATGCCGTTGGGGTACTCCAGGGAGCTGAGAACAACCGTCCTGTTCCCGATGTCGTCAAAGCGGAGCAAGCTCCCCGCGTCCACGTCGGCAAGCAAGATATCGCCTCCGCTCAGCATCCTCGTGCCAGCGGTCTTGTCGCTCGCAGCACCGGGAATCAAGGTGGTCGGCTGTGTATCGTAGCCACTCTTGTAGAGCGTTCCCTTCTCCGCGCTGACCATGAACCCATCGGGTCCAAACACGAAATCCTCTGCTGAACGTGGTCCCTCCATAACCTTCACGTCGACCGGCAATGCCGGCAAGTTTTCGCAGTCGAAGCCATCATCATCATCATCATCATCATCATCATCATCATCATCATCATCATCATCATCATCATCATCATCATCATCATCATCATCATCATCATCATCATCATCATCATCATCACTGTCACCATCACTGTCACCATCACTGTCACCATCACCTCCTGGATCATCGTTACCGCCATCGTTACCGCCATCGCTACCGCCATCGTCACCGCTGCCGTCATCCGCGCCGTCATCCGCACCGTCATCAGCGCCGTCATCAGCGCCGTCATCCGCGCCGTCACCAGCGCCTCCTTCGCTGCCTTGAGCATCATCGGCACCGCCGCTTGCGCCACCGCATACCGCGGACATCATTGCGAAAGAGGCAGCACCGAGGGATCGTACGAAGTGGGGCGAGGGAAGCATCCCAACGAATCTAGGGCCTGCTGGAGTGGGCTGTCGAGCACACGCTGTGCCTACGATGCCGCATACACTATTCCGTCGCTGCGATCGGACCGCCCGACCGGCCTCGTGCCCGTGCTCCTGCTCCTGCTCGTCTTTCTCAGATCCCATCCGAGACCCCTCGTGCCCCACCTGACCGGCGTCTCCCCAGCCGGCCGTCACCCACCGCCCGCTCTCGGAGGTACACTCGGACGCGCAATGCTGCTCGCTTGGTTCCCACACCCGCCCTGCGCTCTCGCCTTGATCTTCGCGCTCGGCGCTACGACGTTCGCTTGCGCATGCCGCAGCGGCGAGAACCTCGATTCTCAGGGCACAGTCCCGTCCGATACTGCGACGGATACAAGCCCAGGAAAAACCGAACAAGACGAGCTCGGTGGTGCCTGTGACAGCGCCGAACGTGTCGGTGGGTTCGCGCTTTCGCTCGCAGCCTACGAGACCACCGTCAACGGATCCGTGAGCGTAGGCGTCGTCCCCTCCGCGGTCCTGCACGAGCTCGCCGTCGAGTCTCCATGCCGACTCCTACAGCGTAGGAACCCGCATTGCGACCCGCCGTGTCTTGCGGGAGAAACTTGCCATCCGGACCTCGAATGCATCCCCTACCCCGAGACCAAAAGCGTCGGAGCCGTCACCGTCGACGGGCTTGCGGTGTCGGTGAACATGCTGCCAGTCCAGCCCTCGAACGTCTATTTTAATACCATGCTCCCACATCCAGCCTTCGCCGCTGGAGACGAGATCGAGCTTCGTGCCGCTGGCGACCAGCTAGCCGGTTTCACCCTGCGCGGCGTGGGTATCGTCGCTATCGACGACCTGAAAGACGAGATCTGGCCCGTCCGTCGCGGCCGCCCGCTGGCCGCAAGCTGGACGCCCGGGCCCGGAGGCCCCGCCAGATTGCACCTCGCCCTCAATATCGACCAACATGGCAACTCCCCCGCCAACATCGAGTGCGACGTGAGGGACACCGGATCCTTCGACATCCCCGCCACCCTGATCGACCAGCTCTTCGACCTGGGGATCTCCGGGTTCCCGTCGCTGGTCCTCACCCGCCGCACCGCCGACTCGGTCACGCTCGATGTCGGATGCGTTGATTTCAACGTGCGCTCGTGGACCACCGTCACGGTCGAAGTCGCAGATCACATTCCCTGCATGTCGGACGCCGACTGCCCCGAAGACATGACCTGCAACCTGGCCACAGAGACATGTGAGTGAGTCTCGACACCCTAGCGTCCCTGGCCGACGGTACGGCCGTTGATCGGCTGCACCGGACGCACGGACTTCGGAAATGCGCGCTTGAAGACGGCGATCTGGCGCTGCGAGATAGAAACCGGACTGCGCAGGAATACCCATCTCACGCCCTCGGCGCACGGCGGCTCCGTGAGCGATCCGATGTACATGTAGTAGCTTCGATCAACGGGTAGCAAAGCGTCCACGCTGAACACCACGTTGTCATGGAACTTGGTCGCGCTCGTCTCGCGCGGGAAGTGGCGCCAGATCGTCTCCAACGTCATGTTCTTCTCGCCACCCTCGAGAGGCACGCCCACCACGAGCAGCTCGCCGTCCGCGCTCTTGTGCACCAGGTGGGCCACCATGGGAAACGCCTTCCCGTCAATGCGGTGCTCACTTGGCGAATGAAAATGAAACTGGATCAGCGCGTATTCCTTGGTCCCGAAGAGAACGCCCCCTGATCCCTCCGTATCCACCTGAAGGGTATGCCCGTTGTTCTTGATCCGAAGGGGGATCGTGCGGTAGCTGAAGTCGACGGGATTCAAATTCGAGACATCTGCGCCCACAAAGTCGATGGGGGATTGCGACCTCCCCTCGCCGCAAACTTTCCAAGCCGCGTCAAGACTGCCCCAGTGCTCTGGACCGTCGTCTTTCTCGTACGACCAGTGCGTGTCGACGTGCTCCCCAGGCCCCTGTGCCAAAACGTGGGAGCCGGCATCCCCGTGCTTGGTCGCCCCCAACTGCGCTCCCTCGCGCAAGATCAAGCGACCGGCAACGTGGAGGTCCCCGGCGATATGGATTCCCGCGTCCCCATGCTCACCATCGACGGCGTGGGATGTTTCTCCGCACGAGGAAAGCGCGGCCAACAGAATCGAGAGCGCGAGCACACTTGTGAATAGGGACGGAGTCGCCATGTTCTTTTTGGCGTGCCCATCGTCCCCGCGTCCGCTGGCTTGAGCCCTTCTGACGATCAGCCGCGGGGCCGCCAAGGACCCACGACTACCAGCGAGCAGGCT
The DNA here is from genome assembly GCA_036479215.1 of Nannocystaceae bacterium. GTDB lineage: Bacteria > Myxococcota_A > Polyangia > Nannocystales > Nannocystaceae > FL481. Next base: position 5,327 of record JAZGFE010000278.1, on the reverse strand, counting down.
GTGACGCGCCCAGTGACGGACCGTATGCCACCGCATTTGAGAGCAGGCGCCCCGTCGCGGGAAAGAAGCCGCGGAACACTGGCGAGTCCGCGAACAAGATCACCTGCCCCGCGCCGACCCCTTCCGTGACCAGGTAGGCCCCAAGTTCGATTCGCTCCGCAGCTTCCGGCCACAATAGTCCACTGAGGCGCAACCCCGACAACGAGAAGCGAACCGGCACCTGATCGGCGTGACGGGCCATCAGCACCGTATCCCGCCCGAACATCACCGGCAACTGTTTTTTGCACCCGAAGGCGATCCAAGCTTCGGTGTCGACCTGTGTCCGCAGAATCGCCCCGCTCGGAGAGAAGCGCTGCAGCCATTCGTCACGTCGGGCCAGCGCCCCCTCACCTCCTCCACCCGAACGAGGGACGCCCTCCCCACCCGCACCGTCGCCGCGCCTCGGTTTGCCGCGGCCTCGCTCCGAGCCGAACCCGCCAGAAGCCGCCTCTCTCGGCGCCGAAGCTTGGGCGCTGGGATGCGGACCAACGGCGGGCGCACGCTCCCCCCACAACGCCCGGAGGTCGACCTTGATCTCTGCCTCCGCGGCTCTCTGCCGGCCCGCCGACTCGCGGTAGACCTCGAGATCATCGAGGATGTCCCGGCGACGTCGCACGCTGCTGACTCCAACCTCCTCACTGGCCAGCGCATCCGCGGCGCCGCCTATGGCGATCAGCGTGCCCCCTTGGCGCACCCACGCGGCCAACGATTCTCCCCGCCCACCCAACACATCGCGCAGCGACCCCCGCAGAGGCGGCACGATAGTCACGTTGTAACGGCGGAGATCGTAGCGGCCGAAGGACTGTGCGTCGATGATCGTGAACGGGATCCCGATCACGCGATCAAGATGATCGCCAGATATGCCCGTAGGCGGTAGGACTGACCGGGGAATTGGCGATCAGCGCCACGCGAGGTACGGCAAGCAACGCGAACTCTCGTCCGCCCAGATCTGGACCGTCGTCCGGCGACCGTCCAGAATAGGTGCGGTGGACCACCACAGCGGTCTCGTGAGCCACTCGATCCAGCGTGGCTTCGACACCGTGATCGTTCTCCTCGCGACGCACCACCAGCGTCCCGCGCTGGTATGCCTGGCCGCCGCTGGTGAACGCCTTTTTCGCTACATGGACCGTCACCCCTTCCCCCAATGCCCGAGCCGCGAAGGCGACCGAGCTGTCGATGTTGCCACGCACCAACCATGCGTAAGTAGGAAGCGTAGGGTCTGCGGAGACCAGACCTGATCCCAGATCGGGGAGCTGTGATAGCTGTAGCAAATTGGCACGGGGCGAGTCGATCCAATAGGCGCCCAGATCGTACGCCCGACCCAGATTCCATCACGTCACATCGTACAACTTGCTCCGCCCCCGGCGTTCGAGATCCTCCCGCTCGCGTCGCACCATATCGTCTGGGATTCTCGGATCGAAGCCCAACACCGCGCGCACAAGTCGTCCTTGAGGCTGGCCGTCCAAGATCACATAGGTCCCCTTGGGAAAACTCCTGTGCGACTTCGAGCCCCCCATGGATGCCACCACACCTCGGGCCCGGAAAGCGTCACTTGCCTCGAACACCTCCGCCCCCTGCCGCATCATCGCAGCGAGGAAGTCACGCTCGCGATCGGGTGCACGACCTGGAACAAACACAAAGGCACGCTTGCTACCGAGCGTCTCTTTCCGGCCGCGATAATAGTCTCGTAGCACCTCCACTCGGTTGTTCGCCAAGGTCGTCAAATCCGACGCGCTGCTCATGGCTTGGGCGAGAACCGTCTCGGCATAAGTCACAACCCGCCCGGAGGGTCGTTTGAGCGCCTGCCCTCTCGTGCTCGCCTGTTCGTACAACATGCCAATCGAGCCGTTGAGCGAGGCCCATGAGTCGGTATACCCAGGATACCAACCATCCGCCCACTCTCGAGTATAGTAGGCCCATCCGCGAGCATCGAATGCCTCGGCGTGCTTGGCCGCGAAGCGGTGTTGCCACGCGAATACACTCGGTGAGATATGCGTGTTTTTCGGGTCCGATAGCGGGTAAAAGAGGTAGGTATCCGTCGCGCCCATTTCGTGCGCGTCCACCACGAGCTGAGGATGCCATTCGAGGTGGGCCGCCCACCTCCCTCGGGTCTCCGGCGCGACACCAGCGAACCAGTCTCGATTCATATCGAACAGGTAGTGGTTGCCTCGTCCACGGGGCCACCAACCCCGGTGCATGCTCGCGTAGTCGAGATTCCCTACCGCGCCGCGACTTTGCTCGACCATGCCGACCATGCGAGCGCGACCGTCGGGATTCATGACCGGATCGACAATCACGAGCACATTGTCGAGCAACGACTCCACGGCTCCACCTCGGCCCGCGGCGAGCTCATAGCCCACCAACAGCGATGCATCGGCACCCGACACCTCATCGCCATGGATCGAGTATCCTAGCCAAGCCACCAGTGGGGTTGCCTGTGCCAATCGTTCCGCATCCGCATCCGCATCCGCATCCGCATCCGCATCCGTGAGGCCACGCGGATCGGCCAGCCGCGCCAGGCTCGACTTGATCGCGTCGATTCGGGCGAGGTTCGCCTCCGACGTGATCACCACCCGGACCAGCGGGCGCCCCTCGTAGCACGTGGCGTAGTCGGCTATCTGCACCCGGGCCGACTCGCCTGCCCAACGCCGAAAGCAAGCCACGATCTCGTGTGGATGAGCCAGTCGACTCCCCACCGCGGTCCCGAGCACTGCATGCGGCGAGAGGACAGCCGGGTCGAACGACTCGCTGCCAAACAGGCCGCCCGACGGCTCGGGGCGTGTGGGCGCGATCGGATCGATGTGACTGCCCGGATCGAGATGGACCGCCCCCACGCGTTGGAGATCGAGAGCTCCGGCACATCCAACAAAACGCGTGCCGAGGAGCACGACGAACGCCAGGCGCCATCCCCGGATGCGGGCGGGTGAGGGCAGGGAGACGGGGAAGGTACGGGGCATAGGCACTGGCAGACGCGAATGAGAGCAAAGAGGCGCCGCAAGCGTAGCACCAGCCCTGGCGGCACCTCCCCCGCGCAAGTTGCCGCCCGCAGCGCAGCACGGCCGAGCGCCCCCACTCGCCGACCCGAAGAAGTTGGGCTTCCTCTTTACTTTCCAAGTAATCGACGAACGATAACTTGCCAACTGATCTGGATTTAAACATGACCCATCGACGTCTCAGATGCCTCGCGCACACCGCAGTCCTCTCCGCCTCATGTCTGCTGGGGGGCCTCGCGCGGGGGTCGGCAAATGTGTCGAAGGTGCCGACCTTCAGCGAAAGTGATCGCGTGGCGAACTTGGACGACCACGAAGGCTCGGAGTGGCCCGACGAGCGCGAACTCGAATCTGCCTTCCAGGCCCAGTTCCATCGCTTCGATTCGTGCATTGCCAACGAGAAACAACGGCGTGATATCCGCAGGCGACTTGCAGGCGACGCCGAAGTTGCCGTACTGCTCAATCCAAGGGGCATGGCGCCCCTCGGTGTGAACGCCGCCATGCCGAGGAAACACCGCACACGCACGGAACTGGTCTCCTGCCTACGCACAGCCGTGGCAGCCGCGCCCTACCCTGCTTATGATGGCCCACCCCTCGTCGTTAAATTTGAGTTCGAGCTCGATCCGGGCTTCGCGCTGGACGGCGACTAGACGGGTATCCCCGGGATCTCGCACCGGTGCTAGCTATTTCGTCCCGAGTATGGAGCAGAATGTACCGCCCGCACGCCGCCTGTCCGTGAAAAAATAGGGGTCATGCTTACGGCGGTTCGTTTCCATTCGCTCCTCACGCTCAGCTTGGCGACCTGGGTTTGGTCAGCCTGTGCCGCAGACACGTCGGAGGCGACTGGACAAGCGACCGAGGGCGTCGCGCCGGAGGGTGGAGACGCGACTGGTGGCAGTGCCAGCGACGGCAACGACGGCAACGACGGCAACGACGGCAACGACGGCAACGACGGCAACGACGGCAACGACGGCAACGACGGCAACGACGGCAACGACGGCAACGACGGCAACGACGGTAACGCGAGCAATGACGGCAATGACAGCAACGCGAGCAACGCGACCCCGGGTCAGAGCAGCGACCAGGACGACGAAAGTACCGGTCCCGACGACGATGTCGGCTCCGACGACGACGATGTCGGCTCCGACGACGACGATGCCGGCTCCGACGACGACGATGCCGGCTCCGACGACAACGGCGTCAAATTCGATGTGGGCGCGCCGGAGGAGGGCGGGGAGAGTGGCGATGGGCCATGCGGTGGTGCGGGGGACTCGGTGGAATTCTCGTACCTGTGGGTCTCCAACAGCTCCGAGGGCACCGTGTCGAGGATCGACACGATCACCGGCCGAGAGGTCGGTCGCTATCTAGTGAATCCGGCAGGCGAATGGGGGAACCCCTCGCGGACCAGCGTGGGCATGTCCGGCGATGTTGTGGTCGCCAACCGCAAGGGAGGCGTGACCAAAATCTACGCAGACGCTGAAGATTGCGTGGAAAGCAACGGCATGCCCGGCATCCAAACCTCCACCGATTCGGTGTTCCTACCGTGGGATCGGGAGGAATGCCGCGCCTGGTATCGCTGGATGGACTACGAGAGCCAACGGCCCGTCGCCTGGACCACCGGTTCCTTCAACGACGTCACATGCGAGTGGGAGGATGCCGAGGTGTGGACGTCTGGAGCCAGGGACTACGCCGTACACGTCGATCTGCTCGATGCGGAAACCGGTGCCGTGGAACAGACGCTTGCCATCCCAGACATCAAGGACACCGCGCTCGGGGTCTACGGCGGAGCTGTAGACCCCGAGCGGCGACTTTTGAGGCAACCAGAGCTCGAGTGTGGAATTCGTGCATGTTCGGCTCTCGGACATGTCGTACGAACTCATCGAATCCCCTGGTTTCCAGTCCTACGGTATGACCGTCGACAGTGACGGATACGTCTGGTCCTGCGCCTCAGGGGTCGCCAGATACGATCCGGCGGCGAAATCGTGGAAGGTGGCGACCGTCCACGCAGACGGCTGGTACGCGGGCTGTATGGCAGAAGCTGGGCCGGACGGTCTTCTGTGGGTGGGTGACCTGCGGGGGAACAACGTCATCGGCATCGATCGACACACCCTCGAGACCGCCAAGGTGATCGCCGTCCCCGGAGCCATGGGCATCAGTATGGACTTTCATGGGTAAACCCCTTAGCGACCACCCGCACCACGCCGATCACGTAGTGGTGTAGGCGTGGGACATGGACGAGAGCAAACGGAAACAGTGCTCGAAGCGGACGAAGGCCGAGCGCGAGGAGTGGGTAGCGGA
>JAZGFE010000277.1:0-23937 GCA_036479215.1 Nannocystaceae bacterium | reverse complement strand
TGACGGAGATGATGATGACGGAGATGATGATGACGGAGATGATGATGACGGAGATGATGATGACGGAGATGATGACGGGGACGATGATGACGGAGATGATGATGACGGAGATGATGATGACGGAGATGATGATGACGGAGATGATGATGACGGAGATGATGATGACGGAGATGATGACGGAGGGGATGACGGAGATGATGATGACGGGGACGATGATGACGGAGATGATGATGACGGGGACGATGATGACGGGGACGATGATGGAGAGAATGAGGACTGTGAGAACCTCGGGACCGGAGGGTATGTCGAGGGGGAGACCGCTGCGAACTGGACCCTGGAGGACACCATGGGTGAGCAAGTGTCCCTCCACAACTATTGCGGCCGCTTGATTTTCTTCGAAGAAGGGGCTTATGGCTGACCTCCTTGTAAGAATCGACTCGCCCAGGTGGGCGAATGGCAACGAAACGAGCTCGCGGGAACAGACGTCGTCTACTTGATTGGCATGCAGACGGCGGGGGGACCGGCGGTACCGGCGGGCACCGACGAGCCTCCGTCAGTGGAGGCGCTGAACGCTTGGGTCGACGAACTGAATTTTAGCGCCACGCATTTGCTCTTGGATGATCCGAGCGACAGCGTTCTCAAGCTGTTCATCGCGGCGAATCCCACGGGAGAGTGGTCGCTAGCGGTCACGGCGATCATGGATCGTGGCATGAAAATTCGCCGTGTCGGCGATACTTACGATTCGAATCATGCCGCCAATCTAGGCTTGTTGCAGGAGCTTCTCGATGAATAGCGCTCACTTGGTCGCCGCGGAACAACCGAGCGGGCGTGCCGGGCTGCGGGCCACCAGAGAACTGCGGAAGCGAGACCGATGAACGCGATAGAATCGATCCGGATCCTCCCGGTGGTCGTCGCCGCAGTCGCGGCGACCCATGTGGGCTGTGGCGAGATGACGCCAGCGCTCGCAGATAGCGCGGACGCGCCAGCGGGAAGCGAGGTAGGCGGTGTGGGCGACGAGGAGGACGACGAGGAGGACGACGAGGAGAGCGGAGGAGACGGCGAGGACGGTGAGGGGGGAAGCGAGGTCGGCGGTGCGGGGGGAGGCGATGATGGAAGCGGTGATGCGGTGAGCGTCGAGGCCTTTGAGTTGTCGGGGCTCGTCGTGGACGACCAGAGTGCGCCGATCGAAGGCGCGGTGGTCTTGTTCTGCGGCCCTGAACCACCAGGTGGTGGCTGTATTTTCTCCACGACCGAAGTCGACGGCACCTTCTCGATCATCGATGACCATGTCGGGACCTTCAAGGTTCAGCTTGTCCCAGGGGTCGACCTGCTTGAGCAGGACTACTCGCCGGTGACCTTCCAGGTGACGCTCGAAGCGGGTGAGGTTTTGGACCTCGAATCGCCCATCATCTTCCCGAAGACAGGTGCGCGGGTATCCGTAGCGAGCGGCCCGCAGCTAGAAGTCGACGAGATGCTCGCGCTGATCGTGAACGCGGAGAGCTTCAACATGCCGTTCGGAAATGATGCAGAGCCCTACGTTGCGGCGAAGCTTCTCGCACGTCAGGTCTGGGAGCCGCTTCTCCTCAGTGGTATTCCTGACGAGGAGGAGATCGTGGCGGTATGGGCGCTCAATACCTTCGACGCCTACTCAAAAGATGTCCCCATCGGGTTTAGGATCCGCAACGAGACATTCGAGCTGGCGGCCGGGTCGGAAGCCGCGGTGTACACCGTGCTGCATGACATGGGTGTGTGGGAACGGATCGACGCGGACGTGCGCGTTTCAGACGATGCCTCGGTGATCCACTCGGCCCCCGGGAAAGGGTTCGAATATGTTACCTGGCTTGCGCTGACGGACGGGAGTTAGGTGCGGGGCAGCACCGTCGTGCTGCGGCGGCTGGCTGCGAAGGCGTCCCGTCGGTTCAGGAGGGGACCCCCCTTGCCCCGGAGGTCGAGGCCGGGCCGTGGGGTAGAAGGCCGGCGGGCGTCACCTCTGGGGGTGATCTGTAGGGTTCGTCTAGACGACCGGTCGAGCCCTATAGTTTGTTGAGTGCGAATTCAACCGACTCGATCATGGTGTAGACGTCGGCAGTCATCTTGGCCGTCGCGCCGGGCGGTTGCGCCTCGACGCCCTCGGAGTGCCATCGAACGATTCCACGTTCGTCCAACATCACGATGGCCGGCGAGGTTCCCAGGGATTCGATGACCGTGTAGCCGCCCTCAAGCCCCAATTCGTTGGCGGGGTTGTACTCGGTCTTGTTGGGCATGCGATACATCGGAATGAAAGGTAGTGGGCCGCCCTCGTTCGCGCCAACTTGCCAGCGTGCGTGAAACTCCCGGAGGTCCGAGTCGTTCATCGGCGCCAGGGAGCGTCCCGGCAGGCTGACCTGAGTGAAATAGAGTGCGATGCCCCTTTTTTGGAGATCCGACTGCGCTTTTTGTAGCACCTTCATGAAGGTGCTCGCATGGGCAAGCTCGCTTTGGACCCCGTAGTCGAAATAGACGAAGAACGATTTCTTTCCGTAGAAATCTCGACCGTTGGCGATTCCACCATCAATACTGACGAGACTGATTTGGGGGCTACCGTGGCCGAACAAGCGTCGGCGAGCCCAAAGAGGTGCTTCGTTGAGGCGAGCCGCACCCGTGGTCCAAAACGGCGGAGCGTCGGCGATCGGGGGAACTTTGTTGCTGGGTTTAGCGACGAGCTCTATCGCGTGCACGCTCTTGGTCTCTTGTTTATAGACCTTGAGGCTGTGCGGCGCGCCATCGGTGATGCTGGCCGCGTCCAGATCCGCGCCAGTCTCGATTTTCTTGCCGTCGACTTCCTGGATGAGATCCCCGCGGACGATCTGGTCACAACCTTTTTCGCAGCCGAGCGTGTAGGCCACAAACGCGCCACCGGGCTCAAGTTGGTCATCGGGAATTGTGAAACCAGCGCCGCCCGCTCCACTGCAGGCAAATGCGGCGCCGAGGGCCAAAAGGGAGATGGTGAGGGGGAGTTGTTTCAGCATCACAAAGTTCCTCGATGGTTCTTCAGAGTCGGGCCGCCAGCGTGTGCCGTGGATGGCGCGGATTTTAGGGAACACCCGGGATGTCGTCAACGCGGTTGGTGATTCGTGGTTTCACCACCGTGCGACAAAGGCCATCACCGCGCGCTCGCATCCGCTCATGGCGCGAGCTCACGGTGAAGCTTGCATCACGCTTCGCAGGCAGGCGCACCGCGCGCATTCTCCTGCCTGCGGTTCAACCCGACGCAGGTTGGGCCCGCTAGGCCAAGTCGCCGAGGTCCCGCAACTCCAAGATGACTGCGCCTGTCTGCACGTCGGCATCATCGTCGACCAGGACGCGTACAATCGAGGCACGCTCCGGTAGGCCGTTGCCCTGGTAGATGATGCGTGTGAATGTCTTCATCACTTCAATGAGCGCGACTGTATCGCCCCTGCGCACCGAGCCCCCCTCCTCGACGTAGGGCGGCGAGTCGGGGTGCGGACGCCGATGCAAGCGACCAGCAGAGGGGGAACGGAATACGAGCGCTGCTGCGTCCTCGTCCTCGTCCTCGTCCTCCGTGGCCTCTTTGTTCGGGCCCACATCCAATGATGGGGTCGACGCGCGGAGGCGTAGCAACACACAGCCGAAGTCCACATTTTCGCGAGCGACAGGCGAGCGGCCTGTGAGATTGGCTCCATGGTCGATCACGATGCCACCAACATCGGGGGGCAACTCGAGCGTGAAGCTGCGCCCCAACACCTCAAGCAGTCCGAGGCTTGAGCCGCGTGGCAGATAGGTGCCTGGAAGCGGGGCGTTGCACCAGATGCCGACGCCGGGGGAAGTTACCGCGACGCAAGTCTCGTCTGTGGAAGCCTCGTCTGCGGTCTCGATTCCAGCGACGAACCCCGTAGAGGTCGCGGTGTGCCGTTGTCGGGCGTCTGCTCGTTCTCCCTCTCGGGCGCCGCTTCTCCCTCCGTTCGCGCCTTGTTTGGCGTGGGCGGCGTGCCCCCCCCCCGAGAGGAGGTGCAGGTCGTGCAGGCTCCAGATTCGTGGGTTTTTCACCCTTCGGTAGCCGATCCCCTGATACGACATGTCGACCAACGCCGACAGGTACGCGCGTAGTTCCGATAGACAAACGATCTCGTCGGTATCCATTTGACGTGCGGATACGTAGGGGTCCATGTCGGCTTCGATTTTTGAAGCGACCTGATTCATCCCTCGGACAATGGATTCGCGTGTTTGCGGGTCATCGGTGACGATCTCGAAGTTGTCGTCGAGCTTGGTATTGTACGTAGCGACGGCGAGGGTACGCCCTTCCATTACGCTTTGGCGAGCGATACAGGTGCTCAGCTGTACCACTGGGTCGTAGGGCATGCCCGCCAGCGCGTAGTACCCGGCACCGGAGGCCTTACGCAACAGCACGGTAAACATCGGCACCTCGTTTGTACTGTTGCTATAGATGAGGCTCGATCCGAATCCCAGCAGACCCTGGTTTTCTGCTTCGGATCCCACATCGAAACCAGCGACATCCTGCAGCCAGATCAAGGGAATTCCATCGTCGTTACATGCGCGACTGAACGCCGAGACTTTTGCGATGCCCTCACGGTACAAGATCCCCGCGGGCTTGGGCGTGCCCGGGCGCAAGGGGTCGTCGATCAGGCCTTGGCGGTTGATGACGAAGCCCGCGTAGAGACCTCCGACCCTCCCAACGCCGACGATCATTTCGCGGCCGGTATGGGGCATCAACTCCCAAAAGAGGCTCTGATCGCAGAGGCGGGCCAAGATTTCGGAAGCATCGTAAGAGACCCGCTGATCGGCGGGCATGATACCCGAGATCTCGGAAGTGTCGTATGTTGGGTCGATGGCAGATCTACCAGCGCGATAGTAATCGGATCCTGAACTGGGCAGTCGGTCCACTTCCGCACGCAGAGCGGCGATGAGGGTTTCATCGTCGGGTACACGGGCATCGGCACAAGCGCTGACGTGTACGTGAACTTCGGGACCTCCGATGTCGAGACTCGTGATTTTCTGACTTTTTGCGCCTTTGATGAGGGCTGCGCCGGCGATGACCATATAGGCTTGCTCGGTCATATACACGCGATCGCTGATGATCGGCATATAGCCGCCGCCCGCGATGCAGTCGCCGAACACCCCGGCGAGCTGGGGAACCCCCGCCGCACTCAGTTCACTGTTCTTCTTGAAGATATGACCTGCACCCGTCGGACCAGGAAAAGACCGGGACTGTTCGGGCAAAAACAGCCCGCTGCAGTCCACAAGATAGATCGTGGGCAGGCGCAGGCGTAGGGCCATGGTTTGTGCGCGCTCAATCTTCTCGGGAGTCAGGGGCCACCAAGATCCGGACGCCACAGTGTTGTCGTTGGCGATGATCATGCACCAACGTCCCTGCACGCGGCCAAACGTGGTGATCACTCCGGCACCTGGGCAGGTCAATGCTTTGCCGCCGAACTCGACATTGTAGTTGACGAATGTCCCCATTTCGTAGTCGCGGGTGCCCGGGTCAAGCAACGTCGCCAGTCGTTCGCGCGCGGTTAGTTTACCCCGCGCGTGCACACGATCTGCGTATTTTGTGCCCCATCCCGCATGCACCTCGCGTCGTCGTCGAGCGAGTTGGGAGTCGAGGCGCGTGTGGGACTTCAGGTTCTCTTCGAAGGTGCGCTCATCCGAGCAGTGTTCGCGGCGAGAGCCGATGGGAACGAGAGGAACGTGCGCCATGTTTCGATCCTCGCCGACTACCCGACGTCGGTTGGCCAACCTGGGATGGCGCGAGTGTCGTAGTCATGGGCGCGAAATTGCGTGGAGGCCAGGATGCTCCGGTGCATGGGGATCGTGGTCGGTACGCCTTGGCAGTTCAAACGACTCAATGCCGTGAGCATGAGATCGCAGGCCTCATCCCGCGTGGCAGCGTGCGATACTACTTTGCAGAGGAGACTGTCGTAGTTTGGAGGGACGACGTAGCCGGGCTCCACGTGGGTGTCGATTCGGACTCCCTGCATCTTGGTCGGCAGTTCCCAGGTGTGGATCGTACCGGGGGCGGGCCGGAAAGCGTTGGCAGGGTCCTCTGCGTTGATCCGACATTCGATCGCGTGTCCCTTGAGTTCAATATCCCCCTGCGTGAGGCGCAGGCGATGGCCCGCAGCGACGCGGATTTGCTCAACGACAAGATCGACGCCGGAGCGCATTTCGCTGACACAGTGCTCGACTTGCAAGCGAGTATTCATTTCCATGAAGTGTAGCGTGCCCGTGCTGTCGAGCAGAAACTCGATCGTCCCAGCACCCACATAGCCTATGGCCCGTAGGGCTTCGATCGAGACGCGGTGAGTGCGTTCCCGCTCCTGAGGACCGAGGATGGGGCAGGGAGATTCCTCTATCAGTTTCTGATGGTTGCGCTGCACACTACAGTCGCGTTCGCCGAGGTGCAGCACGTTTCCGTAGCGATCCGCGAGCAACTGAACCTCGACGTGACGCCCACCGACGATGAGCTTTTCGAGATAGATTTGCGAGTTCCCGAAGCAGGCGATGGCCTCGGTTTGGGCTGCCGTGTAGGCCGACGCCAGCTGCGACGGCCGCGATGCGATTCGCATGCCTCGACCACCGCCACCGTGATTGGCCTTGAGTAGTACCGGGTATCCGACTGTGTTCGCTACGCTGAGCGCGTCGTCGATGTCCGTCAGTAGCTCCGGGCTGCCGGGGATGGTGGTCAAGCCGGCAGCGCTCATCGCTTGTTTCGCGGGGATTTTGCTCCCCATTTGCACCATGACGTGTGCAGGAGGTCCAACGAATGTCACCCCGAATTGCTCGCACAACGACGCGAAGCGAGGGTCTTCGGCCAAGAAACCCCAGCCTGGGTGTAGCGCCGTACAACCGGATTGTCGTGCCGCCTGGACGACGCGCTCCGACGCCAAGTAACTCTCGCTCGCGGGCGCGGGGCCGAGGCAGACCACCTCGCGTCCGCGTAGGTAGGGTGCGCTTCGATCTGCCACCGACGCGCCAAACACCGGTACGATCCCGAGCTCGTCGCAGGCCCGAGCGATACGTACGGCGACCTCCCCGCGATTGGCCACAAATAAATGGTGAAATCCGACCGCCCGCATATGGCGGAACCTATCACGCCGCGCCAAGCCGGGCGTCCACGGCCAGGATTTGCCGGAGGGGGAGAAGTGGCGGAACGGGAGGGATTCGAACCCTCGGTAGAGGTTTACCCCCTACTCAGGTTTAGCAAACCTGCGCCTTCAGCCGCTCGGCCACCGTTCCTGGGGATCTTCGATTGTCGTTGCCAAGCGTGTGGCGGGCGAAAACTAGCGGCGATTGGAGGCCGACGCAAGCGGTAAGACGCGCCCTCTTGCCGCGTCACTGGTGCGAGGGCACACTGCCTTGAATGTCGGGCGAGCTCAGGCCCCCGCGGCCAGCGGCTGCCTCGCGCGTTGGCGCTGTTCTGGCGGAACTCGGGTTGGCGATCGCTAGCTTCGGCGGGGGGGTGCTGTGGGTACAATTGCTCTCGGCGGTGGGGCTGCTGGCGGAGGGCTCCTTGCTCGGTGGGCCCGTGCTGATGCTTGGAGCGGGTGCCGTCTATCAGCTGATCCAGCGGGGCGGCGCAGCGGAGTTGCGCGCTCCGCTGGTGGCTCGGCGCCCCGGGTTGTGGCGGGCATGGGGTATGGTCGCCGCCCTCACCGCCGCCCTGATCGCGGGGAGTGCGCTGATCTCGCTGTTGCTGCACTGCGCCGGCGTCCCGGCCCAAGAACAGCCGCAAGTGCGGGCGATCACGGATGGCGGATGGCGCTGGGACCCGGAACTGATGACGCTGGCTCTCGGTGCGCTCATCCTGGCGCCGATAGGTGAGGAGTGGCTGTTCCGCGGGTTGTTGTTCCGCCGCCTGTGGCTCGGGATGGGGCCCGGCATCGCTCCGAAAGTGGCGTATCCGGTGACCGCGCTGTTGTTTGCGGCTGCTCACTACAATCCGAGTGGCGTGGCCGTCTACGTCTGGCAGGCGGTCGTGTTCGGCGGGGCGTATCGGCTCACGGGCCGCCTATGGTTCGCTATGTTGCTCCATTTTGCCAACAACGCGCTCACGCTGGTGATGCTCTTATCGGCTGGGGAGTCGGCTGGGGAGTCGGCTCCCGGGCCAACTTCCCAGCCGACTCCCCAGCCGAGGGTCGAACTCAGAGGGCCCGCGACCGCTGTGTACTTAGGGCCGCCACGCGCTACGCACAGTTGCATCGGTCGCCGCACCCTGTTAGCCTCCGCGACCCAAACTCGCACCCGTAGCTCAGCTGGATAGAGCGTCGGTCTACGGAACCGAAAGTCGGGCGTTCGAATCGCTCCGGGTGCGCTGGAGAAAACCGCTGAGAGGCGGTTTTTTCATTTGTACGATCGGGCCGGAAGAATTCGACGTGCGCACGGGAGTGTTGGGCGGGATCGGTCCGGGATGCGTGCGGTCTCGGGTGGCGGTGGGGTCGGTGGGGTCGGAGGGCTCGTCAGGTGGTCCGCGCGATCTCCAAACGGGTTCAACTCGGGTCACGTTCTCGAACATCAGTGACAAACGTTGACATGGTCTTGCCGTGTCGCCGGTCTGGCGATCGGGCACCTCCGGGTCCGCATGCTACGATCCGAAGGTTCGCGTGGCAGGTACGCCTCGCAGCCCCAGCCCGATCCGCTCACCTGCTCCACATGCGTCCCTGCGAGTCACCACGAACGGGTCGTATCGCCCTTTCCGCGGCGCGGACCCTCGGTGACGGTCTGCGTGGTTCCACACGATGTCGTGTCGCCCTGCCGTGGCTTTGTGTCGCCATACTGATACTGCTTCGTGTGGGATCGGTGTGTGCCGCCGAACAGGCGGGGGCCAAGCCCGGGGAATCTGGAAGGGCGAGGGGAGAGGTCGCGGTGCATGTCTTGTTGCTGCCGATTGAAGTGGACGGTACCCTTCCGGTGTCGCATCGTGAGGAGTACGCGAGGCGACTCGCTGCCCCGTTGACGGATGGGCGCTTTCACGTCAGCACCTCGGAGAATCCGAGTATCGAGGTCGCGCTGGCGCGTTGTCGCCAGTTTCGCTGCCGAGTCGAGGTCGCCAACGGAATCGGGGCCCAGCTGGTCGTTCGGACGCGGATTTGGGCGCGGGAACGAAATTATAGGATTCAGGTGGAGCTCTATGAGGCTTCGTCGCGCAAACTCATCGCGACGAGCGACGAATCCTGCGAGTTGTGCGGCCTAGGCGAGGTGCAGACGGTAGTGGCTGTTCGTGCAGCCGTGGTCCGGGACAAAATCGAGTCGCTGCTGCGCCAATCGGCCAATATCACGGTTCACAGCGAACCTGTCGGCGCCGCACTCCGGATCGATGGGGAGACGCTGGGGGAGACGCCTGCGCAGCTTCTCATCGCACCGGGGGAGCATCGTGTTGAAGTGTCGCTGGAGGGATATTTGCCCGCCTCGAAGGCGGTGACCGTGGTCCGAGGGGTGCGGGAGATCGTCGAGTTCCCCTTGGAAGAAAAGCCTGCCATCGGCCGTGGCCGGCGAGCGGAGCTCGGCTCCGCGGGCGACCGCGGTCTTGTCACGCAACGCGGCTGGGGCTGGCTTGCACTATCTGGCGGCACCATAGCTGCCACGACGGGCATCGTCTTTCTTGCACTCGACGAGCGCCCTTTCCAGAGTTTGTGCGAAGGTCCGGCTAATGTCGATGCCAGCGGAAACTGTCGCTATCGCTATAACACGCGACTGGGCGGCATCGTGGCCACCTCGGTTGGTGCAGTATTGGTGACGACCGGGATCTCGTTGTTGCTCAAAACACGCGCCGGTCGACCGGCTGCTACTGTGGGGCTGTCACCGACAGGAGCATGCATGCGTGTGCGGTTCTGATTCGCAGCCACGCACACTGGCATTTGCGGTCCAGATGTCGATTTTTCCCCCGCACGGGTTCGGGTGCGCTCAAGACGAGGTGCCTACTCGGTGGGCCCGTTCGCGTCCTGTCGCACGCAACGAATAGGGGCCACGACAGGTTTAAGTGGGACGAAAGCGTCGCCACGGGGCCGCGTGTCGTGGAGGGTCGACCTCGGCCGTGTCGGAGCTGCACCTGTGTGGGCGCGTAGACCCGGTGCGAGGGCAGGCGGTTGGGCCGCGTGCGCTGCCTTGTCGGCGAACAGGCACTAGACTGTCTGTGTCGCCGTGGGCGCCGCTAACGACAATCCGGTTGAGGACCGCAGTACTTTGATCGACCCTGCGCTTTCGCTCGTGGGCGACGGGGCGGCGGATTCGTGTGCTCGCGTCTTCTCCAAGTCATTGATGCGGGGGGAATCGCTTGGCCGCTACGTGATCCTTGAAGAGATTGGGGCCGGCGGATTCGGGCGGGTGTACGCCGCGTATGATCCGGATCTGGATCGCAAGGTCGCGCTCAAAGTCATGAAGACGCGCTGGAACGCGCTCGGCACCGCCCGAGATCAACTTCTACACGAGGCCCAGGCGCTGGCACGCTTGTCCCACGCCAATGTGGTCACGGTCTACGATGTGGGAGATACTGGTGGCGAGTTCTATCTGTCGATGGAATTCGTGGATGGGCTGACGCTCAAGCAATGGTACCTGCAAGAGACGCGTAGCTGGCGAGATGTTCGAGACGTCATGATCGACGCGGGCCGAGGTCTGGCCTGTGCCCACGCCGCGGGAATCGTGCACAGCGATTTCAAGCCGAACAATGTGCTCGTTGACACCCGGGGGCACGTGGCTGTGGCGGACTTTGGACTCGCTCGTGCCCTGCAACAGGTGACTGCAAATGGTAGCCGGTCCCCGGCCGACAGCCATATCTCCCAGTATAGACGCTCGACTGCAATTTCGACCACCCGTTCAACTCCTGGTGCCCTACCGTTGGCGGATGAGTTAGATTTCGTTGCCGGGAGTCCTCCGTATATGGCACCAGAGCGTTTCAACGGAGGGGAAGTGGATGAACGCTCCGATCAATTTAGCTACTGTGTTGCGTTGTTCGAGGGGCTGTACCGGCGTAAGCCGTTCCCACAACAAACTGTGGAGGAGCTGCGTGTTGCCATCGGGTACGGGCATATCGAGCTTCCAGCGGTCGATTCGGAGGTACCCCAATGGCTCGAAGATATCTGCTTACGCGGTCTCCGAGTCTCGCCGCATGAGCGCTTCGAGTCCATGGACGAGCTTCTCGCGGCTCTGTCCGTCAACCCTGGCGCGCGGAAAGCACAACGTCGAGCTGTCGTGGTGACTGCTGGGCTCTCGGCCGCCGCGGCTATTGTGCTCACCACACTCATCCAGGCCGACCCCACAGCAAGCGAGCTCCAGCGAATTGATGCGATAGCAAACGAGGCGCGGGCCGCCGCGGCGATGAATTTCTTCATCATGCCCCCCGTCGACGCTCCAAAACAACCTACAGCGTACACCAAAGTGCTGGCCATGGAGCATCTGGACGGCAACTACGACCCGGCGGCGGACGCGGAAGCCGGTGCGCTGCGTCGAGAATTCTCGACCACGCTGACTCGCGTCGGTGACTACTACTGGGCAGCACAATACGGGCGCGCGTTCGCCATCGACTACTACAGTCAGGCGATCGTATTCGACCCCTCGAATGATCATGCCAGGTCCAGGGCCGAGGCGACGCTCGGGCGGCTTGCGGAATTTGAGCGCAAGGCGGCGGTGCTGGATTTTACCGAGGGAGAACTGATCGCTGCCGAACCGCTTGCAGCGTTTGCAGTGCCCGAATTGGCCCTTCGAGCGCAACGCTTGCGAGAGCTGGCGTCGAAGCGGCGCCGCAGATCGATCACCGCACAAGAGTCATTGGACATCGTTCGTGGCGTGATGCTGGAGTTCGCCCAGTCATCATCCAAGGAGCCGACCTCGGAGGCCGGTGCGGCGTCGGGGTTTTCGCGTCCCTTGCCGGCACTCGACGCGGAGGCGATGCAGCGGGTCCGCAAAGCCGTTGCCGCGGAGAAGGCTGTCGCGGAGAAGGCTGTCGCGGGTCTTGGGGGGGCGGCGGCGGTGAAGCAACATCGGGACGGCTCAGCGCAGGAGGTGGTGGATGTGCCCGTTACCAAGGCTCAAAGCTGGCGGCGGGCGAGCCGACGCGACCGTAAGCGGTCCGACGCTGTGGTGGCGGTCGGTCGCAGACTGATGAAGAAGGGGGAGATGCAGCGCGCTACGCAGGCGTTTCACCGCGCGCTGCGAGCAGACAGACGAAACAGCGCGGCACTGATGGGCCTAAGTGATGTCCACTTCGAACTCGGCGATTATCACAAGGCGGTCGAATACGGAAAACGCGGTGTCGCTCTCCATCCACGGCGGACGCGATACCGGGTGAGTTTGGGAGACGCGTACCAGAAGATTCTTCGCTATGCAGAAGCCCGGAAGGAATACGAGGCGGCGATTGCGAAGGGCAGCCAGTTGGGCAAGCGCCGCCTCCTGCAGCTGCGGGCCAAGTTGGGGGAATAGCGAGTCTCCGTCTCCGCTGGAGAGGCGAAGACGGGGCGCTTGTCGACCTTTGCGCCATAGACGCATCTCCGTTCGAGAGTTCGAGAGGGGCGATAGCTGTCTGAGCGGCTGCGAATGCCGTTGCGTCGTTGTCGCTGGTGCCGCGGCGTCGCGTAGGGAACTCGGTGTTTTTGTCGTAAGCTCTGCGCGGGATGAAGCTCAGCGTAATCGGCACCGGGTACGTCGGCCTCGTAGCAGCGGCCGCATTTGCAGACCATGGCAACGATGTGGTGTGTGCCGACATCGACCGCGCAAAGATCGAGGCGCTCGCCGCCGGAAAGATCCCGATCTACGAGCCGGGGCTGGCCCCCCTGGTGCAACGCAATATTGCGGCGGGGCGCTTGCGTTTCACCACCGACAACGCCGAAGCGGCCCGTCACGGAAGCGTGATCTTTATGGCCGTCGGTACACCGACAGGAGGCATCGACGGGGCACCCGATCTTTCGTTCTTGTTCCGCGCCGCCAAAGATGTCGGAAAACATCTCGATGGTTTCACTGTGATTGTGAACAAGAGCACCGTGCCGGTCGGAACTGCGGAGCGCGTGTCACGTATCGTCAGCGAACAGACCGACCAACCCTTCAGCGTCGTGTCGAACCCGGAATTTCTCAAGGAGGGGTCGGCCGTGGAAGACTTCATGCGACCCGATCGCGTGGTGATCGGAACCGACGACCCTCAAGCACGAGAGGTCTTGCACCGGCTCTACATGTCCTTCTTCCGTACGACGGAGCGCATCCTTTTCATGGATCCGCGCTCTGCCGAACTGACGAAGTACGCGTGCAATGCATATTTGGCCACGCGGATATCGTTCATCAACGATATGGCGAACCTCTGTGACGCGGTGAACGCCGATGTGGAGCAGGTGCGTCGGGGGATGGGTTCGGACGCCCGCATCGGAAATAAGTTCTTGTTTGCCGGGGCCGGCTACGGTGGGTCATGCTTTCCCAAGGACACCCGTGCACTCATTCGGACAGCGCGGGAACACGGTCTTTCGCTCTCGTTGGTGAACTCTGCCGAGCGCATCAACGAGACCCAGAAGTTGGTGTTGGTCCGCAAGGTCCGCGATCACTTTCGAGACGGACTGGCCGGCAAGACGATCGCTATCTGGGGGCTGGCGTTCAAGCCCAACACCGACGATGTGCGGGAAGCCGCGGCGCTGGTGATTGCCAAGTCGCTGATTGCCGATGGCGTTCGCCTGCGCGTGGTGGATCCAGAAGGAGGTCCGAATTTCATGGCGGCGCTCGCCGGTGACTCGGATCAGGTCTCGCTTTGCGAGGACCCTTACGAAGCGGCACAGGATGCCCATGCGATCATCTTGGCCACGGAGTGGCGGCAGTATCGTGCGCCGGATTTCGAGCGCCTGCGCCAGATCATGGCCACGCCTGCGTTGTTTGACGGTCGCAACCTTTGGGATCGACAACACGTCGAGTCGCTAGGGTTCCACTACGCGGCCATCGGGCGCTAAGAGTTCGGACCGACGGTTTTCCAGCCCAAAGGCTGCGCGGAGATCCGCGCAGCTCGAGCTTGCGGGTCCAGCATGGGGCGCGTCTGGCTACTTGCCTGGTTCGGGGACGTAAGCGGTTTCCGCCATGTCACCGTCGTCGAATCCAAAAAAGATTTTCATCTGCTTCTCCAGAAACTCGCGGCCTTCCGCACTTTGGAGATCGATCCGATAGGTGTTGATATAGCGGGGCGACTCGGCGAGCCAGAGCTTCCACGCTTCCATGCTCACCTCGTCGTATAGAACCTGACCGAAGTCCGTGGGAAAAGGCTTGAAAGGGATACCCGGCAGCTCCTGGCCGAGTTTTTTACAGTTGACAGTACGCGGTTGGTTCATGCTTTGATCTCAATGGTGGCGTGGGTGCGGATCGGGTGTTCGCTATCGTCGCAAGTGCTCGCGGACGGTGTCGACCGCGGCGCGCACCTTGATCCGCTCCTGTTTGCGGTCGTCGCGATGGCGCAGCGTGATGGTCTCATCCTCCAGGGTCTGCGCGTCGACTGTGAGGCAAAACGGCGTGCCGATCTCGTCGTGACGCGCGTAGCGGCGGCCAATGGCGTGTTGTTCGTCGTATTTGACGTTGATGCCTTGACCCAAAAACTCGCCTGCGATCTTCCTCGCTACTTCGGGCATACCGTCCCGTTTCACGAGCGGCAGGATCCCCACCTTGATGGGAGCGAGGCGGGGATGCAGTCGCAGCACCGTTCGGGCACCCTTGCCTTCCGCGTCCCCGGGCTCTTCCGAGTAGGCGCTACAGAGCACGGCCAATAGTCCTCGGGTGGCACCTGCTGCGGGCTCAATGACGTGTGGCAAATAGCGCCATCCCTTCTTCCCGGTGTCCGGATCGGTGGCCTCCGGATCGAAGTACGCCAATTTCTTGCCCGAGCCCGCACTGTGGGCCTTGAGGTCGTAGTCTGTGCGCGAGGCAATGCCCTCGAGTTCATCCCATCCCCATGGAAACTTGTACTCCACATCGAAGCAACCGTCGCTGTAGTGCGCGAGCTCGTCGTCCGCGTGGGCGCGGAGGCGCAGGTCGTCGGGACGCAGACCGATACTCTGCCACCAGCGCATCCTCTCCGACTTCCAGTAGTCGAGCCACTTTGGGCCTTCTCCTGGTGGAATGAAGTATTCCATCTCCATTTGCTCGAACTCGCAGGAACGGAAGATGAAGTGCTCGATGGTAACTTCGTTGCGGAAACTCTTCCCCATTTGCGCGATACCAAAGGGCAGCTTCATCGACATGCTTTGTTGCACATTCGGAAACTGTACAAACATCGCTTGAGCGGTCTCGGGTCGCAGGTAGACCGCCGACTCTTGGGTGATCTGATCGATCTTGCTGCGGATCGCCGTGTCGTCGAGGCCCGCCTGCACACCTTCTCGTACGGTCTTGAGCACGCGGCCCATGGGGTCGACAGGTCCCAGGGTGGTTTGGAACATGAGCTGGAACTGGCGCTCCTCGCTGAGGAAGGGTGAGCCGCAGTGTGGGCATAGGTAGCCGCGATCCCCCGCTTTGGCGCCCCGCAGTTCTTTACCCTGGCGTTCAAGGGTTTGTCCGAGGTGGCGCTCGATATGTGTGAGCGCCACCTTGGCGCGACCTTTGTCGGCCAGTCGGATGGTCGCGTCTGCACCTTCGAGGGCCGCCGGGGCCTTGTCCGCCCGGAAACGTTCGCCACAGACCTTGCAGTCCACCAGTGGGTCGGAAAAACTCGCCAGGTGGCCACTGGCGCGCCAAACGTCTGAGTGCATCATGATGGAAGCGTCGAGTCCAACGATATCCTCGCGGCTGTGCACCATCGAGGTCCACCACTCATTCATCAGATTGCGTTTGAGCTCGACGCCCATGGGGCCGTAGTCGTAGGCGCTGCGGAGACCACCGTAGATCTCGGAGCTTTGGAACACGAAACCGCGCCGCTTGCAGAGCGAGACGATCTGCTGCATGGAGTCAGGGTCGTGGCTCGTGGCGTGATTCATGGCAGTCGAGTCTAGCACGCGTGGCTCAGTCGTAGGCGCAGCGGGGCTTGCGTCGCATGCGCTCGCCCTAGCGTGGGGCGTGGGCGGTGTTGGGAGTGAGGGGCGTGTTGGGAGCACCGGCGGGCCGGGTCTGACGGGCCACAAGACGCGAGTAGCTCCCTTGGCGCGCCATCAGATCGCTGTGGCGCCCCTGCTCGACGATACGGCCGTGCTCGAGGACGACGATGTTGTCGGCGTCACGAATCGTGCTCAGCCGATGTGCGATCACTACTGTGGTGCGTCCGCGTTGGAGTTTCTCGAGCGCGCCTTGGACCGCAGCCTCGCTTTGCGCATCGAGGGCGCTGGTGGCTTCGTCGAGGATCAGAATGCGGGGGTCTCGAAGGATCGCGCGAGCAATGGAGACACGCTGCCGTTGGCCGCCGCTTAGTTTGACGCCGCGTTCTCCGACTACGGTTTCGTAGCCATCGGGGAAGCCCCGCACGAAACCATCTGCGTTGGCTGCACGGGCCGCGGCTTCGATTTCGTCGTCGGTCGCGTCCAGTCGGCCGTAGCGGATATTTTCGCGGATGGAACCGGAGAACAGAACTGGATCTTGGGATACTGTGGCGATCTGGAGTCGCAGGTGTTCGAGCTTGAGCGTTCTCAGGTCGTGGCCGTCGAGGCGCACCGAACCCTCGGTCGGATCCCAGAAACGCAAGATCAATCGCCCCAGGGTAGTCTTTCCCGAGCCACTCGTGCCGACCAACGCACACATCGTGCCGGGAGGAATACGTAGATCCAGGTTTTCGATCACGGGGGCGTTCCGATCGGCGTAGGCAAAGCTCACGGTGTGGAAACTGATCTCTCCCCGCACCTCCTCAGAGAGCGATCGTGCGTCTGCAGCATCCCGAATCTGGGGAAGCGCGTCGAGTAGCTCGAATATCCGTGCGGTAGCGCCGATAGCTTGGTTGAAACGTCCGTAGAGTCCAGACAACGCCGCGACCGCACCCGCCACTGCCATGGTGTACAGGAAGAACTCGGCGAGTTTCCCGGCGCTGATTTCCCCCGTCGCCACCATCCGGCCCCCCATCCAGAAGATGCCGGCGATGCTGCTGAAGGCGAGAAAACTCGTCGTGGACATGAACCACGAGCGCGCCCGAATCTGCTTGGCGAACAGCTCGAATGTGCGCTCGATACCGTTTCGGTAGCGGTTCACCTCGTAGTCCTCACGGGTAAATGCTTGCACCGTCTCAATGCCCGCGAGCCCTTCTTGCAGCGTGCCGTTGGTTTGGGCCAGCAGGTCTTGTGCTTGCCGGCTGAGGCGCCGGATCACGCGGCCCCACAAGCTGGCAGAAATCACGAGAGGAGGTACGACGGCCAGCATCGCCCCGGTCAGTGCGGGGTTGAGCCAAAACAGTAGTGTGATGCCGCCGATCAGCGTCAGCAGATTTCGCAGGCCGATGCTGAGGTCTTGTCCGACGGTGTCTTGTAGCCGTGACACGTCATCGGTGAGGCGGGAGAGAAGTTCGCCCGTGCGCGCCTCGTTGAAGAAGGCCTGGGGCATGCTCACCACCTGCGCGTACACCCTGGACCGCAGATCCGCCACTACGCGCTCCCCCACCCAGCTCATGAAATAGTGGCGGAAGAACACGAACATAGCCTGCGCGAGGAAGATGACCATCAAGGCAGCGGTCATCTCGTCGAGCTGACCGAGATCGCCTTGGGTGAAGGCCGCATCAATGGCCTCGCCGAAGAAACGCGGGAGCGCCAAGCTGAGCGCGACCGTGACGCCGAGGCAGGCCAGCGCTACGACGATGCGCCGCCAGTAGGGACGCGCGAAGCCGAAGAGACGGCGCAGACGCTTCCAGGGTGCGACGGTGTCCGGGCTCGCTGCAGTAGTGGCTGGACTCGCAACGGAGGCGTCGCTTGTTGTGGACTCGGACAAGACGCGTTGCGATAGCACGGGCGGGGCGATGCTCTGACGGCTTGACGGTTTGACGGTGCGCTCTCGACCGAGCACGCTCGCGCTCTCGTGTGCGACGCTTCGGATGTCGGCCTGTCCGTCACAGCGCCGCGCACGGCGCTTGCGGAGCTGGAGTGAACGGCGTCCGTGGCCCACCGGCGAGTCGGCGCACAGCGCGCGCGCGCCGGGATCGACGGAGAGGAGGTCGGGCGGCATGGGGCGGGGCTGCGGTGCCGACCGGGCGGCGCGAAATCGCGAAAGGGTCGGCACGACCAAGGCATGTCACACTCGGTGGCCTGAGGTGCAAACCTCGTCTTTTCTCACAAAGGAGAACGTCGTGTTGCTTTCGTTCTATATCTTCTGGCTCGTGCTCGGGGCCATCTTGATCGGTGCGTCCATCTTCTTCAGTGGGAACGATGCGGATGCGGATGCGGATGTGGATGTGGATGCGGAAGTGGATGTGGACGTGGACGTGGACGCGGCGGACGTCGATGTGCATACTGATTCGGCTGGCCAGGACCGCGATCACGGGCTTGATCGCGCAGGCGGCGAAGGCAGTCTCGTCGGCTTCGCGGCAAGCCTGCTCTCGCTACGATTTTGGACCTTCTTCGCCACTTTTTTTGGCGCGACCGGGCTCGTGCTCGATGGGCTCGACCTCGTGGAGTCCAGCCAGGTCACCGCGGGGCTGGCCGTCGGGATGGGCGTTCTCGTCGGCCAAGGGGCTGTCGCCGTCTTTCGTGCCATGGCGCGCGACGAGGTGGGCACGGCGGCGAGCGAGGCCGACTACATTGGTCAGACGGCGCGGGTACTCATGGCCGTCAGTGACGGGAGACAAGGAAAAATCAGGATACAGATTCGCGGCACGACAGTCGATCTCTTGGCCACAACGACCGATGACCTTGGTTTTGAAGAAGGCGACGAGGCCCTCGTCATCGATATGGATGGGACGCGAGCCGTGGTGTCGCACGGGCACACTCCAGCAGAGCCACGGCCCGCGGCATTCGAGACCTCGCCTCGTGTTTGAGCGATCACCCACTCTCCCCAGTTAAGAAACGAGTTCTCCATGCTCCTATTCGGTTTTACTCCCACTCTTGTCGCCGAGTTGGGCTTGCCCGTCGTGGCCGGTGCGGCCGCCGCCTCGGGCGTGTCGTTTCTCGTCTTTCTCACCATCGCCAAAGGTTTCCTCCATATTTGTCGATCGAACGAGATCCTGATCTTCACCGGTCGCAAACGGCTGCACAACGGTGTGGACCTTGGTCCCATGATCATCATGTCTCGCGGTGCGTCCGCGCAGGTCGCCACCTATCCCGGACTTGGGAAGGGGCGGGCCTGGCGGATCCCTTTGCTGGAACGCGTGGATCGTATGGATACGCGGGTGATGTCCACCGATATCGTGGTACAAAACGGGTACTCGAAGGGCAATATTCCGCTTCGTATCCACGCTATCGCCAACGTGAAGATCCACTCTGATCCCCAGTTGTTGCGCAACGCTGTCGAGCGATTCTTGGGTCGGTCCTCGCAGGAGATTCGTACCGTGGCGCAGCAAACCCTCGAAGGTGCGCTGCGAGAGGTGCTCGCCCAGATGACCCCCGAAGAGGTGAACGAAGATCGTCTGCAGTTTGCAGATAATCTCGTACGCGCGGCGCAAGACGATTTCGACAAGTTGGGGCTGCAACTCGATACGCTGAAAATTCAAAGCGTATCCGATACGACCGGCTATCTCGATTCGCTGGGTCGGCCGCGCATCGCGGAGGCGCTTCGTGACGCGGAAAATGCCGAGAACGAGGCCCAGCAGCAAGTCACTGTGGCGGAAGCAGAGCTATCTCGTCGCTCCGAGGTCGCTCAAGCCGCAGCGGAGACCGAGGTGGTCAAGGTTAAAAACCAACTAGCGAGGATTCGGGCCGAGCTTGATGGCGAGGCGAGAGCGGCAGAAGAGGAGGCGGTTGCTGCGGCAAAAACCGCACGGGCGGACGCGGAACGTGGCCTCCAAGAGGCACGGCAGGAACTGGAGGGCCGACGACTCGAAGCCGAGGTCATTATTCCCGCCGAAGCGCAAAAGAAAGCGGACACGATCAGGGCCAAGGGCGACGCGGCCCCGACAGTGGAAAACGGTGCAGCAGCGGTGGAGGTGCTGCGGGTGACGTCGGAGGCATGGAAATCCATGGGACCTGACGCTCAGCAGATTTGGGTGATCCAGCACCTCGAGGAAATCGTCTCGACTGTCGTGGAGAATGTGAAAAGCATCGCCGTCGCCGAGGTCAATATTCTAGACAGGGGCGATGGCCGGGGCTTGGCGAGTTACGCGGCCACGTACCCCCGTGTGGTCGCCACGGTGCTACGTACTTTGGGTGAGACCACCGGTGTGGATATTCCCGCGCTGCTGAGCAACATGAACCAAAACAACAGCGATGCGACCACGGCGAGCGATGCTTCCGTGGGAGGGGGTCCGCGATGATGAACCAAGTACCTTTGGAACTTTCTTTTATCAGCGGATCCGCGCTTCTTGCTCTTGCCGGCATCGCTGCGGCCGCTGTGGTCGTTGTCTTGCTAGTGCTCAAGAATATGCTTTATGTGTGCCAGCCCAACGAGGTTCTCATTTTCGCGGGTCGTCAGAGGCGTTTGCGCGGGGGCGACCTGCGGGGATATCGGGTTATCCGCGGCGGTCGGGCCCTACGGATCCCTCTGGTCGAGACGGTTGACCGCATGGACCTCACCAACATGATTATCACAGTGGAGGTCAAAGGCGCGTACTCCAAGGGAGGCATCCCCCTGACGGTACAGGGCATCGCGAACATCAAGGTGCCGGGCGAGGAGCCCCTGTTGAGCAATACCCTCGAGCGTTTTTTGGGAAAACCTCGGACCGAAATCATGAAAGTAGCCCGAGAAACCCTAGAGGGTAACCTCCGCGGCGTGCTTTCGACGTTGACCCCCGAGCAGGTCAACATGGACAAAGAACGCTTCGCCCGGCAACTGGCCGAAGAGGCGGAACAGGACTTACACAGTTTGGGGCTTGTGCTCGACACGCTCAAGATTCAAAACGTCAGCGATGAGGTGGGATATCTGACTTCCATCGGTCGTCAGAAGAGCGCGGAGATCCGTCGCGACGCGATGGTCGCAGAGGCAAGGACCAAAGCCGAGACCCAAGAGCATAAGTGGGTGAACAAGAGCAACGGAGAGGTGGCGCAGATCGAAGCGAAGATGCAGATCGCGATCAAGCAAAATGTTCGGCGTCTCGCGGACGCTCGCACCAAGCGAGAAGCGATGATCGCCGTGGAGCGAGCGGAGATTCAGGCGAAGGTCGCCCGGACGAAGGGGGAGGTGGCCATGCAGCAGGCCCGTATCGCCCGGGTGCGGCTCCAGTTGGAAGCAGATGTGATCAAACCAGCAGAGGCCGCATGCCGCGAGGCGGAAGAACGAGCCAAGGGGAGGGCCGCGCAGGTCGTGGCAGCGGGCCGAGCCACAGCGGAAGCGTTGCGGACGTTGGGCGAGACTTACAATGAACAGGGTGATGCGGCACGGGAAGTCCTGCTGATGCAAAAGTTGTTGCCCCTGACGCGGCAGATCTCCAGCGCGATCGGGGACCTCAGCGTCGATCGACTATCAGTGTTGGCGAGCGAAGATGATGGCAGCGGTGCGGGCGGAGGCCCCAAACAACTGGCGGGGGCGATGGTCGAGTACGCGGAGCAGATCCGTGCGGCGACGGGTATCGACCCCACCCGTGTGCTCGCGCGGTGGACGTCCGAGGACAAGGTGAAGGCGGCGCAGTCCGTCCCCGCAGCGTCGCCGTCGCCACCGCCACCGGCCACACATCGGGGGTGAGCGTCGTGAGCCGTGGGTCCCAACCGATGGACGACATCGATCCTCGCGCGTGGGTGGGTAGCCTCGTCGGTGAGCGCTATCAGCTTACCGAGTTGATCGCACGCGAGACGTTCGGTGCGCTCTTTCGGGCCACCGATACGCAGGATGGTGGCCCGCTTCGCCTGCGCCTGTGCTTTTGCCCCGGCGATGTCCCCGACGAGATGGCGCGGGTGATCTCGGAACGGTTTATCCGTGCTGCTCGGCTGATGGCGTTCTTGTCGGAGCGAGAAGCTGCGGTGTTGCGGACCCGTGTCGGGCACGACCCTCATCCGCTTCCGCAGGGGGGGGAGGCACTGTACGCGGTGTACGAGTGGGTCGATGGTGCCACGCTGGATGTACGGCGAGGCGAGGCGGGAGACGAACCTCCTCGTCGCCGTTGTCTCGCCGAAGCGGCCCAACGATTTTCCGGTGTCATGTCGGCCCTGGTCTACGCCCACGACCACGGGTTCGCGCACCGTCGCCTACGGCCGAGCGAACTGTGGATCGAAGGGGAGATCGAGGCTGCCGAGCTCAAGATCAAACTGACCGGGTTCAGTGGTGTGTCCGAACCCGGTGGCGACACCGAGAACCTGGCTGAACCGCCGGTGGAGCCGCCTTCGCCCCACTATGCCGCGCCCGAGCAGCGAGCTGGCGACGCGGGTCGCTGCGGCGCGTGGTCCGATGTCTACAGCATGGCGATGCTGCTATTGGACGACATGCTCGGTGGAACCCCCGCGTGGGAAGCGTGGGGCAAACAAGAACGGTCGGGAGGTGAAGCATTCGCCGAAGCGGGGCTCGCTATCTGTCCGAGGCGCTTGGGGATCGACGTTTCGGACGACGAAGAACGACTCTTGCGGTGTGCGCTCCACCCGGACCCCGACCAGCGGTTTCGGAGCATGCGTGAGTTCGACACGGCGATTGAGCAGACCTTAGCCGGTGATCCTCACTCGTGGACGAGACGCGCGTACTCGGCGTGCGCCAAGGTTGTCGGCTGCTTCGAGTATGAGTCGACGTTCCCCGTTCCTAACTCTCGCGTGTCCGTGGCCAGGCCGCCCCACAAGCAGCGCATGCCGCCGAGGCCGGAAAACATCGTCTATGTAGCGCCCGTGGGCCCTCCAGCCGGGGTAGTGGCGCGCAACCGAGGGGTCGTGGGTGGGAAGCAGTGGTGGCGTCTGGCGGCTGTCGGGACCAGCGTCGCCGCCATCGGTGCGCTGGTCTGGTTCGTGCTGGGCGGCGACGCTGTGGATCGATCTCGGATCGGGGCTCGGACGGAGTTGGGGGGCGAGTTGGATCCTGGGTGGCTCGCCGACGGCCCGAGTCGGTCGGGCTCGCCGTCCCGACGGATCGCGCGGGATCGGACCCGTGCTCCCCATCGCTCGCCGAGCCACCGCGACGCATCGTTGGCGGTGGATGCTGCAGCGGCTCCGTTGGCGTGTCCGCCGGAGATGGTACGTATCGCGGCGCGCGACGGCGGTGATACGGGTGTGCTCGCGTCGCTGTTTTGTGTGCAGCGTCGCGCTGTGACCGTGTCCCAATATCGGGCGTGTACCGACGCGGGGAGCTGTGATCCGCCGGCCCAAGGCTCCGCGCGACCAGCAGACGCGGAGGACAAAGGGGGGGGGCAGGGGGTGGATGGGGTGTTGTGCAGGTGGGCAGATGAAGGACGCGGCGCGTACCCGGTCGATTGCGTGATGGGGTCCCAAGCCGCGGCGTACTGCGAGTTCCGCGGTTGGCGCTTGCCCACCGAAGCGGAGTGGCCCCACGCCCTCACGGTGTCCCACGACCTGTTCGACCGCACCGAAAACGGGTTTGAATGGGTGGCCGGTTCCGATCCGCGGCACGCTGAACTGCGTCCGATCCGAGTCGAGGCATCGGCCCAGCTCGGGGCCCGTGCTCCCCGGGTTGCGGCGGCGCTTCTCGGGCCGGGCCGCAGCTACGCCTCCGGGCTCGGATTTCGCTGCGTCCAAGCCTTAGGGCCCGTAGAAAAATAACTTGACTTTTCGAATTGAGAGGATCAGGTTGCGGCAAGTGCACAAGACAACCGCCGAAATCAGTGATCAGTTCGGTCAACTACGTGGTTCATTGGACGAACGTGGGCGGCGAGAGTGGGCGGCGTCTGAAGCGATGGCGCTTGGACACGGAGGGATCGTGAAGGTGCATCGAGCGACAGGTATGGTGCCGTCGACGATAGGTAGGGGCATCCGTGAACTGAAAGCGCAG
>JAZGFE010000276.1:0-2917 GCA_036479215.1 Nannocystaceae bacterium | reverse complement strand
GGACTTGTCCACCCGGATTTCAAGCCCCACAACATCCTGATCGGCCATGATGTTTCGGTTCGTGTTGCGGGATTTTGGTTTGGCAATGGCCGTTTCACCGCCAGAGTCCGATGACACTTCGAACAGCAGCGCCCCGCGTCATGACAGCGCATTGCGGTCGAACAGAGCGATGCGCTGTCGAACGACGGCGTTGCCGGTGGTATGATTGTGCATGGTCGCATTCGCCCCATCACGGGGTCATGAACGCTACAGCTCCCCCCACGCAAAACGCTCTGCGTTTGCACTGTGTGCCGTCTGATCAGCGACAACTATTTCTGCCGGTCAGCGCCAACTAGAACTGCCGGTTTGGGCGAGTCGGGCGCGCATGTGACGCTGGAGGCGGAGAGCCTCAATTTTGGTCACAGATGCACAAGTTCGGCTGCTGAGGCAGAAAATGAGCGAAGGAAAGACACAGGAAGCGGCGGCGGCAGCCGCTGGCATGAGCGTTCGGTCGGCGCGACAGTGGCAGGCGGGGTCCTTGCCCTCGGAGACGAAGGAGCCACGAAGTTGGCGAACGCGGCCGGACCCGTTCGAGGGGGTCTGGCGCTCAAAAATCGAGCCACTACTCGAACGCGATCACAAGGGGAAGCTCGAGGCCAAAACGCTGCTGGAGGTGCTGGTCGCGGAGGACCCAAAGCGGTTCTCGATCGGACAGCTGCGAACGATGCAACGACGGCTTCGAGACTGGCGAGCGCTCAAAGGACCGACCAAGGAGGTGTTCTTCCCGCAGGTCCATCCTCCGGGCGAACAGGGCGCGCTGGACTTCACATGCTGCAACGAGCTCGATGTCACGGTGGCCTCTCAGCCACTGCGGCACCTGCTCTTCGAGTTCGTCCTCGTGTACAGCAAGTGGACGTGGGCATGCGTGGCGTTCTCCGAAACGTTCGAGGCTCTCGTTGATGGTCTTCAACGAGCACTGTGGGCGCTCGGAGGCGTGCCGGGCGAGCTGGTGACAGACAATCTTTCGGCCGCGACGCATGAACTCAAAGGCGGCGGTGGTCGGGCACTCACGACCCGCTTCGCCGACGCGTGCGAACACCTCGGCCTCGAGCGGGTCCGACAGATCAACCCAGGCAAGTCCAACGAGAACGGCGCGGTCGAAGTCCGCCATCGCCGAACGAAGAAGCTGCTCGAGCAAGCGCTCGTACTCCGAGGAAGCCGCGACTTCGACAGCGTCGAAGACTACGAACAGTTCGTTCAAGACACGCTGGACCGCACGCACAACCGCCATCTCGAAGCCCGCCTCAGTGAAGAGCGTGCGTTGCTTTCCAAGCTACCCGCTCGGAGGTTGCCGGCCTACACGTCCTCGACCCCGAAGGTGCGAAAGTGGAGCACGATCCAGGTCCGCGCACGGATCTACTCGGTCCCCTCGCGACTGATTGGGCACGAGGTTGAAGCGCGTCTGTTCCCGAACACCGTCGAGGTTTGGTATCGGCGCGAACGGGTCGAAGTCTTCCCTCGCCTGCGCGGCGAAGGGGCGCACCGCATCGACTATCGGCACATCATCGGGTCCCTGGTCCGCAAACCAGGCGCTTTTGCAAACTACAGATTCCGAGAAGACCTGTTTCCGACGCTGACGTTTCGGCGTACCTACGATGCGTTGTACGCGACTCACGGAACGCGGGCAGACGTCGAGTACGTACGGGTCCTGAAGCTGGCCGCAGACACGATGGAGTCGGATGTCCACGCTGCCCTCGTCGCGTTGCTCGGCGCCAACGAGCGCTTCGGATACGTCGACGTCGAGGCAAGAGTTCGACCGCTTGAGCCCGACATTCCGAGCATCTCGATCCCAGCACCTGACCTGCATGGCTACGACGAGCTGATCGGCGGTGCACTTTGAACACCGCCGACACCGCCGATACCATCGAGAGCCGAACGGTCAGCCACTTGCTCGCGTTCAAGCTCACCGTGGTCGCCCAGGAACTCGTCAGTCGCCTCGTTCAGGCTGACCATAGCGCCGCGCTCTCCACGATCCTGGAGGTGCTGGAACTTGAGAGTGAGGCCCGGCATGAGCGGCGTGTGACACGACTGCGACGAGCCTCGCGGCTCCCAACAGCCAAGACTTTCGAGACCTTCGACGACAAGCGGCTCTCTCGTGCCGTCGTCCACAAGCTCGAAGAACTCAAGCTCGGCGAGTTCGTCGACAAGGCCGTCAACATCCTTGCCTTCGGACTTCCCGGCGTCGGCAAGAGTCACGCGCTTGCGGCACTCGGACACTCGCTGGTTCAGCAGGGGCGTTCGGTCCTGTGGACGCCGACGTACACGATCGTTCAGGAACTTCTGGCCGCCAAGCGCGACCTCGACCTGCCACGAAAGTTGCGCAAACTCGACCAGTT
This sequence comes from Nannocystaceae bacterium, assembly GCA_036479215.1. Taxonomy (GTDB): domain Bacteria; phylum Myxococcota_A; class Polyangia; order Nannocystales; family Nannocystaceae; genus FL481. The sequence continues at coordinate 542 of JAZGFE010000276.1, read as the reverse complement.
CGACCTCGTCATCCTCGATGACATCGGTTACGTCAACCAGTCTGCCGAAGAAGCCGAAGTGCTGTTCACGCTCCTCGCCGAGCGCTACGAGAGGCGCTCGACCGCGATCACCAGCAACCTCGTGTTCAGCGACTGGGATCGGATCTTCAAAAACAAGATGGCGACCTCTGCGGCGATAGATCGCCTGGTCCACCATTCAGTGGTCCTTGAGTTTGCCGTGCCCAGCTATCGCACCGCGAAGGCCAAGGGCCGTTCCGGCGCAAAGAGCTGAGCCTCATCCAGAGCACGCGACCGGTGCTGAACGACAACTACCCCCCGACGGTCGCTCGTGGGTGTCATCACCAAGACCCGAACCGGCAAGAATTGTTGTCGCACCCCGGCAAAAATAGTTGACGTCGATCACTCAGCGACTGCATCTACCCAAAACCGGCGACCACGTGTTCCTACCCCGCCGCCAATCGTCCCGGTGACGGTCGGTAAGGGCCCCACGCCGACACCCCCTACGATTCCGAGGCCAACGCCTCTCACGCCGGATCTGTTCG
>JAZGFE010000275.1:0-4862 GCA_036479215.1 Nannocystaceae bacterium | reverse complement strand
CGCGCGTAGAACTCGGCCTGACTCATCACGCGCAGAGCGTTGGATGCATCGGCGTCCGCAGTGCCGTGAACCAGCGATCTCGCCAGCGAGGCATCGTCTTCAGAGACGGCGTCCGCATTTTCTACGGAGTGGACGACGCCACTTGAGCCCTCACGCGAATCATCCGGTCCTACCCCCAGTCCCGGTGAACTCCATGACTCCGATCCGATAAAGGCGATTGTTAAGATGACACAGATAGCGATAGCAAGGGCGATCAGGCGCTGGTGCATGAGTTGATCATCTCCGGCTGGAATGGTTTTGCGAACGACCGGAAGAAAACCTGTGGTCACGCTGCGTGGAGGCCAGCCGGACGGCTGTCGTGGGCAGTCACCGCTTCGGACGGCTATGCTTGGGTCGCGGTGTCGTGCGCCGCGTAGATCGGACCAGGCGAGCCACGCTGTTTGGGGGGGAGTTCTTCCCGACTCACGGTCTCAGCGGGCTCAGGAAGAGTGAGAGAAATCACTCCCGGACTCACGCTCACGGTCCGGCGGCGTAGGATCGTGCCTCGACGTTGAAGTGTGGGAAGGCGGTTACCGCCGCCTCCCCACGGCGTCGACATGGAGTCGAATTCCGTGCCGATCACCATCCAAGTGTTGTACCGCGAGTACGAGCGGTTGTTGAGCCGCGGCTTGCTCGAATTGGAGGACATCAGCTGCCCCAAAAGACGCGTGTCGCGCCGCGGGCGGGGAGATGGTGCTCACGCGGACGAGAGTGACGCGTCCCCTCGTGTTGCTCGAGCGAGATGATCATGGCGTTTTCGAGGCGGTGTTTCTGACCGCGACCGTGGCCCTTGCGCGCTGCACACGGTGCGGGAGCAGGCCTCGCGTGCTGCCTTGCGACGCACTACCGCGCAAGACTTACGGGCTTCCGGTGATCGAGCACCAGGTGTCGGAGTACTCGCGGGGCGACCGGAGCCTGCGAGACGTCGCCTGGTCGCAGCTCGGCGGACGGACGCCAGCGCACACGACGCTGCACGCGTGGACCGAGGGACTCGGCGCTTACGCGCTCGGTCGACCTGGCGGCGGTGTCAGTGGAGCACCGATGAGCCGATTCATCGGTGATGCTGACGCTCGGGTGCCAGGGGCGGCTGACTCGATGCGAGAGGACGTGGCTGTCGATCCACGTCGTTACCGCTCGAAGCCACGCCACGATCGGCTGGCGGCGGTCATCCGGACTCTGTCAGTAGCGACGACTGTCGCCGGCAAGCTGCACCCCCATGCGCTCGCCGAGTGCCGCCGTCTCGAACTCGTGTGGTCGCAGTCGTCCGTGTTTGAGTTTCGTACCGGTATTTCGTGCACGCGGATTGAACACCTTGGCCCGTTGGTGTCGCCAAGATCTCGCGCCTCATGTCCAACCAACCGAGATCGAGGCCCGGCCCGTACGAGATCGCCGCCTGGCGCTTCGAGCAGATCGCACCCCTGATCGATCCGAGCCTCAGCGAAGCCCGCCGGCGGGCCGCGCTACGGGAGCGGATTGCCAAGCCGGTGACGCGGCCGTGGGCGATGGGTACGAAGCGTCGCGGCAAGAAGAGCGCCGGCAAACCGATCGGCAAGAGCACGCTCTATCGCTGGCTCGCAGCCTATCGCGAGCACGGCTACGTGGGCCTTCTGCCCAAACTGCGCGACGACCGCGCGAAGCCGCGTCACGCCGGTACCGCTGCGTGGGTTGGCTACGCGGTCGGGCTCTTGTACGAGCAGCCAGAGCGATCGCTGATGCAGCTCGAGGTCTACCTTCGCGTCGAGTTCCCTGACTACTCGCTTGGCCGCACAACGCTGCGTCGCCACCTCAATGCGCACCCCGCCTTCGCCGGGATCGAGAAGCTACGCTCGGGCAAGAAGAGCAAGCTGCGCAATCTCTACGAGGCCGATCATCCCCACGAAGGATGGCAGCTGGACGGCAAAGGCAAGTTCGCGGTCCGCTTTGTCGACGGCACTCGCATCCACGTGCGCGTGCTGTCGATCCTCGACGACCACAGCCGCGCTGTGCTCGCGGGAGTCATCGCGAAAGAAGAGGACACCGAAGCCACCATCAGGGTCTTCGATAAGGCGGTCACGAGATGGGGACTCGCGGACCGTTTCCAGTTTGACCGAGGCTCGGCGTTCGATAGCCACGCCTTTCGCGGTGGCTTGGCCGCACTCGGTGTGCACCGCAACTTCATCGAGGCGCGTAGCCCAGAGTGGGACGGCAAGATCGAGGCATACCACCGCAGCCTCGATCGCTGGTTTGTCGTCGAGCTGCGCTCACAGCAGGTGGTCGACCTCGAGCACCTCCAGCAGCTGCTCGAGGCGATGCTCGAATTGATCTACAACCGGCACCACCACCGCGAGATCGGTACGACTCCAGAGAAGCGGCTCGCCGGTCTGGTCTCCGAACGACGCGTCAGCCAGAACGACCTCGAATGCGCTTTCTTGGTCGAGACAACCGCGAAGAGCGACAAGAAAACAGGCGAGGTGCGCCTGCCCAACGGCAGCTTTCGCGTGCCCTCGACCGCCTACGCAGGACAACGCAGCCGATTTCGCTACCACCCCGTCTACGAAGGCCGGGCGGTCCTCGTGACCGGGGACGGTCGCGAGATCGAGCTGCAACCCTTTGTCCGAAAACGGCTCGCTGATGTGAAGACAACTCGCCTCGAGAAGCGTGGCACCGGCCAGCTACAGAAGCTCGTCGACCTCTGGCGGGGCAGGGAACGCCCCAACAGCCAGCCCGGATTCGGACTGCCCGAGGTCTTCACCGAACTCGGCCGAATGCTCGGGCGCGACGTGCCCAACTCCGAGAGCGAGGCGCGGATCGTGCTCGCCTTCTACCGCAAATACGGGCCGCTTCCCCGTGAGGCGTTCGAGGCCGCATGCAAGCGCAGCATCGAGAACCTCGGCGGCGAGCGGCCTCTGACCACCTACCTCGCCGATCTCGAGCGGCAGATCCAGGCCGACGGCGGCGAGCAGACCGAAGAACAGGAGCAGCACCCATGAACCGATCCCCGTACCCCTTCGCCGACTTCGTCCGCGCCAAGGACAACCTTGCCAATGCGCTCATCGAACTCGACGAGCCCTACGCGATGCTGACCGGCGAAACCGGTACCGGCAAGACTGCGCTGCTAAGTGAGCTGCGCGGTCAGCTCGACCGCACGCGACATCGATTGTTGTACTTCGCCGAGTCCCGCAAGCTCGGCGCCGCCGGCCTAGTCAAGGTCATCGGTGAGAACTTGCGTGTACGCACAAGCATGGTCCACTCGGTCAGTCTCGACCGGCTGCTTTCCGCACTGTCCGAAGAATCGAGGACCATCCTGCTATGGCTCGACGAAGCGCAAGACCTGCCAGCCGAAACGTTGGCAGAAGTGCGGGCACTGGCCGAGAGTGACCTCGACGGCGCGCGTCGCGTCCAGGTGCTGTTTGTTGGCCTGCCCAAGTTGCGCGCCGAGTTGCGATCGCATCCCTACTTGTGGCGGCGCGTCGTCGTCCGCGAGGAGATCACTGGCCTGGCGTTCGGTGAGGCACAGGATTTTCTCGACCATCACTTCACGGATAGCCAGAGCAAGCGACTCTGCGAGCTTGGTCTCACAACGCTATTCGAGCGGGCGGGCGGGGCGCCCGGCTTGCTGATGCCGATGTACCGCGCGGTGCTCGCGCGCGCCGGATCCGCAAAGGGCAAGATCGAGCCCGAGCAGGTCCAAGACACTCTCGATCGCTGGGATCTCGCGTGATGGACGACGGCAAACCCCAGTCCGACGTCGGGCCCTTGCGCGACATCCTCTACCGCGTGCTCGTGCGCTACTTGACCGTGCGACCACGAGGACTGGAACTGCAGCGAGGCGAAAGCCTGCGTCCGGCTGTCGATGCGCGGGTCCTCGGCTACGGGGGCGCGCGCACCTTCTACCAGGACCGTAAGCCAGTGTGCCGGTCGCTCGACGGACAACGCCCCGTCACCGGCGACACCGACAGGGTGTGCGCCGAGTGCGACGCACGACAACGGTGCACGCCCCAGGTCCGCCTCGATCTGATCATCGACCGCCGGCCCTTTCGCCTGCTGCTGGCCTACTCATCGGCGCGCGCCCTTTTCCTCTACGAGGCCGAGCTCCGCCAGCGCGGCGTCGACATCGAGGATGTCGAAACGAAGATCACCGTGGTCAATCGCGGGTCCTGGGGCGAACTTCGCTTCAGCTCGCGAGACTGACGATTCGACGGCGGCGATCCAAGCTCGACGTAGTGCTCAACTTCCGAGTCCCACGCTGGATGGCGCACGAGGTCTCAAATAGCTCGGCGCACGACAAGGCGAAGCCATTGGCGTCTCGCCGAGTCAGGTCCGCCCAGGTCGGAGCCTCACCCGGGTGGCGGATCTGGCAACGCCGGCAGGTTTCGAGCGTGGTTTGGACCGCGCCGCGCGTCTTGGAGCGGTGGGCCGGGGAATTGGGGCGTTGCTTCCTGTATTCGCGGGAACCGGTGTTGGAGATTTCGTCGCCCTCCCGTCTGTGCCAGCGTGACTGGGCGGGAGGCCGTGGAGCTCTTCTACCGGGGCGGGCCAGGCTTGGCACCGCGCTGACCGCCAGGCGCCAGTTGTGACTGGAGACGTCGGCACCACCCCCGCGGTCATCCGTCCGGTCCGGTCCGAAGGAATAGACGAACGGTCGTTGGGGGGCGCCGGGGCCTGAGGTGAGGGGGCCGTACCGAGCACATAGAGTCTGCCCCACGGGTCCTGCTTGGGTGCGTCGAGACCGTGGACATACAGCGTGCCGTCCTCGCGCGGGGCCAGTAGCGCCGCCCAGGTCTGAATGCGGCGGCGGTTTGACCTGGTGCTAGGTCATGCACGCATCGTGCAGGGCCTCTACG
>JAZGFE010000274.1:0-3678 GCA_036479215.1 Nannocystaceae bacterium | reverse complement strand
CGCCGCCCACTCCTCGCGCTCCGCCTCCGTCCGCCTCGTCTTGCGGCTCTTCTTGATCTCGTTCATGTCCCACCCCTACACCACGAGATGATCGGCGTGGTGGGGGTGATCCGTAAGGGGTTTACGGCGATCGGGCCTCGTCGCTCGATCCTCTCGGTTTGCATCTCGGCATGTACGCGTGCGCGCTGGAAAGCCTAGCTTTGGACGCGGCCCGGCGGGCTTGCCCCGGTCACCGGATCAAGACGGCACGCAGCTTCAGGCGTAGCCGTCAACGAAGGCGTTGACGCGGCCGCCGTGCACGTCGAGGAAGGTTTCAACCCGAAGCTCATCGCAAGCAAACAACGTGGTTGTGTGATCCAGATCGTCGCGGCTGACCTCGGACTCGCCGGCGATTCGACATGGGCTATCCGTGTTTGGACAGGCCGCTCGCAGGGGGAACGGAGCATCGTGGCGGGCTGGCTCGCCGTTTTCGACCACTTGTTGCCGAGCGGCACCCACGCCGCGGTCCTCGAACGTGGCCGTGCCCCAGGTTCGCCGTGGAGAGGGTGCGCGTGGGGTGGGACGTGAATGGTCCGCAGAGAAGGCGTGAGTCAATGTGGGAAGGTCGCGCTGGTGTTCTTCTGCCCCCGATATACTTTCTCGGTGCCTCCCGCAACTCCTGCGTGGAGCGAGTGGGCGACATCCGGGGCGATCGGGCGGATTCGTCGGGATGGCGTACACGCGCCTCCAGAACTCGGACACCGAGAGTACTCATGTCACCATCCACTCGAGTGACCGGACCTACGCCGTGGCTCGCATCTGAGAAAGGTGTTTGGGCTCGACTCGGCGTTGGGAGGGTCCTGCCGCCAACACTACACACCGCGGCGGTCGCTGGGATTCTGATCACGGCAGTTGGCGCCGCCGGGATCATCGTGGGAGAAAGTCGATCTCCGGGCGACACAGCTGGAACGGTAAGCTTTTGGTTGTGGGACTGGGCGGTCCCCTCGTACGTTGGAATTGCGCAATACAAGCATGTGATGGCCCTCATCGAGGCCTTCGCCATTCTTCTCCTCGGCACCCGCTGGGCACTGAAGGTGTCACGAAGCCGCGCGAAGAACTGGATCACTGGGATGTTGTTGATCGCTTGCCTCGTCGCTTCAGGCACCCTTGCAGGCGCTAAAAATGCGGCCTTTCGACCGCAGGCGTTCGACGTTCGAGACGATTTTCACTATCTGCTTGGCACCAAATACTTCGATGAGCTGGGTTATGTCAATCTGTACGAGTGCGCGATGGTGTCGGAGCTGGCGACGGGCCAAAACCAAGTCAAGTGGGTACGTGATCTGCGTACCAATGGCACCTTCGATATTAAGTATCTAGCGAGAGATGTTCCTCGGCACCGCCGATGCATCGCTCGTTTCAGCCCCGAACGGTGGGAGGCGTTTCGCTCCGATGTCAGCCAGTTTGCGGCCTGGCTCAAGCCCTGGGGCAATCAATGGAAGCGCGTCATGATGGACCATGGATATAATGGTCCGCCCACGTTGACGGCGCTGCTTTCGGCGGTGGGCAACATGGTCACGATTGACCACCAGAGCCTCTCGCTGCTCGGTTGCATCAATCTGGCTGCCGTCATGTTGATGTTGTGCGCCGCCCTTTGGGCGTTTGGATGGGAGGCTGCGGTTGCGTTCGGTGTGACATTCTTCTGCTCGTCGGTGGAAGGCTTCGGTCATGCCATGTCGATTCCTCGGTATCTATGGCTAGTATCGTTGGTCATCGGCGTGTGCATGATCAAAAAAGAGCGCTACGGGTACGCTGGTGCACTCCTTACCCTTTCCACCTGCCTCAAGGTGTTTCCCATATTCTTTCTCGCAGCGGGGTTGCTGCACGTCCTTGTTCGCTTAGGCGAACGAGGACATCTTCGAGAGCTTCATCGCTGGAAGCCCGGACGGTTTGTGTCCTGCGGCGCACTGACGGCGGCAATCTTGGGTGTGCTCAGTCTTATCTTACATCGCGGTGTGGATGGCTGGATTGGGTTCTTTGGGCAAATGGCGCTGAATGGAAACCGCACGGCGGGCGGATGCATCGGATTTGTGTTCAACTTTGCGTATCCGTCGACAAACCCCGATTTCGATCGCATGATGGCATCGCTCGATGCGGAGATTTTCGGCGTGCGGGTACAGCAGATCAGCCTCGGCCTCGCGTTACTTATCGCGTTTCTCGTCGTTCGCCACGTGAAGCGCATGAGTGGGCAAACGACGGCGGTTCTCGCCCTCGGATTCACGCTCATGCACCTATTTGCGGTGCCGATGCGCTACTACTACGCCGGTTACTTCGGCTTGGCCCTCCTGTTCGCAGCAGAGGGGCACAAGACCGCCTGGCGGTGGGCTGTCTGCTATCTGCTCGCGCTGGATATACTCGCCAAGGTGCTCAGCGGACATGCCAGTGAGACCTTTCTGATGACCGGGATCATGAGCTCGGGTTTCACAGTATATGTCATCGGCCTCGTTCTCTACCTTGAACACGATAGATTGAACACGGAGCTCGACACGGATCCATCGCGGCTTCGAGATCGCGCGTGCCGTCCGGAGGACTGATTGCCACCCAACAGTGTACGCTCTCGGTCGGATCACCCCGGACGCTGGCCGCCCATGACGGTTCCGGCCCGATACTCCTTTTTGGCGCACAGGAAGCAAGGAAATGAACCCGCCTTGGACCAGAACGGAGGTCTCGTTTGAATCCACTGCGCGTTCGCTCCGAAGGAGGAGCGACTGGATGTCGTGGTACGCGCGGGCGTGAAACGGGCCACGGACGAACATGGAGCACCGGGAGGGATGTCCATCAATTCCGCAATCGCCTATACTCTCTCGACTGGCGACGCTGCAGGACGCTTCCAGCTTCCAGCTTCCAGCTTTGCACATGGGGCCTCGCCGGCGGATGCTTCGGCGGCATGTCGTGGGGCTCATAGCTTGGGCGGAGCGAGCGAGTCACGCGATCACGAACGCGTCCCCCGGTGGCATCGGCGAGTCAACAGCAGACGAAGTTCGAACAGTCGATGAAGATTAGAGACCATATTCTACTCGCTATGGGCACATGTGCAGCCGGAGGAGCTGTCGAATCCGTCTGGGTCGCGCAGGGTGCCGAGGGGGCTGGTTGGGCGACTCGGTTCCTCCTCAGCGCGCTCGTGGGGGCCGTCGCGGTCGGTCTTGCTGGCGCGATTTTCGGGGTGGTGCAGGGGGTCATTGCGGTGCCTCTCTTGGTCGCTGCGCGTCGCCTTGGGCTGTCTCGACGGCTGGCAGGCTTCGTGGCGCACGATCGCGCTGCGGCACGGGAACCGGTCGTTCGTGTGCACGCTTTCTGTATTGCGCTAGTTCCGCTCATCGTGTTGGGTTTGCTCTCCCACCGTCGCGCTCAGGTGGCGTTTCGTGGCTTGCATGCTGTCGATCTTGAGCTGGACCTGGTGATCGTCGCCGGGGTAGGTCTCGTGGCTGTCGTAGTGTTGGGCTCAGCCTTTCTCGGTCGCCTCCTTGAGCGACCCGTCCGTTTCATGGATCGCAGCTTCGGACTGCCGTTCCCACGCCGGAATGTGTCAACATGTTTGAGACAGTTTTTGAATAAATGGCTGTAGGAAGTCGAGTGTAGATGATCCTCCCGCGCAGGGACGAACTCGGAGACTGCGTCAAGGGTCGTCGACCGCCAGGGCGG
>JAZGFE010000273.1:0-4335 GCA_036479215.1 Nannocystaceae bacterium | reverse complement strand
GATCAACACCTTTTATCCCTCGGAGGGATGGCCTACCGTTAACACATTGTGTACTTATTCGTGGCAAAAAGTATTGGACATTCTGCCGCGGCAATACGCTGGTAAAAAGGCGAAACCTGAGTCTGATGCGAAGATTCGACCAATTTATCCATCGTCAGGTATTTTTTCGTGAAGTGCTGGGCGCTATATGAGGGGATGGCTCAGATCTCCGCGAGCTTCCGTCGCCCGACCGTGGGGCCCGTCTCCTCCGCGGGTGGTTGTCGGTAGGTTACTCCCGCGCTGGAGCCGGAGGTGGCCCTGACAAGCGCGGCAGGCTGCGCGATGCGGGGGTCGATGGGCGACCGCTAGAAGAGACCAAGCTCATTGAGCATGTCCTCCCCGTCACACCCTTCGCATTCGAACACCGCGGCGAGATCACCAGTGAGTGCACCCGGTGCGACCAGTGGCTCTTGTAGCGAGGGGAGCACGATCTCGAAGATCGCTTCCTTTTCTCGATTCAGCACCAAACTCAGGATTCCGTTGAGCGGTTGGAGACCCGTATCGAGTCCGTTGAGGCCCCCGCGCCGTTCGAGCGGGCTCGTGGCCGACGCCGTGATCGCTGGATGCGTCACGTCCAGAAGTGCTTCGAGGCACTGCTGCGATCGGGTTTTGGAGCGATCTGCGTGGTCCGTTTCCTCCATTCGCACGAACAGTTGCGCGGCATCCAGCGGGCGTGCGTTGCTCGACAATCTGATGCGTACCTCATCGCGGTTCACCACTGCAGAGAGACGGATCTCGAGCGTGCGATGCTGTGGGGCACCGCCGTTGTTGTTGCCGGCTGACGGGGTACCGCCGTGCTCGATCATCGCGCGCACCAGCTGCGTCAGAGGTCCCGTTCCGCAGTCGGCGATCACGCTGGCCACTCGCTGTTCTCCACCATCGGTCGTCACGTGCACAACTGCGCCGCGACTGCGCCCGAATTCCCGGGCGAATCCCGCGAGGTGAAGAAAGAGCGACTCAAGTGGGCATTTGTTGATGTCGGTGGAGATTTCGTGGAGCTCCGCTCGGATCCGTGCCCATGCGGCTACGAATGCGGGGGAGTCGGATGGAAAGTCTCGTGCCAGTATGCCCAGACCTCGCCCGAGATCTCGTATCCGGCTGGCTTGATCTGCCCGGATGTCCAAAACGTCGGCTTCCCGACCCCCGCGAAGCCACGCTTGCCGTCGGAGGTCCCGGGGCCGTGTTCGCCACGCGATCGGAGAAGAACCGGTCGCACTGGCGAGATCGTCGCAGTGCACCGCCATCTCGGGAAGCCGAAGGGCAACGCATTCCCGCGTCATTGCACGCCGAAAGCGTGACAGCTGGGTGCGCACGATGGCCGCCGACACACAAAGCGCCTGGACGTCGTCATCGGTCGGCTGGCGTGTGCCGGCCTCCAGGGCACCCAGCATCGCCGCCGAGAGATTCGCTATGCGCTCGATGGAATTCAGCGAAGGTGCGGCCGCGCTTGCAGCGAGTCGAGAGAACTCCGCATGAGCCTCGCTCATCCATGCGGTATCGTCTTGTCCCAGCGCGCCTTCCACCACGGTTCCGACCTGGAGCGCGTGGAACTCCATCTCGTCGAGGCGAGCGAGAACACGCTCCTTCTCGGGGGATTTGTTTGGCAATTCGACCAGCTCTTCGGGGCCCAGCTCCGTGTACACAGCGCCGTGATCTGATGTCTCTTCACCATGTTTTTGCCACAGTGAAGTGATGGCGTCGACGATCTCCACTACTTTGTCGATGGTGTCTTCTTCTTCGGACTCGAGCAGTGCCTGGATCAGGAGTCGGCACTCATCTAAGGCTTGGAGACTCTCGGTGGGGAGGTCGAGTGGCAGTTCGCCGAGCTCATGCAGGAGTAATTGCGCCTGAGGCATGAGGTCTGGTTCCCCAGACTCAAGCAGAAACAGGCACTCGGCTAGGATGTTGGCCGGAGTGCGCTCCGTGCGCGTAAGGTACACTTCACCTGCTACGCCATCGGCAGACAGCCGTTGTGACGAGATCGGTATTTTCGCGTAGCCACCGTAGCGGCGGCATAGCGCGCCAGAATAGAAAACGGGGACGGAAGAGCCCGGGGAAGCGGGCGGGCCGTAGTCGAGTAGAAATTTCTTGATTCGCCCGACGAGGACATTGAGACTTTCGCCAAGGGCGTCGAGCGATGCGGCGGTATCGAGCTCCTCGAGTGATGGAACTCGGTAAAGCACCTTGGCGATGGCTTGGAAACTTGCTTGGTCGCCAAACAAGCCCACCTCCAGCACGCGGCCGTGACAGACGAGGGCGAGCGAGGTGCCCATTTCGTGGCGGGATGGATCGTGTGGTGTCGCATCGCCCATTGCATGGAACGGAACACCGCTGGACACCCGGGATAGCGCCAGCATCATGCGTGTGACGGTCGGCGACCACTGTGGCGCGATGCCCGGCGGTCTCGCGCCGAGCGTTTCGGAGAGCTCGGTGTCTTCGGGCCATTCGAGTTCGCTTCCGCGTTCGTGATCGAACTCGGGAGTGAGCTCGCTCACGAGCTCGTGAGCGGGCTCGGGAGCGACCTCGAGTTTGGCGTCAAGCTCCGGGTCGAGTTTAGCGTCGAGCTCCGAGTCGAGGTCGGCGAGTGTCGTTGCTTGGTATTTCACTCTAGTGATCCGATCGACGCAGGAGGGCCCAAGGGGGGAGGGATTCAGCTCTTGGACCGTTTGCTCGCCTAGCTGGGCATCGGTGGCGGACACCACAACCTGAGTCCGCGTGTGGGCCGTCCCAAGTTGTAGGCTGAGGGGGGGATATCCCACAGGCCGTCTCGTGCTGTCGTCGACGCACGGGGCGTGGACTCCAGGCCATTCACGCGCGACTCGCGTGATTCAGGTCCAGAAACTGCGCTTCAGGCTGAAACGAGTCGACGAGATCGGGAATCGGGAGGGATGTTGGACTCGTTTCTCTCCGCTCTTCCACGAAAAACCTTCATCCTCTCATCTCTGCTCCTCGTACCCGTAGCATGCGGCCCGACAACGAAATCTGTAGGGGAGGATGCCGCTGGAACCTCTGGTGAGTCGAGCGCCGGTCTTGTGGACTCGGGTACCGGAACTGACGCTGAGGGGCCGCAGAACGATAGTATCAGCTCGTCCGCTGGCGGCGACACGGGCGACGGGTCTCCCGATCCCACACAGGATAGCGGGAGTGATGTCGATTGCGCGAATTTACCAGATCCTGTGGTGCGGCCGTTGGAGGGGAATATCACGGCCTCGGCGGCGATTGCCTTTGACGCGGAGGGCCATTTGGTGGGCAGCGACGAATGGGATATCTACCGCAGTAGATACGATGGCACGAGGGAGCTCTATCTTGCGATCCAGCAACGGGCGGGGCTCGAGTATTTGACGACGGGCGACTTGGTGGTGGCGGACGAGCTCGAGAGCTCCTTCACGCTCGTGCGCGCCGATGGATCGCAGGCGACCCTCCTATCCGGACTGCGCACTGCCTACGGTACGGCGGCGGATCTCGAAGGGCATATCTACGTGACGGACCACAACCAGATCTACCGCGTGAACCCCGAAACGGGAGAGACGATCTCCGTGCTCCCTGAAGCGTACGAAGTTTCAGATGCGTTCTGGGAGTGGCTCGATCAGGCCGAAAATGAGGAGAACGTCGGGGAGCCTCCGGACGTGGGTGATGCCGTGGGTCCTCGCGTGATCACCTTCGATCGCGACTACGCGTCACTGCTCATCGGCTCCGCCTTCTCCGATTGGATCTATCGTCTCCCGTTGGGACAGGATGGCCGAGGGGGTACACCGGTCAAGTGGGGTCGAATCCCGGTTGGCGCCAGTCAAATGCCAGCGAATGGTCGCTTTATTGACGGGGTGGGCGTTGATGTGTGCGGCAACGTGTATGTGGCGGACTACGAGACGTCTGCGCTTTATCGCATTCCACCCGAAGGTGGGGAGGGCGTGCTCCTCGTCCAATGGAATGACGAAACTTACGGGCACGGAATCGCTTGGGGGTCGGGTATCGACGGCTGGGACGAGCGAGCGATCTACCTGCCTCAGCCCTACAACTCTGCCGCGGTGGTCGAAGTCCAAATCGGCGTGCCGTCGAAACGCCGAGCTTTCCCCTAGGCTTCGTCCCCAAGGCCCGGCCCCCTCTTATTAGGCTTAGGGGGGGGCGTGAGCTTCACGCATGCAGCCGCGATGGCGTTTTTCGCCGGAGACCTTAGGCTGAAGTTCCAGGCCCAGACTTAGAAAACACCCATGATTGTGGGCACTTCGACCGATTTTGCCGATGCGGCTCTGCCTACAAAGTGATCGTCGAAAGCAGCTCAAGCGCCCGACTCTGGGA